>NZ_SRHQ01000048.1:0-13760 GCF_004683995.1 Methylorubrum sp. Q1 | reverse complement strand
ACGACAGGGTTTTTGGGACAAGAGGGTTATCAGACATGGACACCCGCCACACCCGTCGATCGTCGGTGCAATGAATAAACAAGGCACGGATCGGAGATTGCGCAAACGTTCTGCGCCCGGCAGGCACCGTTCGATTGATTGGCGCCGCTCATGTTCGCCTGAGTGGGGCGTATAAAATATTGAACCCTAATCGATGGAGTAGTAAGATGATTTTGTTGACGCTTGGTCAGCAAAGGAAGTTTTATTTAAGTCATGAAAAATGTTTATTGCATTCGTTCGACGAACGTTGATTGTGTTGCATTCGGCGAGGTCGTCCAGTTGATGGTGCGACAAGCCTGCATCTCCGCACGACACAAGTCTGATCGGTGGAAGATGAATGTTTATGACGACAATGTCTGCATCCGCTTCCTGTACAAAGCCGACGCTCTCGATTTTTCTGACGCGCTTGAAGAGATGCTTGATGAAATCATTGCGCATCACGATCTCGTAACACTCGATAGGTATGATACTGGTTCGCCTAATCGCATCGAGATGTACTTGATGCCCGCCAGTTCGCTTCGGCTGATCTGACGCGAGATTTTAGTCCTCTAAAATGCCGCGGTGCTCTCTGCCTACTGACGGCAGAGCATCGCGGCACGCATGTGCGGAACGATCAAGTTCAACTCTCGTTCGCCCAGCGGTTCATCGGATGCCACTCGCATTCGACGAAGCCATGATTACCAGAATGTTTCCCGCCGAACTGGAGGAGGTCCCCAGCACATGCGTCCCATCGTCAGTCCGAGCCGCCGCGCTGCGAATGCGGCCATCACCATCCAACCCGCAGCCAGCCAGACGGCCTGAAGCAGCAGTCCCGCAATATCCCCGAGGACGAGCGCGGCCGAGCCGAGCAGCTTGAGCGCCGCCCGAGTCCTGCCCCCCATGGCTTCGGCCAAGCGCCGAGCGCGACCAAGTTCTCCTACATCTCGCGCGACACCAAGAGCCTGAGCCGCACCTCGCTGACCAACCCGAGCTTCAAGCGCGACCATATCGTCCCCGATGGAGGAAATCGTACGAAGGGCTCCAGGGCGGATCGCCCTCTGAGCAGCCAGCCGAGTCGCGGACAGATCGAAGGCTCGGGCCGCCGCCACGGCCTCCCTCAGTGCGACCGTATCCATGGCCGAAGCAGCCATTCCGGTGAGCTTTCCGGCTAGTTCGCGCGACAGCAGGCCCGCGCGGCGAGTAGCCTTCAGCAGCCCCAATCCACGAGCGGCAGGCGCCTTGGACGCGATGCTGCTGCCGCCACTCGGTAAGAGGGCGGCGACCGTGAAGCCGGTCAACGCGAGGCCAGCCGTTGAGAGGCCAAGGATGACCTTGTCGTAGGGCTCGCCTTGGATCAGCTTGCCACCCTCCTGCCAGAGGTCACGCACGTCACTGATGCCGACGACGTCAGCGGTGAGCGCCCCTGCCATGCCCGACCATGTGTCGGCAGAGCCGGAGGTGACACCATCAAGGAACTTCTCCCCGGAATGGTTTTCGGACGGTGTGACCAAGGCTCCGAGTCTTGCGCGGCGATCAGCATCGACCTTCAAGCCACGGCTATCGGCGAGATTGAGGAAGCTGCGGGCGAGATCGCTATCGCCCTTGCTTAAAGCGTCGTCGATCTCTGCGGCAATCCGCTGTTCGGTGATGACCGATGGCAGACGGAGTTCCGTCAATCGCACGGGATCACCCGCGCCTTCGAGGAGACCAACGCTGAAAGTAGCCTGCGGAAGGGCAATGGCACCGCTGACGATCACGGCAACCACGAGGGCACCTGTCGCGGCAATCCGCCAATATGCTGATCTGACAACGATCAAGTGACGGGTCTCGCGCGCACGTCTACGGCTCATCCATGTAGTAGCGCGAGAGGCCGATCACCATCCTTCCAGAGCACCGCGGGTCTTTCCGGGTGATCGTGCGACAACCGGGCGAGGGTAGGTAACCGGAACCCCTTCCATCTGGCCCTGTTGGACCGGTGTATCGCATCTTCGAAGGAAGCTTCATGCGTAAGGGTCATCTCGTTCTCACCGCTGCCGCGATGCTCGGCCTCGGCTCGATGGCTGCTTCCGTGAATCCGGCGGAAGCTGGATGGCGCGGCGGCTACGGCGGCTATCACGGCGGCTACGGCTACCGTGGAGGCTTCGGCGGATACCGCGGTGTAGGCTTCCGTCGCGGCTACGGTGGCTATGGATATCGCGGTTACGGCTACCGCCGCGGCATTGGTCCGGGCGCCGCCATCGGCCTGGGCATCGCTGGCCTCGCAGCCGGTGCGATTGCCGCCAACTCTTATGGCTACGGCGGCTATGGCTACGGACGCCCGGTGGGCTACTACGGTGGCTACGGATATGCCCCGGCTTACGGCTACGCACCTGTCTACGGTGGCTACGACTACGGCTGGTAAGCTACCGCACAGAAGAATGGACGACGGGGCCGCCTGAGGGCGGCCCCTTTCTTTTGCGCATGGTCGTTCGAGCGTTGAGATCACTCCTTGTCAACGAACTTCGGCACCCAGGACTTTCTTGAGAAGTCCGAATCTGGCGGGTTGCAGAGATTAACTCGCCGCCTTTGAGCACTTGCAAGTCTTGGGTCCAGCAGCGTGTGGGTCAATCCAGCAGGGCCGAGAAAAGGGTATTTACCTTAGCGAGCAGAAGAACGACTGCTTGAACCGCAGGTACAGCCGCTTGGAGGAAGTTTCAGGATTTCCGAGGGACGAGCACCAAACCAGCGAAGGATTATGCGCTAGGAGGAGGTGCGTAGAGAAGCTTGTACTTCTCAGACTCAGACTCCTTTCCGTGCAGATCGAGTTCGTTCCTGGCTAGATTGAATGCCTGCTGGAAAGTCACGCCATGCGACAGCGCCCGGTAGAACGCCCGCGTAAACATGATAGCAGCTTCATCGGCGATAGAATCATCGCAGCCAACTACAGCTTCTACATGCGGCAGGATATGTTTTGAGATCGAGTCCGAGAAGCAGCAGTTCAGCACGACACACCGCACCGACCCGACAAGCCCGATCAGTCGGGCAATCGCGTCGCCCGAAACGGCAACCGCGCTTCCCTCCGCGTCCTCGAACACCAGAAGGTTGACATTGCCGTGACCGCTGAAGTGGATGAGGTCGGGTTGAGTGTTCAGGATTTCCATTTGGATTTGGTCAACCCGCACCGCCCAGGCGTGCTCGACTTCAACTCTCGTCTTTGCGTCTCGTACAGTAGCAAGTTGTGCCTTGAGGTCGTTGGCCTCACGATCGGTTTTCAATCCCCCCTCGTTCAAGGGATTAGCTGCGAGGAACAGCACCTTCATCGTCTTCGCCTTTTCAGAAATATCGACCGCCTGCCGGAACATGGTTTCCAAGTCCGACGTGGTGCCGAACAGGTCCTTCATGCCTGTCCTCACGTCTCTCGCCCGGAGCTTGCCCCAAAGGGCATTTCCTTCTGCCTTCACCGTGAGACGGTCCAAGAGATTCGAGTCGGCCTCCACTATGGCTATGACCTTATCGCTGTAAGGCCCACACTCATCAGAGAATTTCGCGAAGTGCTCGGCAATTAGTGCTTTGACTTCGCCATCGTCTTCTTGGTCGTACCAACCAAGGGTAATATCGGCCAACCCATCGTAGAAGATGCCCGCGATGCCTTTTGCAAGCCCGTTCCTGGCTTCCGTATGTTCAGAATAAGTCCCCTCGTGGATGATCTTCGTACGGAACTTCAGATCAGGTAAGCGCTCCGCGGCGAGTTGGTATAGCTTAGCCTGCACGTTGGCGGGCTGCCTCTCGATCGTGTCGAACGGTATCCCAAGGTCATCGAGCGTCAGGAGCCTGTTTTCCATGACCGACCAGACGCTATACTGCCTAACGATGCTGTCGTCGTGCTGACAGAGTTGCCTTACGATCTCACCATTCGAATGGCGAGGATGCAGAAGATTCTGTATGTCTCGATTGAGGCCAACTGTTAGAAGTGCGAGCTTCAAGACTTCCGCATCTGAGCTATCGATGTCGATGCTTAGTCCGGTCATGTCGATCTTATGTGGGCTGGTCGTCTGCATCGACGCCAACACCCGGATGGCCGGATCGATACTCGGGAAACCCTGCACCATGTCGAGCTTCCCGTCGTAGAGGCGCGACAGGGCTGCGATCGCGGCTCCGACTATCTCGGGATCACCCTCAAACTTATGAATCGTTGAACTAACGTAGGGTGTACTTCCTTCGCGCGTCCCTAGTCTGGCAAGCGCGTTGAGGCCCCAGCGGACGACCTTCCGGTCTTTCTCCCTGAGTAGCGAGCCGCAGATAATCCGCTCAAAGGCGTTCCTAGCCTCAGAGTTGAGTTGCCGGTCCTGCCGGTAGAGCCGCGTCAAATCCTGCAGCGCGCCCTTTTTCCGCAGGGGTGTGCCATTCTCAATATCAAACCGTATTAGAGCCGTCTGCCCTTCCGAGATCGTCAACACTATAAGGCGCCGCTGCCCTCACAGAAGATATCGAGCGTAGCCCTGGTCCAAGGCTCGAAGTCGTCAATATCGTTGTGTTTCTTGAGGTCGAGCCAACGGGGGTCGTTTAATGATAGGCGCCGCGTCGTTGGCTCGAACCAAGCAGGGCAGTGCCAGTCCATGACGATCACGAGGACGTCGCGCTTGTCGTCTTGGTGCACCCTCACAGATGCAATAGGTTTCGGGTCTGGAAGGCTTCCTCCGTGCATCGCTACCGCGGAGATGTCGAGGTCCCACTTAATGGCATTAAGTGAGTTCTCCTTCGCTCCGTAGTCGCCCTCGGAAAAGAGCGTGAAATCGTAGTAGCTAAGGACGCCAGGAAAGCCGATTGTCCGCCTGTCCATGAAGGTGTCCCGATCATTACGGTACCTTCCTGTTCTGTAGGAAAGAACCTCGGAGCCACGTCGCACAACGGAAAACGTCCAGACAATCAATGCTCCGCGCGTTTCTTTTCTCGACGAATAGTAATGTATGGCGTTGCACTTCTCGGCGGCACCGACGAAGCTGACCCAATCGCGCATTAGGTCTGCGCCGCAGGTTGATACGAATGCTTCGTCAATGCCGAGGAAGGGCGCGACGTGCAGATCACGGATACGACGACGGGCCTCAAATTTTTCTTTGAACTTAGCTGGGATTGTAGGGTCGGTGACCAACTCGTTCAAGAAGAAGTAGCCGGGCTCGGTGCGAAAGAATGCAGAGTGGGGATTGTAGAGCACGTCCTCGCTAAGACGGGCCTGCAGCGTCTTCACTTGGGTTCGGCCGAAAAGGTGCTTCGGAACGATTTCGGCGGTGTAAGCCGAGTCAAGAATGCCAGCCGCCGACATTGGGCGACGGCTGGCGCGCAGGACCCGCTGAGCGATCTCAAGATACGAGTCCATCGATCCCGCTGTGAAACCCGTTTGGTCGGACCTTACGTCTCCATCGCGATTGTATCAAGGAAAGTGGTTAAGGGGATATGATTGACCGGGCATGGGTGGAACTGCCGCTTTCCAGCCTTTCGTGCCCACGGGCGAACTGTCGGCTGCAGGCTGAGCCCAGATGTCTGGGATCGGCTAAACAGCCAGCGAGCAGACCTTCTGAAGGACAGCGAGGGGCCGAAAGCTGTCTCCTGAGCGGTAGAAATGAAGTAGGAAATTAGAACCACCAGCTTCACCCACGGTCGTTGAACATCTCTCGAAGTCGCTTCTCAAGCAGCAACCACAACGTCCACTTGCCGCCCACGCTGCTCCCGAACTGAGGTCCGTGTTTGGCGCGCAGTTCAGCAAGTACCTGGGCGCGGGTGGCTTCTCCATACGTCGTGACATGCGCCCGCCACCGAGCCTGTTCGATGGCGCGCTCGTACTCGGCTCGCACGTCAAGCAGTGGAAGTTGCGCTTCGCGGCGAAGAGCCTGCCGCCGAAAGATAGCGGAGAGAATCGCACCGCGATCAGGACCGGTGATAGCCGAAGCCGGATGCGCATCTTCGATAGGAAGCATGGATGTCTCCTGTTGCGAGGATGGTAAGACAGTAGCCAACATGCGTGCATCCGCCCACGTTCGAACGTGAACACGATTTCGCTTGCCGGATTTCGGATTTAAGGCAGCATCTCAGGATGCAGCTACCGAATACCGCCTCCTCGTCGGCCACTCGTCAGCATCTTACCCCCAGAACTTACTCTGGCTGGACACTCGATCGAGCCATCATCCTTGACTGCGCCTGTCCTGGTCTGCTGGCCTCGACTCTGTACTTTGGACCGACACGTCGGCAAGCCATGTTCCTGGTGATGGCGAGCATCGACTGGCTTGGACAGGCCGAGATTGCCAGCCGGTTCCGCCGTGCGATCGAAGATAGCGATGCTCTGGGCCAGAGCGATGAGGCCGTGATCGGCCGGGCTATCCTGCTTCTGCGCCGCCCACGCGATCTGGTGCGCGCTGTTTTCGGCTCCGTGCCGGACGGCCTTCTCGGCGCCATGCAGCGGCTCGGGCATGCCCCTGTTGGGGCTCCGGAGACCTACGGGGAGCTTCAGCGTCTGTTTTTCTCGGAGGTCCCAGCGGACAGGCGGAGGGTGAAGGTGCTCGGTCAGATGGCCGGTAGCCTTGTGGGCGCGCAAATCGAGATCGTCAGCCTGCTCGATCCCATGCTGCTGCATCCGGCGTTCGTTGCGCTCGTCCATGAAACGGAGCAGGTCGCGGAACTCAACGCCTCCCTGGCCTACATTCGTGCACGCTGCTCCGACGCGACCGATGAGGCGATCCGATCCTCCCTGACGCGCCTTAAACGGGACGACCATCGATCGGCCCTGTTCCGCTGGTGGTCTCATCGTTTTGACCGGCTGCCGCGCTCGCTCGACACCCGCGGCGACCCTACCCTCGTCATCCTTGGATCGGCCGAAGCCTTATCGGATGCGGCTCGGCGGTACGAGAACTGCCTCGCGACCAAGGTCGGGCAGGTCTATGTCGGCAACTACCTCTACATCGAGTATCGCCCGGCAGCACCGGAACCGGGCGTCATTGGCGAACTACGCGCGACCACGCAGGGCTACCTCCTCGAAGGTCTCTATGCTCGCAAAAACTGCCGAGTGAAGCCGGAACGCGCCGCCGTTGTACGACGCAAGCTGGCCGCCTGCGGGGTCGCTCTCTACGACCACGCTCCGGATGAGCAAGGCATCGTCACCGCGGCGGCGAAAGTGCTCAATTTCTTCAACTTCAATGAGGCCGACAACGCAGGCTGGGGCGTCGAGGCCGATGAGCCTCCGGCAAACGACATAGAGGAGCTTGAGACCGTCGCGAGCGAGGCGGCCTGATGGACACGCCCGCATATCAGCAGCCCGCGGCGGTCCAGATCATCCGCGACAAGCGCGGCGTCATCGTAGGACGCTTCCAGACGCAGCACCTCACGAAGAGGACAATCGCTCGCGACGCCCGCGGCCTCCTGGTCGGCCAGTACGATCATCGCGCCGACGTGACCCGTGATGCGCGTGGCGTTCTCGTCGGCAGCGGCAACCTGCTTCCGGCTCTGCTGCCCCGATGATGATCGAGATCGACGAACTCGACTTCCGCCGGTACTCGCCCGCGCAGCTTGCTGCCGTCCGACCGAAACTGGAACGGCTCGCCGACATCACGCGGCGTAACCTTCGGCTGCTCGACGGCGTCCTTGGGGTTGAGGCTGAAGACTCGGCCCTACGCCGGAAGCACGAACTTGTTCGCGCCGAGCTTGCCGAGACCCACTCCAGGATCGAGACGATGCGGCACGATCTGGCGACCGCGCGCTCATGGATCGACCAACTTCAGGGGCGGCTGGCGTCGATTGAGGACGACGAAGAGGACAAGCTCTACCGCAGCGTGGGGCTCGCAGCGACTGCACATACCGTCGTCATTGCCGCGGCGCGTCGGGCTCTGCTCCAACACCACCACCCCGACCGCCAGCCGTCAGAGAAGAAAGCGGCGGCTACGGCGAGCTTTCAGGCCGTCTGCACCGCCTTCCAGAAGATCAAGGAGCTTCGCGGATGATGGAGGTGCTGGTCCTAATCGCCGCGGTGTGGGTCTTCCGGCGCGCAATCGTCTGGATCATGCTCCACCTAATCGCATTCGCGGTAGGGGTCTTATTCGGCTGGCAAGCGATGGATCGCTCCTGAGACCTCTCGCTGGACGACGGCCGCAATGATGCCGCATGTACCTTTACGCCCCACGAGGTGGCAACGCCTATACGTCTCTTTGGGCGGGATGATCTGGACCATGATCGTGTGACGCTCGAAGGGCGTTGGTTCGAGCGTTCGCCTCCGGCACAAAGAAGCCGGGACATCGCTGCCCCGGCTTCCAATCTCTAAATGCCCGCTGGGATCAGCGTACCGTATTTGATCCGCTCCCAGCACTACCTGCCGCGCCAGCGGCTCCGGTGCTCGAAGCGCCTGAACCCGCCCCATCGGTGCCCGGACCTGTTGCTGCGGCACCCGCAGGGCCAGACTTCTGCGTGCCTGTCGGCAGTCCCGCGGCTTCAGAAGCCTTCGACTCTGATAACGCAGAGCCTACTCCGGTCGCAGTGCCGCCCATGCCCGTAGCTGTACCGGTTCCCGATGGGTTCTCAGCCGCAAAGGCTGCGCCACTAAAAGCCAAGGTTCCTGCAACCAAGATCATCGTGCGCTTCATCGGCCATTTCCTTGTCAGCGTGACAGATGTGAGCGGAACCTGATCCTGGCCTGCCTGTTCCAACGTAATTTTTCGAAAACCGAAGGGCCGGTTTGGGATTAAGGTGGATGCTTCCGGACCACTGGAGCGATCCACGGCTTACATCATGCCGAACCACTTGTAAGCGCATACCATCCCGAAGGTCACGAGAGCGGCGTATACCGGGGCTTTGCCTGAAGCATCGACCTTGAATAGGCCGTAAAATATTCGGAGCGAGAGGGTGGGCTTGGTGTCGTCGGGTTTGTCTTGCATCGAAGTGCCTCTGTTTGAACGAAGCGCCGAGGCAGTCCGATCTAAGGACGTCTAGGTAACGAATGAACACGAGTTGATCGCATCCGATTGCAGGGAGCGACAAGAGGGGCGCTTCGATCGCTCGTTGTGGATCGCATCGACCGGACTACTTAGGCGCCTTGTTCCCAGCGACCCATTCGCCAAGCTTCACGCATCCGTGAGCAAGAGGGTTCGGGAGAGCGTGTTGAAGGGTCAGCGGCGTCGAAGCTGGGTGTACCGGGGCTGGACGGTGATGGTCAGCCGATCGGTGCCTAAATGGGTGGCATACGCGTACCGGCTGGGATCGTCGAAGCCTGAAGGGCCATTCGTGGGCGACACCCCGGAGCAAGCTGTTGCGGCGGTGCAGGCGTTCATCAACGCGGACTACGACGACGAACCCGCACAAACGTCACCGGGCGGCTAGTAGGGGCGATTGCCTAGACGTCGGGAAAAGAAAGTGCCAAGACCTTCCAATCTCGGCCTCTTCCTGCAATATATAAAATCTTTTTCGAATGCCGCCTCAGCGACAAGATCACTACTGCGGTCTTGGTGCCGACCCGGTAATATTAATTATTCTGCGCGCGGTTCGGTGGACGAGGATTGTCGATGAACGGTACGGTTAGGCGCTCGGCGCGAGCGTTCATCGTTTCGGTGGCTGCGTTCGCCCTCGAAGCGACCGCGGCAGCAAACGCGCAGGAAGCCCGGCCGACGAAGGTGGGTACGTGTGCTCGAACGACGATCGCGAGCATATCCGGTAGATTTCGAGAAAAGCTGACGCGCCCGACGCCGACCGATGATGGGGATGGCACCGTCGTCAACCTGAAGAACAACGCTAACGGGGCTTCCTACGATTTTGTTGAAGCCGTCTACAATTCGAAGGTCGGAGACCGCGTCCTCGTATGTCTGGTGCATGTCCCAACCGGTTGTCCCGAAGGCGATACGCGAGGGAAGTATTATACGACCACCAACCTGCGGACGCTCCAGTCCTGGACGTTGATGAACGACACGCATGGGTGCGGAGGGGCGTAAAGCTGGCCTTACCACGACCGATCGGCTCAGCGCGAACCTTAATCCCTGCTCGTACACCTTGTAGCATCCTGTCATGCCGCCCAAAGTTATGGCGGGTGAACGAGGTAGGTGGGGCATGCCGGTCCGGTACGGGCGTTGGGTGATCGTGCTGACGACGGTCGGCGAGGATGAGTGGAGCGCGATGGCCTATGGGCCGGGCGGTCAGGTGGGCGGGCGGTCTGGTGCGGCGCTCGGGAATTCAGACCTTTCATTGGTCTTGAACTCGTCGAAGAGCTTCATCGACGCGGATTAGAGACAAACAGGGCATCGTGCTGCTGAAATCTGAGTTGCCCCCTGGAGTCGTTAATCCAGCGAACCGGAGAAGGAAGTTTCAGGAACACGAGAGCGCGGCTGCCGTTTCAAGGGCAGTGTCCACCATTAAGGAAGGAACTTCCATGAAGCGTATCGCGATCGCTCTTGTTGGCACCCTTGCTCTGACCGGCGCCGCCTTCGCGGCTGGCGACACTACAAAGAAGGGCGGCGACGCAGCCCAGACAGGCTCCAACGCGACCGGAACCACAACTTCGGGCGCTTCCGGGTCCGGCTCCGGTCAGCCGATGAAGAGCGACAGCACCGGCTCCACCGGGACGAGCGCGCCGATGAAGGGAAGCCCGAACGCTTCTGGTGCGCAGATAAAGAACGATGCCTCGGGCTCCGGCTCGATGGGCACCGGCTCCAGCACGACCGGGACCGGCACCTCCCGCTGATGTACCAAGGGGCTCGGGTCCCGACCCGGGCCTCCCTCAGTCCTCGACCGCGGAAAGCCCGCGGAGATTGCCCAACGGCTCGGAAGCCTGCCTGGAATAGTCCCAAGCCTCGGCCAATGCTGACGCTGCGGCTGGAGGACGGCGTTTGTGTCACGGTCGAATGGCGGCAAACCGACAGTCTATACGGGTAGGGGTGGAAGACGGCGGCTTACATGCGAAGTGCACCCGCGACCCTCCACGACCTTTCGTCGGTGCTCCTCGACGCGTACACCGAGGGCACCCAGCATAATGGCTTCCAGAAGCGACAACGGCGCAGGGTCCGAAGACCGCTGCGCCGCTGGATCGGGCCGCTGAGGGGGCGATAGCGGCTTAAGGCGTTTATGCTCCGCCGTTGGTGTCGTGGATGTGCGTGAAGGCACAACTGCCCCCTATGATGAATCGCGCAGAGCGTAGGCACGCAGGTGAACGAGCGGGCGAGACCTAAGCAGTTCGGAGCCAGCGCCCCCGTCGAGACGCTTGCCGGGACAGTCGAGCGTGTTACCTTCCACAATGCCGAGACTGGCTTCTGCGTGCTCAAGGTACAGGCCCGCGGCAAACGCGATCTCGTTCCCGTGATCGGGCATGCGCCTGCGATCGGAGCAGGCGAGTGGATCACCGCGACCGGCATCTGGTTCACCGATCGCCAGCACGGCCTCCAGTTCAAGGCCGACACGCTGAAGGCGACGCCACCTACCGGGGTTGAGGGCATCGAGAAGTACCTTGCCTCCGGCTACATGCGCGGCATCGGCCCGGCGATGGCAAAGCGCATCGTGGCCCTATTCGGAGAAGGCACCTTCGAGATCATCGAGGCCGAGCCCAACCGCCTAATGGAGGTCGGTGGCATCGGCCCGAAGCGCGCCGAGCGAATCGTACGCGGCTGGGCTGAGCAAAAGGCGGTGCGGGAGATCATGCTCTTCCTGCACGCTCATGGCGTCGGCACGGCCCGTGCGGTGCGCATCTTCAAGACCTACGGCCACGAGTCGATCAAGGTCATGACCGAGGACCCGTATCGCCTCGCCAAGGATATCCGCGGCATCGGCTTCAAGACGGCTGACGCGATCGCCATGAAGCTCGGGCTGACGATGGAGGCGCCTCAGCGCTTGCGGGCTGGCGTATCCTTCGCCCTCCAGACGGCCATGGACGAGGGTCACTGCGCGCTGCCGATTGCTCGCCTGACAGAACTTGCCCAGAAGCTGCTGGAGGTCGAGGCTGGCCTAATCCGCTCCGCGGTTGCTGAGGAGATCGAGCGCGGCGAGGAGGTCATCCAGGACATCATCGGCGATCAGGCGTGTGTGTTTCTCCGCGGCCTTCACGCAGCCGAACGCGGCATCGCCGACCGCCTGATCGAGCGGGCGTCCGGCACGCCGCCCTGGTCGGAGATCGACCTCGATAAAGCGCTGCCGTGGGTCGAACAGAAGACCGGCAAGGCGCTCTCGCCATCGCAGGCAGAAGCGATCCGGCTGCTGCTCGCATCCAAGCTCTGCGTCATCACGGGCGGCCCGGGCGTAGGGAAGACCAGCACGCTCGACTCCGTGCTGCGCATCCTCCGAGCCAAGGGCGTGCACGTACTCCTGGCTGCTCCAACCGGCCGCGCCGCCAAGCGGATGACCGAGCAGACCGGATTGGAAGCAAAGACCATTCACCGCCTGCTGGAGATCGACCCCAAGCACGGGGGCTTCACACGGGACGAGGAGAACCCGCTCGTTTGCGACCTACTCGTCATCGACGAAACCTCGATGGTGGACGTGCCGTTGATGAACGCGCTGCTGAAGGCGGTGCCGCCGCGGGCAGGTCTGCTTCTCGTGGGCGACGTCGATCAGCTACCCTCAGTTGGACCGGGGCAGGTGCTGGCGGACGTGATCGCGTCCGAACGCGTGCCAGTGGCCCGACTGACTGAAGTGTTCCGGCAGGCCGCCGAGAGCCGGATCATCGTCAACGCCCACCGGATCAACAACGGCCAGATGCCAGAAAGACCTCATCCAGGCGAGAAGGCTGACTTCTACCTGATCGAGATCGACGACCCTGAGGTCGGTGTCGCCAAGCTGATCGAGATCGTCACACGGCGCATCCCGCGGACTTTCGGGTTCGATCCCGTGCGGGACGTCCAGGTGCTGACACCGATGCTTCGAGGCTCGCTCGGCTCGCGCAACCTCAACCATGAACTCCAGCGCGTGCTGAATCCGAACCCACCGGCACAGGTCGAGCGCTTCGGCTGGCGCTTCGCGCCCGGCGACCGAGTGATGGAAACTCAGAACGACTACGACCGCGAGGTGTTCAACGGCGACCTCGGCATGGTGGCCCGCATCGACGATGAGGAAGCTGCGGTGATCGTCACCTTCGACGAGCGGGAGGTGATCTACCCATTCGGCGAACTCGACACGCTGGTCCCAGCCTTCGCCACTACGATCCATAAGAGTCAGGGTTCGGAGTACCCGGCCGTGGTGATCCCGATCGTGACGCAGCACTTCAACATGCTCGCCCGCAACCTGCTCTACACGGGCGTGACTCGCGGCAAGCAGCTTGTGGTGCTGGTCGGCCAGCGGAAGGCGATCGGCATGGCCGTGCGGAGCGGCCAGACCAAGCGTCGCTTTACGAAGCTGCGCGAGCGGCTTGAACGATCTCAGGACCACGGGGGCATGCTTGTCCGGACAAGATAGGCCGAGATGCGGACAGATAAATAATCCGCAACATCTCAGAGGCTTCCATAATGCGTTATCGTGATCTCGTCAGCCCGCCGCCGCGGGACCCATTTCCTAACGAGGCATCTCTCACCGTCCACATCGATGACGAAGCCGTTCTTCAAGAACTCCTCTGGGATCGAGAGGATGTTGAAATTGTCGAACGTGCTGCTTCCGTCATGCCGAACTCGTCGCTGGTCTACGTTCGCTGCGAGGGTGAAGAGGCAGCAGAGGCAATTTGGGAGGCATGGCTCCCGTATCATCCGAGCGAGCGCAAGCGCAGGAACTCGGATCGCTGAACGACCAATCCAACAGGCTGCCTCGTGTCTCCAAGCTTCTGC
>NZ_SRHQ01000047.1:0-13874 GCF_004683995.1 Methylorubrum sp. Q1 | reverse complement strand
GGCCCGACTGTGCTCATCGATCCGCGTCAGGATGCGCAGGCTTCGCCCGTCATGGGTTTGCGCCTGAACGAAGTCGAAGCTCCAGACGTGATTGCGGCGAAGCGGCCGTAGTCGTTTGCCCGAGCCGTCGTTCAGCCACAGGCGGCTGCGGGGTCTCTATCGGCTCGGGACCTTCATCTTCCTGGCTTGATCGACCTGCAGGCCGCCGTACTCCTTGCGCCGGCGGTCAGAGCTCTGCTCGGAGATCTCCGCCTCCTTGCACGCCAGCGACAAACTCTTGCCCTGGGCGGTATGACACCTCGATCTGGCGCAGCTTCAGCACGACCGGCTCCGCGCTCGTCTTCTGTCCTCGCCGCATGTCCGACTCCTTCGGTCCTGGCTGATCCTCTCAATCAGCCCGGTCCAAAGACAGCCGGTCAGGTCAATGCCCCGAGCCTTCGCCAACCAAGCTGTCACAGTCCGAGAACTTGCATAGGCCGTGGACCACAAACCGGGGCAACTCCATCAGGGCGGACCACTTCGATGGGCGCGGATCAGTCACGTGAGATGCCTAACATACCACCAAGCATTTGCGGTAGCGCAGCCGCCGAACAGTGTTTGCGTCTATTCTCGATCCTGCCGCACGATCTGCTCCGCGCCCGCTTTCTGCCCGTGCGACATGTCGAACGCTTTCGGCCCAGGCCACGGCCATACCGGCTGAGCATGTCGCGAGCCGGACGCTAATCCGCGGCCGATGCGCTCACCGCGGCGATGATGCCGGTGAGTACCCGGATCTGTGGCGCCTGCTTCGTGAGATGGCGCCCCCTGTCCGAGGCGGCGTCGAGATACCCCCACCAATCCCAGCAGCCGTTCGGATTCGGCTCGATCCAGGCGGCGTCCACGACGCCATCGAGAGCGGGCAGTCGACAGACGGCGGCGGACACCGGCGTGCCAAGCGCGATCGCCGGATAGACGATGATCGTCCGGTAGCGCTCCGCCCACTCGTTGTAGCCGGCGTTCAGCGCGAACTGCCGGGCATCCTGTTTGCAGCCGTGGAGCGCGACGTGCACCCGGCAGGCGCTGCCGGCCGCACGGCAGGCCGGCGGGACGTAGATGGAGCCGGTCGGTGCCATGTCGAAGTTGCGCCGACGGGTGCTCTTGTCCGGCGACCAGAGCCAGACCGGATTGAGATGGTCGTTCGCGAGGGCGGGACTACCGGCCTTCACCCGGTCGATGAGGGACTGCTGATCGAACGCCCAGACCTCGGATTCGGGGACCTGCGGGGCCCGTTGGCTCGGGTCGTAGGGCGCACCGGCACCGAACAGCGAATGGAACATCTTGCCCACGTTGTCCTCCGCGCCGCAGCGCCGGACGAAGTCCGCCTCCCGGTCGTCGGCGGCGCAGGCCGCGCCGCCATCGGGCGTGATGATGCCGTGCCCGGCGCGGCTGCTTCCATCCGCGGCGTTGCCTTCGTCGAGGCTTGCCGCAGCGCCGATGAACGCGGTGAGGAAAGCCGCATCCGCACGACCCGACCCCACCGTAACGGTCTCGTCGGCCGGGCTTTGGAACACCCAGGACCGGCTCAAGGCCTGCGGTCGACCCGACACGAGGCTGTCGATCGCACCGTCGGCAGCCAGGCGGTGAGCCGTATCGATCGTGGGCGTCAACGCGCTGCGGCCGCACAGGCAGGCATTGACCGCCCGTGAGAGGCTCCCATCGGCGCAGCCCCATTGCGGTCCTGCGACGGCGCCCACCGCCTCGACCGAACCCGAATGGGCCACGGCGTATTGAACGGCCATCGCGGCGCCCGATGACAGGCCCGAGAGGCTGACCCGGTTCGGATCACCCGCGCGCCGCAGGCCGCGACCGTCATCGGCCGCAGCGACCGTCGCAATGGCGCATAGGAGGGCCGCAAGGCCAACCGTCCGAGCGAGGCGCCCTCCGATCATGCTCATGCCGCTTCTCCCTCTGCGTAGGCTGGCCTTTCCGGCCGGATCAGCGCTCCTTGCCGAGCGCGTCGAGGGCGGGGCCGAGGCCGCGGAAGGAGAGCGGAAGCGCCACCTCCTGTCCACCCGCATCCTTGAACAGCAGCCGGCCCGGCGCCTCCGCCTCGCGCCAGCGCTTCAGGACCTCCTCCTTCACCGCCCCGTCGGCCAGACAGCCGCCGGGCAGGCAGCGCCGCCACGCGAGGTCCGGCATCGACGCCTTGATGTCCCGCTCGTCGACCCCGACCCGGACGGTCGAGGGGAAGCTCACCGCCACCGGCAGCAGCGCCGTCACCCGCAGTTCCGTCTCGCCCGGCACCCGCCCGATCGCGACCTGGGCGATCGGCGCGGGCTGCCCCTGCACCTGCATGCCTTGCGACACCTCGCACAGGCGCACGGTCTTCTCGGGCGGGCCGAGGCGCTGGCAGCGAAGGACCCAGTCACCGTAGCTGGCGGTGGTCACGCCCGGTTCGGATGGGACCGGTGGCGGCGCGGCCGGGGCGGCGGGAGGCTTGCCGCTCGTTGGTTGCGCCAGGGCGGAGCCGAGGAAGAGCGCACCTCCGGCCAGCACGGCGGCGACAGCGGCCGGACGGCACAAGCTGAGGGAGTCGGCGGACGGCACAAGGTGGCTGCCGCGGGCAAAGCCGAAGCGCTGGGGCTGGGCGAGATGCCGGGTGCGGTGGGCCTCGCGGTCGAGGGGGACGACGGCGCGGGAGAACAGCGGGAGCAGCTTCATCGGTGCGGGGGGATCCGGTTCGGGCTCAGCGGGCGGACAGGCCGGCCTGCGGCGCAGGCGCCGCGATGAGCGGCGTGAGGAAGCAGCCGCCCTGCTGCCTGGTGCAGACGAGGGTGGCGTCGAAGCGCGGGTCGGAGACGCGCAGGGCGCCGTCCGGGCCGGCCCCGAGGAGGAGCGGCAGGTCGGGGGCGACCGGGCGAGCGTCGAGGCGGGCGGCGCGTTCGACGGAGCTGGCCAAGCCGGAGGGGGCGAGGGCGATCGGCCGCGGCTCGGGCTGCGGCTGTGTCGGCCTCGCAAGCACGGCAAGATCTGCGCCGACGAAGCCGAGGCTGTAATTGGCCGAGGCCGAGAGGCTGCCGCGGGTGATGCGGTAGAGGCCCGGCTCGCTGTCCGCGTCGGCCGCGGTGGCCAGCACACCGGTCAGGCGGTCGCCGTTGGCGAGGCCGCGTCCGCCCAGGGTGTAGGTCAGGATCGGGTTGGCGTCGCCGTAGACCCGGGTGAGCCCGTCGGCGGTGATGGTGAGCGGGCGCCGGTCGATGGTGTAGCGGCCGGCTTCGGAGGCGCCGACGCGGTAGTTGCCGTTGGTGAGCCGGCCCGTCACCGTGAGGCGGTACGCCCCGGCGGCGCGGGTGGCATCGAGATCGAAGCTGCTGGACAGGCCGGTGAGCACGCTCGCGTCCTGTCCGCCGACGAGGCCGCTGGCCGACAGACCCGGATCGATGGGCGTGTCGCCGTAGACCGAGCGGCCGCCCTCGGCCGCGACGGTGACGAGGGCCGGTGTGATCGTGAGCGTGCCGGTGGCGGGCAGGGCATAGTTCGAGGCCAGCCCGTTCCCGCCCGCGACCGCCAGGCGCAGGCCGGTGAGGCGCGATCCCGTGTAGATGGCGGCATCGGCAGAGAGGGGGGAGCCGGCCCCGGCGGTGAGGGTGACGGTCTCGCCGGTGACGCCCCCGGCGACGGCGAGTTGACCGGCGTGGAACTCGGTTGTGGCGTCGTAGGTCTTCGTGCCGGTGACGGTGAGCAGGGCCGGAGCGACGGTGAGAGCCGTGGCGTTGCCGGCGGCCTGGACGAGGAGGTAGTTGCCGGCGCTCAGCCCGGAACCGGTGACGGCGTAGCTGCCGACGTTGCTGCCGGCGCCCGCTTGCGTGGTGAAGGCGAGGGTGCCGGTCGTGCTGTTGGCCGGCGTGTCGGCGCCGAGGAAGCCGGCGACGCGGCCGGTGAGCGCCGGATTGGCGCTGCCGTAGGTCCGGCGGGCGGCGTCGGCGGTGTAGGTCAGGGTGGCCGGCATGATCGCGACCGTGCCCGCGGCACCGGAGAGCGTGTAGTTCGGGTTCGACAGAGCGAGGCCGGAGAGGTCGGAAAGCGCCCGGCTGCCGGCGTCCTTGGCCGCGAGGATGCCGGTGCCGGCGACGGTTATCGCATCCCCGTTGACGAGGTTGCCTGCGGTGAGCAAGCCGCCGACGAAACCGGTGCCGCCGTCGTAGACCCGCGTGCCCGACAGCGTCACGGCGCGCGGCGTGACGGCGAGGTCGGCGCCTTGGTAGGTCAGCGCGTAGTTGGCCGAGGCCGCCAGCGACCCTTGCGTGATGGCGTAGTCCCCGACGCCGCTGCCGGCCGTGGCGATGGTGGCGAGGCTGCCGCTCAGGGCCTCGCCGTCGGCGAGGCCACGCCCGCCGACGGTGTAGGTCAGCGTCGGGTTGGCATCGCCGTAGACCCGGGTCTGCCCCTGTGCCGTGACCGTCACCGCGCGTGGCACGATGGTGAGGCCGTCACCGCGCGTGGTGTAGGTGATGGCGTAGTTGCCGGCCGAGCCCGCCGCGAAGGTCGCGTCGGTGCCGGTGAGGGCGTAGCGTCCGACGCCGCTGGCCGCGGTGGCCGGCGTCAGAAGCCCGACGCCGTCAAGGCGGTCGCCGTTGACGAGGCCGTCGCCGGCGGCCGTGCCCCGCGCCGGGGTGGCCTCACCGTAGGCGCGGGTGAGCGCATCCGGCGTGACCACGAGCGCGCGTGGGGTCACCGTCCAGGTGCCGCTCCGGCGGTCGGCGACGACGTAGTTGCGATTGGTCAGCGAGCCGGTGACGGCGAGGGTATAGCGGCCCGCCGCGCTGGCGGCGTCGAGGTCGAAGCTGTTGGACAGGCCGGTGAGCACGCTCGCGTCCTGTCCGCCGACGAGGCCGCTGGCCGACAGGCCCGGATCGGCCGGCGTGTCGCCGTAGACCGAGCGTCCACCTTGGGCCGTGACGGTGATGGAGGCCGGGGCGATGGTGCCGGCGGCGATGACGGAGGTGGCCGAGAGGCGGTAGTTGGCCGCTTCCGCGCCGGTCAGCCGCAGGCCGCTCACCGTGATCGTGCGGGGGCCCGCATCGCCGCTGTCGTAGCCGGCCGCGATGCTGTCGAGGCCGATGCGGCCGGCATCGGTGCCGAGGATGCCTGCAAGGTCGACGAGGCGGCGTCCGGCGGGCAGGGCGGCGGTGCCGTCGTAGGTCTTGTCGATGCCCTGAGCGCCACGCGCCGTGAGCAGGGCCTGCGTGACCGTGACCGTGCCGCCCGCGCCGGCGAGGGTGTAGTTCGGGTTCGACAGGCGCAGACCGGAGAGGTCGGCGAGGGTCTGGGTCCCGGCGTTCCGGCCCGCGAGGGTCCCGGTGCCGGAGACGCTCACGCTGTCCCCGTCGACGCGGTTGGCGATCGTCAGCAGCCCGCCCGCAATGCCGGTGTTCGCATCGTAGACGCGCGTGCCGGAGAGCGTCACCGGCCGGGCGGTGACGGCGAGGTCGGCGCCCTGATAGGTCAGCCTGTAGTTGGCCGAGGCCGCCAGCGACCCTTGCGTGACGGCATAGCCCCCGACGCCGGACGTGACCGCCGCGCCCGTCGCGAGCGCACCCGCGAGCCGGTCGCCGTTGACGAGGCCGCGCCCGCCGACGGTGTAGGTCAGCGCCGGGTTGGGATCACCGTAGCGGCGGGTCTGCGCGTCGGCGGTGACGGTGAGGGCGCGCGGATCGACGGTGAAGGTGCCGGGCTCGATCCGGTCGATCCGGTAATTGCGGTTGGTCAGGGTGCCGGCGACGGCAAGGGTGTAGCGGCCCGCCGCGCTGGCGGCATCGAGGCCGAAGCCGCTGGACAGGCCGGTGAGCACGCCGACCCCCTCGCCGCCGACGAGGCCGCTGGCCGACAGGCCGGGATCGGCCGGCGTGTCGCCGTAGGTCGAAGATCCGGAGCGGGCGGTGACGATCACCGGAGCCGGGGCGATGCTGAGCGTAGCGGTGGCCGGCAGGCGGTAGTTGGCGGTCGCGCCGTTGCCGCCGGCGACCGCGAGGCGCAGGCCGGTCAGGCTCGATCCCGCGTAAGTGCCGGCATCGGCGGAGGCCGCGGTGCCGGAGCCGGCGGTGAGCGTGAGGGTCTCGCCGTTGACGCCGCCCGCAACCGTGATCTGATCCGCCGTGAACCCGGTGGTGGCGTCGTAGGTCCTGGCGCCGCTGATGCTGAGCGCTGCGGGATCGACGGTGAGTGCGGCGGCATTGCCCGCCGCCTGAACCAAGACGTAGTTGCCGGCGCTGAGCCCGCTGCCGGTGATCGCGTAGGTGTCGACGTTGCTCGACGCGGTGGCCGTCGTGCCGAAGGCGAGCGTGCCGGTGGTGGCGCTGGCCAGGCTCTCGCCGGGGACGAAGCCGGTCACCGTCCCGGTCAGCGCCGGGCTGGCCGCGCCGTAGGTGCGGCGGACCGCATCGGCGGTGTAGGTCAGCGTCGCGCGGGCGATGTCGGCGGTGAGGCCAGTGGGCTGGACGAGGGTGTAGTTGCCGGCATCGGTGCCGGAGAGGGTGTAGCCGGTGACGGTGACCGGTTTGTTCGTAGCGGCGTTCTTGTCGGCGAAGCTGCCGGTGCCGGTGCCGCCCAGCGCGACCACGTCACCGGAGAATGCGGTGACGGTGGCGGTGCCGCTGAGCGTGGCGGCGGCGGTGCCGTCGTAGGTCTTGTCGAGGGCGGTCACGCCGGAGACGGCGAGGCTGGCCCGATCGATCGTACCCGTGCCAGCGACGGCGGACAGCACGTAGTTGCCCGCCTTGGCCCCGCTCAGCGACAGGCCGGAGACGAGCACCGAGCGGGTGCCGGCGCGGGCGCTGTCGTAGGCCGCGTTGCCGGCCACCCTGACGTCGTCACCGAACAGGACGCCGGCGCTGGTGAAGCCGGTGCTGCCGCCCGGCAGGGCGGTGGTGCCGTCGTAGGTCTTGGTCACCCCGGTGGCGCCCGTCACGGTGATGGTCGCCGGGGTGATGCTCAGCGTGCCGGGGACGTAGAGGATGCGGGTGGCGTTGCCCGCCGGGCTCGTGACGGCGGTGCCGGAGGCGGTCACCGCGTAGTTGCCGACGTCGGAGGTTCGGCTGGCGCCGCTGCTCAGAGTGCCGAGCGTCGTCACGAAGTCGCCGGGGCGCAGGCCGGCATAGGACGCGATCGGCGCGCTGCCGCTGCCATAGGTGCGGCTGCTGCTGGGCGTGACGGCGACGACGTTCGAGAGGCCGTAGAGCTGCGGATAGAAGGCGATGCCCTGCCCCCCCTGGCCGACCTGGTTCGGCGGCGCCCAGACGGTGGCGAAGTCGAAGCCGGCATAGTTGGCTCGGAAGCTGGCGAGATCCTGCATCTGCGCCGTGGTCAGGCCGGTGGCGCCGGCGGACGAGCCGGCGCCGACGCCGCGGCTCTGCCCGGTGGCCTGCGTGTCCCAGTAGGTGTTCTCCAAGGCGCCGACGGTTCGGCCGACGAGGCCGCCCACGGAGGAGGAGCCCGAGACGCTGCCGCTGGCGTAGGATTGGCTCACCGTGCCGTCGTTGTTGCCGACGAGGCCGCCCACCCTGGAGGAGCCCGTGGCGCTGCCGCTGGCGTAGGACTGGCTCACCGTGCCGCCGGAGTTGTAGCCGACGAGGCCGCCCACGGAGGAGGAGCCCGTGGCGCTGCCGCTGGCGTAGGACTGGCTCACCGTGCCGTTGTTGGTGCCGACGAGGCCGCCCACGTAGTTGGAGGAGCCCGTGACGCGGCCGCTGGCGTAGGACTGGCTCACCGTGCCGCTGGAGTTGTGGCCGACGAGGCCGCCCACGCCGGAGGAGCCCGAGACGCTGCCGCTGGCGTAGGACTGGCTCACCGTGCCGTTGTTGGTGCCGACGAGGCCGCCCACGCCGGAGGAGCCCGTGACGCTGCCGCTGGTGTAGGACTGGCTCACCGTGCCGACGTTGCCGCCAACGAGGCCGCCCACGGAGCCGGAGCCCGTGACGCTGCCGCCGACGAGCCCGAGGCCGCTCACGCGGCCGCCCGTGCCGAGATCGCCGATCAGCCCGACAAAGTTCTGGCCCGGCCGGGCGATGGTGAGCCCGGTGATCGTGTGCCCCGCCCCGTCCAGGCTGCCGGTGAACGGGGTGCTGGAGGTCCCCACGGGCACGAACCCGCCCGCCCCCCAGGGGCCGGTCGACGCGTCCGTGGCGGCCGTGGCCGAGGCGTCGAGGTCGCGGGTCAGGCGGTAGGACCCGGCGAGGTTGGCGCCCATCAGTTGCAACTGGTGCAGGTTCGAGACCGGGATCACCCCGCCGACCGGGGCCGCCGCCTCGCTGCGCAGGATCGGCCGCATGTCCCCGGCCTGATACCAGACGGTGCCGAAGTCGAACCTTTGGGTGGTGTTGAGCAGATTGATGTAGCCGGTTTGGGAGCGCGCCTGCGCCGTGGTCAGCCCGGTGGTGCCGGCGGACGAGCCGACGCCGACGCCGCGGCTCTGCCCGGTGGTGTCCTTGTCCCAGTAGGTGTTCGTTAGGGTGTCGTCGTTTTTGCCGACGAGGCCGCCCACGGAGCTGGAGCCGGAGCCCGTGACGCTGCCGCTGGCGTAGGACTGGCTCACCCTGCCGCCGAAGGAGTTGTTGCCGACGAGGCCGCCCACGTAGTTGGAGGAGCCCGTGACACTGCCGCTGGCGTAGGACTGGCTCACCGTGCCGGTACTGGAGTTGTAGCCGACGAGGCCGCCCACGGAGTTGGAGCCCGTGACGCTGCCGCTGGCGTAGGACTGGCTCACCCTGCCGTCATCGTTGTTGCCGACGAGGCCGCCCACGTAGTTGGAGCCCGTGACGCGGCCGCTGGCGTAGGACTGGCTCACCGTGCCGTGGTTGGTGCCGACGAGAGCGCCCACGATTTCGGAGCCCGTGACGCTGCCGCCGACGAGCCCGAGGCCGCTCACGCCGCCGCCCGCGCCGAGCAAGCCGATCAGCCCGACATAGTTCTGGCTCGGCCGGGCGATGGTCAGCCCGGTGATCGTGTGGCCCGCCCCGTCCAGGCTACCGGTGAACCGGGCGCTCGATGTCCCCACCGGCACGAAGCCGCCCGCCCCCCAGGGGCCGGTCGATGCGTCCGTGGCGGCCGTGGCCGAGGCGTCGAGATCGCGGGTCAGGCGGTAGGACCCGGCGAGGTTGGCGCCCATCAGTTGCAACTGGTGCAGGTTCGAGACCGGGATCACGCCCCCGACCGGGGCCGCCGCCTCGCTGCGCAGGATCGGCCGCAGGTCCCCGGCTTGGTACCAGACGGTGCCGAAGTCGAAGCTTTGGGTGGTGTCGAGCGGATTGATGTAGCCGGCCTGGGAGCGCGCCTGCGCCGTGGTCAGGCCGGTGGCGCCGGTGGACGAGCCGGCGCCGACGCCGTTCGCCCGCCCGGTCGTCTGCGTATCCCAGTAGGTGCTCGTCAGGGGGCCGGTGTTGGAGCCGACGAGGCCGCCCACGAGGGAGGAGCCCGTGACGCTGCCGCTGGCGTAGGATTGGCTCACCGTGCCGGTGTTGTTACCGACGAGGCCGCCCACGATGGAGGAGCCCGTGACGCTGCCGCTGGCGTAGGACTGGCTCACCGTGCCGGTGTTGGAGCCGACGAGGCCGCCCATGTAGGAGGAGACGAGGGAGCCCGTGACGCTGCCGCTGGCGTAGGATTGGCTCACCGTGCCGGTGTTGTTACCGACGAGGCCGCCCACGTCGAGGGAGCCCGTGACGCTGCCGCTGGCGTAGGACCGGCTCACCGTGCCGGAGTTGTTACCGACGAGGCCGCCCACGTTGTCGGAGCCCGTGACGCTGCCGCCGACGAGGCCGAGGCCGCTCACGCTCCCGCCCGTGTCGAGATAGCCGATCAGCCCGACAAAGCTCTGGTTCGGCCGGGCGATGGTCAATCCGGAGACCGTGTGCCCCGCCCCGTCCAGGCTGCCGGTGAACGGGGCCGCGTCCGTGCCGACGGGCACGAAGCCCTGTCCACCCCACCAAGTGGCGGTGCCGGCGGCGTCGATGTCGCTGGCGAGGCGATAGGAGGCCGCGCGATAGTCCGCCGACGAGCCCATGCCCTGCAGGCCGTAGATGTCGCTCAGCCGGTAGGGCGAGGCGTTCGTGCCCGCTCCGCCCGCCGCGCGCAGGAAGCTCGCCCCGTCGGCGATGCGGAAGTCCGCCGTGGCGAAGCCGGGCAGCGTGGCCGCGTTCTGGGTCCAGTTGCCCGAGGCCAGGGTGAAGCGCGCCACCGACAGGTCGGCCGTCGCCGTGACGGCGCTGCCCGCCCCCGCCTGCAGGATCAGTCCGCCCGCCGGCGCGGTGATCGGCGCGTTCAGGGCGATCCCCCCGGCGGCCTGCAGCGTCAGGTTCGCCCCGGTGTTCCACGTCAGCGGCGCCGCCACCGTGATGGTGCCGGATTCGTTGCCCGTCGGGCCCGTCGAGACCACGACGTTGGCCGTCGTCAGCGCCGTCAGCAGCCCCGCCGCGTCGATCACGCTGCGCTCGCCCGTGGCGGTGAAGCCCGAGACGCCGCTGTCCGGGGCGTTCGCGATGGTGATGTCGTGCGGGTCGAGCAGCAGCGTGCCGAAGGCGCCCCGCGCCGCCGTCAGGAGCGTCGTGCCGTCATAGGACAGCACGCCCTTGCTCGACACCTCCGCCTGCCCGCCGTTGCCGCCCGAGGCGCCGCCCCGCGCGGTGATCGTACCGGCGAACCGCGTGCCGACATCCGACCACACCACCACGTCGCCGCCGTCGCCCCGCACCGTGGCATCCGCCCGGATCGTGCTCGCGGCATCGACCGTGACGCGCTCGGCGCGTGCCAGCGGACCCTGCCCGAGCCGCCCGCCCCCCACGCGCACCACGCCGCCGCCGCTCGCGCCCGACGCCTCGATCAGCGCTGCGTGCGTCGCGATCGTCGGTGCGGTGGCGGTCACCCGCCCGCCCTGGCCGGTACGGCCCTCCGCCAGAACCCGCCCCGACAGCGCGAGGCTCTCGCCCGCCTTCAGCCGCGCCCGGCCCCCCCTCGCGCCGGACACGTCCACGCGGCCCGCCACGTCGAGCCGCCCGCCGGTGATCCGCACCCGGCCACCGTCAGCCCCGTCCAGGCCCGAGGCGTCGAGCCGGGCATTCGGCGCCAGCGCCACCGCACCCTCGCCCCCCGACAGGGTGATGCGCCCGTTGCGCCCCGCCACCGCGCGCGCCTCGACCACACCCGACAGGTTCACCGCCTGACGCGCCATGTCCCGCGCCGCTGCCGCGGTAAGGGTGACCGACCCGCCATCCGCCGAGATCGTGCCCGCGTGCTCGACCAGGGCGCCGCGGCCCTTGGCCTGCGTCGGCACCGCAACTTGCAAAAAGCCGTCGCCGGAGAGGTCCAGCGTCGCCCGCTCGCCCGCGCCGAGCCCGACCCGGCCCATCGGCACTTGGATCGTGCCGGTGTTCGTCACCCGCCCGCCGATCAGCGCGGCGTAGCCGCCGCGCCCGATCGTGATCGCCCCGTGGTTCGTCACCGGCGCCGAGGCGCCCGAGCCGCGGAACGGGCGCCGTCCGGCCTTGAAGTCCTCGTCCGAGATGCCGAGCGAGGAGGCGACGAAGCCCGCCGCATTGACCTGGCCCGAACGGGTGATCGTCACGCCGTTGGGGTTGACGAGGTAGACCTGCCCGTTGGCGTTGAGCTGCCCGGCGATGGTCGAGGGCGTGGCGCCCGTCACCCGGTTCAGGATCGCCGCGTTCGCGTTCGGCTGGTGGATATCGACGCGATTACCCCCGCCGACGGAGAAGCCCTGCCAGTTGACGATGGCGCTCTGGCTCGACTGCGTGATCGCCAGAGCGTTGCCGTTGGGAGCGCCGATCGTGACCCCGCCGGAGACCACCTGCCCGCCGGTCGGCAGCGGCTCGGCGCGGACGGGCACGGGGCAGAGCGGCACGAGGCCGATCCCGACCAGCGCGGTCGAGGCGAGCAGCGCGCCGGTGAAGGCGCGGATGCGGGGCGAGGCGGGGCGGGACATCGCGGGGTTCCGTCAGAACTGCAGGGCGACGGTGAAGGTCAGGCGGGCGGCGAAGTTCGCGGCAATGAGCTGAGCGCCGGCCCGCCGCTTCGGATGCACAGGCGTCCGGCACGCAGGGAGGGGCGCTCGGCGCCTGTCGGAGCAGCCGGGCGACGTCTTGAAATGGCGAGGCCGCGGCTGCGTTGGAGCTGCAGACTCAACGACGACGGAGTGATCTGCGAGGCGGTCACAGCCAGGGCGATGGCGGCAAAGGCGCGATGGGACTTCGGGGTCACAGGGATGGCCGCTTACCGGAGTGGCTCGGACGCGCGATCCCGTCGCACATCGTCATCCAGACGCACCATCACTCATCTCCTCTCCACTCGCTCCCGCGCGGATAGGACCGGACGGGCTTGGCTTCCCTGCGCCGTTCCGCGCCGCGTCCGCAGAGGGGCCGTCGGCCGTCCCGGCGCCGGATTTGTCAGTTCAGATCGCAAGTTGTCTCGGACCGGCGGGCATCTCTGTAGAGGAACCATGGCGCCGACCCGCTGGACAATACTGCATTGAGCTTGGCCGGAAGCCGCGTCTCAAGATTCGACTGGCCTGGACGAATTTTCCATCGGCTTGGATGCGGAGGCCGCTAGGTTCGCCACGGCAGTGGAGCGGCAGACGACATGGAACCCGAGGCGGAGACGGAGCCCAGCAAAGACGGGGAGGATAGCGCGACCGTCCCAGAACCGGTCCATCTGCGGGTCGACCGGCACAGCCATCCCGACCCCACCGTCCGGGCGCGGGTGTGGCAAGCGGCCACCTCCGTCTCGATGGAGACCGCGCTCGCGCCCGGCGATCTCGACGGGTTCGAGGGCAGCGTCGGCGTCCATCCCATCGGGCCCTTCCTCGCGGTCGATCTCTCGATGGCGCCCGCGACGCTGGTGCGCGGGACGAGCAGCCGGGCGCTGTGGAAGCACGACCACATCATCGCCGATTGCATGGTGTCGGGGCGCATGCACGGCCATGTCAGCGGCCGTCCGGTCGACGTGCGCGCCGGGGACTGCCTGATCGTCGACCTGAAGGGCGGCATGCACTTGCGGGTCGATCCCATGCGCCTCGTCGGCCTGATCATGCCGCGGGCGGTGTTCCAGGTGGCAGCGGGTGAGGCGGCGGCGGTCGACGGCGTCGTGTTCGCGGCCGGCAGTCCGGCGGGACAGGTTCTGGGCCCGCTGCTGACGTCGCTGGCTGCCGGGGTGGGTAACATTCCCGACCGTGCCGCCCTCGCCCTGGCGCGGGCCGTGGTCGGCGTGACGGCGGCCTTCGTGGCGCCGGAGCGGAAGGTGCCGGGCGAGGCATCCGAGCGGGTCCCGGCCGCCCCGCCGCCCCTGGCACAGCTGCGGCGCTTCATCGACCGGGAGGCGGCACGGCCGGACTTCGGCGTGGAGAGCCTGTGCGTGCAATTCGAGCTGTCGCGCTCGATGCTGTACCGGGTGTTCGCTCCCGATGGCGGGGTGGCGGCGGTGATCCGGCGGCGGCGGGCGGCTCTGGCGGTGCGGTTGCTGACGCAGGCGGATTCCGCGGCGCTCCCTCTGGCCGAGGTGGCGCGCGCGAGCGGGTTTGGGACCGAGCGCAGTCTGCGCAACGCGCTGCAGGAATTCTACGGTGCGTCGCCGCGTACGATCATGCGCGAGGGGATCGAGGCCGAGACGCGGGACGAGGCGGCGGCAGCGGAGATCAGCCGCCTGTTCGACGATGTGTAGTGGGCTGCGGAGCGCCGGCGTGCGAGGGCGGTGCACTGATGCGGTGGATGCCCCCACCGAACGGCATCTCGTATGCCGGACGGTTCAATCGGAACCGATCGAAGGGGTCATTGACGACGACGAAGATCAGCATGCTGGCAGTCGATCTGTCGAAGGGTAGCGTCCAAGTCTGCGCC
>NZ_SRHQ01000046.1:0-16650 GCF_004683995.1 Methylorubrum sp. Q1 | reverse complement strand
GTTTTCTGGGAAACCTTTCGGCGCCTCGGGCGTAGCGTTGGCTGCAGACATTCCGCCAGAGGACCGAGCGCGATGGAGCCGATGAAGCCCATGGAACCCATGAGTTCGGTGGAGCCATTGAAGGGCTTGAAGCCCTGGTGGCCGCAGGTGCTTGGCCAGCCCTCGACGAGCGGTGGTCAGAACGGCATGCGCTACGCGTTCTTCCCCGACAAGCAGCGGCTCCTCGTCGAGATCGACGGCAAACTGGCCACCTACGATAGCGGCGACCACCGCATTAGCGGTGTCTCCCAGCCGAACGGCCGGGCACCGAGCTTCTCCACCCAGGATGGCGACGTGAATGTGAACTATCTCAAGGTCGTGGGTTGAGGTAGGCTCCGGGGTCGAGGATGCGCCGCACCTCACCGTAAGGCTGCGCTTACTCTCAAACAACCTGCAAGCAGACCTCACGAGGGTCCGAGAAGGTGGAAAGCGGCGGATCAGTAGGTGGAGGCTGAACCGCTGCTTCGCGCCATAAGCGGCCTTTTGAACAGGGCCCTCGAAATGGCCGCTTAGCCTAGGAAAGCTGCCATTGGCATAGAGCGGCAAGTCTCGGCGTGGGATACGCGTAGCGCTACGCGTACCCGTTACGCTTTACGGGCGCCCAGCGTCGGGGCGCCCGGGTTGGTCATCCGCGCATCCTGCGCAGAAAGGCCGCTTCCCGGCGCGCCTGGGCGTCCGCCGAGGGGGGCTGACCAGTAGGGCAGCAGGCAATCTTGCGCCTAGGATGAACCCTGTCCACATCCCGGCTCGTAGTTCCATTGCGGCTACCTGACAGGTCCGGGGTGTGCTTGGCGTGCCTGATGCCAAGAGTCGCGGGGATATGACAGGTGCAGGGTGCCGGGCGGTCTGGCGCGTGGCCGTAATGCATAGCTTCGGAGGGGCGGACAGATGTCTGACTTGGCGAGCAGCAAAAGGCCATATATCCCGCTTCGCCTGCGATCGGGTGAGGCATCATACTCATACTTGTATGCGATCCTCGATATATCCGGCGCCGAAGTCACAGATGAAATCGTTCTGCACGAAATATCGCATATTTTGACGTATGCTGGTTCCGATTTCGGCAGTGTCTTGGCAGGAAATTATCTGGTCAACTCCGGGACTGCTCAGGCGGCTACGAAGGAGGAGCGGATAAAAATGGATGCACAATACCGTTTCTTTGAGGCGGTACCAGAAGCGCTGCGGTTCCTTGAACTGCCAGTATCTAGGGGAATGCGGCCGAACGTGGCCGCGGCGAAGCTGCTGGCAGAGACTGTTAGACAGTATTCAAAAAATCTCGGGCCTATGTGGGCTTTGGCTTCTCTGAATGATTTTGGTGGGATCCCACCAAAAGGAGACTTTAAGAACCTACCGCAGCCATCGGAAATGGAGATCGCAACAGCGATCATCCACACCGTGATGGATCTCGTTGTTGTGCGGGGTGCTTTTGAAAGTCCAATGTCGGCGTTAGAGACGTTGCATTCGAAGCTGATGGGAAGGGAAGGTGTCCTTATCCCTCATCCCGGCGACACGCTGCGAGGCCACATACGAGAGATCCTGAACTATGGTCAGCGTGATATGGTCGAACTACCCTTCGATCATATAAATCTGGCCCGTGTGCTGCTTTCATGCAGCCAAGATACGCTCGAAAGATATCTCGGCCTACTGCCACCACTGGTTGGAATTGAGTTTCTAATCGAGCTTCGCCCCAGCGGACCTGCAGTCGTCATATTTCCCTATCAATCCAGCAATGCCGACGATGGTTTGTCGCGATATGTCAATCGGCGTCTACGCGACCGAGCAGCGAGATACTCTTTAGAGATGCGTCTGCACGATTTGTACGCTAGTTTAGTACCAAAAATTGATGGAAAGCCGGTGATTGCCAACCATCAAGATCCTGCCTCTATGTACATTTACGCCTTTATGTCGTTGAAAAGCTTTTTTCGCGAGCTATTGAATTTTTTCAGGGCGTTACTTTCAGAATTAGAATTTATGTTTAACGGCCCACACTACGAGGAAATTTTACAGAAACTTGAGGTGTCGGTCGATAAATCGGTGAAAATCTATATTGAGGCTGCTTCTTCTGCCCTGGCATTGCCATCTTTGATGGATATGATGGCGTCATATGATTTGGTCTCTCTTAAACAAGTGGGCTCCGACGTCCTGCTGATCCGACCGAAGCGAGGATGCTGAAGATGGCCAAAGTATTGCTAAACATCGATGAGCTCCAAATTATCGCCGAAAGTGTGCAACTTGAGTTTCTGGGTGGCGATCCCATTTCCCTCCAGCAATCGAATCAAGTTCTCGACGCAGTCCAGAATGTCTATGACCGCCTCGTGGATGGTCTCAAACTCGTATCGGAGCAGGGGCAAGCAGCGATTGCTCGAGCAAGAGATCAAGTTGTGCAAGCTTGGGATGAGTGCAGTTTGGACTTAAAAAATAAGTCAGGTGAAGCATTGGTCCTATTTCAGAATATGGTTGGAAGTCTAATTAACAAAATGATGGAAGCACTTGTTGGATCTGCTCCGACAAACCTCGGTTCTAATCCAGCTTTCGCCATTGAGACGATCAAGTTTAAAATGTCTTTGGCCGTTTCTCCGTCCGTCGGTCTTGCTGCGCAGGAAGTCTTAAGACTCGCAGCGACCTCTGGAGCTGACATAGAGTTTACATATAAAATAGTGGCGGCCGATCAGCCTAGTAAAGAATGATGAAATTTTTTGCGGCCAAAAATTTTGAGCCGTTTCGAAAAGATAGACTGCCGAAGCTCTTTGGGGGTAAAATTCGCATCGTCGGCTGGAATTGAAAAGCCGGCATCTCGCAAGCCGGAGGCCTCCAAAAAACTCGCGGTTTGAAGGGTTTCGTGGTGTGATGGCGTCGGCGGTCTGTGAGCTGCTGCGATGCGCGGTCAGCCCGGTTTTTTCGACGTCGATGAGCGTCTGAAGGATCTTTCGGCCAAGGGCGACGTGCTGGAGCGGTTGAGCCGCATCGTCGGTGTCGAGCTGTTCCGGGACGACCTCGTGCGTGCCGTGCCTCGCTCGGACGGGTCGAAGGGGGGGACGGCCGCCGTTCGACCTTGTCTTCATGTTCAAGGTGCTGATCCTCCAGGCCAGCCACTCGCTGTCGGACGAGCGCACGGAGTTCCTGATCAAGGACTGGCTGTCGTTCATGCGCTTCCTCGGGCTAGGTGTTTGATCCCGCGATGCGGTGGTACGGTTGACCACCATGCGGCGAGGGATGCGCTATGGGCCAAATTCTCCACGGCAGCGCCCGCACGACGGAGGCGGTCCGTCGCGCAATACAGCTACGTCAAGAGAGTGTGAGAGCGGCGGCCAAGCGCTACGGCGTCAGCCCGACGACGATCCAGAAATGGCGCGGACGGCAGTCGACGGCTGATGCCGGCATGGGGCCGAAAGAAGCTCGGTCGACGGTCCTGACACAGGAGGACGAGGCGACTATCGTCGCCTTCCGTCGGCATACCCTGCTGCCGCTGGACGACTGCATCTACGGGCTGCAGCCCACGATCCCGCACCTGACCCGCTCGTCGCTGCACCGATGCCTTGAGCGGCACGGCATCAGCCGCCTGCCCGAGATGGAGGGCAACAAACCCAAGAAAAAGCGCTTTGCCGATTACCCCATCGGCTACGTCCACATCGACATCGCCGAGATCAGGACGGAGGAAGGCAAGCTCTACCTGTTTGTGGCTATCGACCGAACCTCGAAGTTAGCTTTCGCCAAGCTGGAGACGGAGGCCAACCGCTACACCGCTTCAGACTTCCTCCGGGAACTGGTCGCGTTCGTGCCGTACAAGATCCACACGGTGCTGACCGACAACGGAGTGCAGTTCCGCCATGCCCCGCGCAACCGCTCAGGCCCGACAGCCCTCTACAGCCGGCACATGTTCGATCGCGTTTGCCACGAGCACGGCATCGAGCATCGCCTGACCAAACCCAACCATCCGTGGACCAACGGTCAGGTCGAGCGGATGAACCGCACCATCAAGGACGCCACGGTCAAGCGCTACCACTACGAGACCCACAAACAGTTCCGGGCGCATCTGCATATGTTCGTCGACGCCTACAACCATGCCCGTCGGCTGAAGACCCTGCGCGGCCTCACGCCCTACGAGCATGTCCTTCAGGTCTGGACCAAACAGCCCGAACGCTTCAGGCTCGATCCGTCACGCCACATCCCGGGACCATACAGCAACGCTTCAGTGCCCAGAGTGGCCGCGCGCTTGCGCGAACCCGGCCAGAGAGATTATCTCAGGTGACGAGCCAGGCCGTCCGAGGAAGATGACAGCGGTCGTAGTCACCGCAACCTGCAAGGTGCATTGAAGGAGGTAGTCTTGGCTTATTTTGATGACCTCATTGGACAAATTGACGCCGTAGAGGCCGACGGCTCGAAGAGCCTGGCTCAAGTTTATGAAGATGAGCTCCAGGAAAGGGTGCTGGCGTTCGGCAATTCTGTTCAGTCGTCGCCGAGCCGCGTAGGGGTAGCGGACTGGCTTCGCTTGTTCGCTCGCCTCTCCTCGCTCTCCGTCGAGGCTCCCGCCGAACTGACTGCCCGGCTATGGGACGACCACCGTGCTCTCGTGGAAGAGGCGCTCGCTGGTCTTGACGCGAACAGCCGGCGTGCGGTCGAGGAGTTCTTGGCGTCGCTCGACGATGCCGACTTGGCGCTCTCCGACTTCGCTTTCGAGCCGCCGGCCGATGTCCTCGCCGGTGACACACCGGTCCTTGCCACGTTCACGATCGAAGACTCCTTCGACGGTAGCAGGCGAAAAGTCTGGACCGGCCGCCTCACGGTCTCCAATCGTCAGGGACAAGTGGTCGGAGACTATGCCGCGACGACAGGCGGCTTCGTCGCGGATTACCGCAAACGCAATGGGCCGACCCCGCCCGGAACCTACAAGGTGAGCAACCATAGGCCGAACCGTCACGGAGCGCCCGGGATGGAGCGTGATGGCATCGCGTACTCCTTCGACCTCGTCGAAACGGACGGCACCCCAGTGTTCGGGCGCAGTGCCCTGCGCATACACCCCGACGAGGCGCCCGCTGGAACCCACGGCTGCGTCGGCATAGCGGAGGGCGCCGCGAGCCTCAGGGACTGCGAAACGAAGTTGGCGGCGGCGCTGGCCGGAGGTGCGTTTCGCTTACGCGTCATCTACGGTCCTGCTGGAGTAGGCTAGGACAGCCGAACAGCGCGGCTTCGGACCCGAGGCGCCATCTTTGCATCAGTGGTCGGGATCCTGGCTGATCGACTTCCCGTCGCCCGCGGCGAAGGGCGAGAGGGGAACTCCAGCCTCGCCATTCGCCGCGGCCGCCGTGCTTAGAATACGTACGGCAGTGGGCACCTTGCTCATGGCGCCGATAGGGAGGCCACTCGCGTGCAATCAATGCCGCTCGATGAACGCCTCGTATTCGGTGTCACCGTGGTCGGGATGCTCGCCGACGTCCTCACGGTCGAGCACCTCGGTAGATGCGTTCACACCGGCCGCCTCGTCGATCTCGCCGCGGCGTTCCGGGCTGAGCGGCTCAGCGTCCTGCGTTAAGGTAGCGGCCGCGTCGTGGAACTGCCGAACGAGGTCGAGGATGTCGTCCTTTCTGACGGAGGTACCGGGGCAACTCTTCGATGACATCTCGTTGTGGAATCGAAGCGACTGCGCGTTCAGCGCTCCTGGGCTGAGGACCGTACCGATGACGGCGACCACCGCCTGAAGCTGGGCTGCGCGCAGGACGTCTCGCCCGGCGTCAAAATCTCCGATGGTTTCGAACATGAATACGGAGCGACTGTTGTGGCCGGCGGCGCTAGCCGGCGACTGGTTCCACGGGCGGCCCGTCCAGATCGTGCCGTCGGGCGCGATGGAGACGTGCTGCGCAATGTCGGACCAGCCGTTAGTGTTCACGTGGTAGTCATGCATGGCTTTGATCGTCGACACGCCCTTGTACTGGGCATGGTTGGGACGCCAAGTGTGATGCATGTGAACCTGTGTCTTCTGCGGTGACCAAGCGAAACTCGACGCTGCTTGAACGAACTCAGCGATGCTCATCTGAACGAATGGCGGTGCCATTAGACTGCCCTCCCTTTCGGTCACGGGACTCCGGGGTCCCAAGCGGAAATGTAGTCTTGCCGCCGCCAGGGAGCTAGCGCGCCGAGCAGCGCCAGCCTAAATATTGTTTGCGGTCGTGGATAAGCGATCTCGGAGGGGCCTCATGACCGTTGACAGGGGAACAGGTTCAGCCGAGCCGGCCACGAGTCGCGCCGCGCCCACCGCACAGGCAACATCGACAGCTGATCCCAAGAAGAACCTGACCGGGTCGTTCGACCGCAACGCCACACCTCCCGCCGACGGCACGACAGATCTGGACGACAAACTCAGGGTCGAGGTGGACCTGCTCACTCTGGACACGTTGGACCACGTCGCCCAAGCGGTGGCCGCCACGGTCGTACAGGCCGTCAAGCGTGGGCCAGACGCTCTCGTGGTGGTAGCGGACGCAGCACTCGACAGCGCCTTCAAGCTGTACTGTCAGTTGTCGCCTCGCGCCGACCTTCTCGTCGCCGAGCTCGACGTCGTCCTGGGGAATCAAGCCGCGCCTGAGTTCGATCCCTTCGCGGGTGCGCTCGACATCGCTTCTGGGCTTGCGGCGCTGCTCTCCTTCTTCCGGACGGACGTCCAGTACAAGGGACGCGAGGTGACCATCGCGGAGACGGCGCTCACCGGAGCTCTGGCAGGTCACCTTCTGCGGCGTGGTGTAGCGGCGAGGACGCCGCAGCGTGCCGGGCGTTTCCAGGTGGACCCGCCGCAAAACGGTCTCTTCGCCCGTTTGGCAAAGCTGCAGGCGTTGCGGGCCAAGGCCGTCGGCCTCCAGGGTGACGATGCTCTCGCGGCTCGGGCACAGGCGCTTGCTGCCGCGGTGGATGATCTGGTTAAGGCGGTGACCGTCGGGGACGCCGACCCCTCAAAATCGTCGGTGCTCGCGCTTCTTCCGGTCGTCGACACCTTGGCCCCGGAACTCACGAGGGCCGGCGTGTACTGGTTGCGCGCCGAGGTCGTCACGGCCGGCGGAAGCTACCGCTCCACCAAGGGGCTTCTCGCGCGCTTCTTCCGCACCGACCGTCTGGCCGTGAGCGGGGGTGTCGCGGTTTCGTTCACTCTCACCGAGCCGTCGACCGGTGACCTTTCTGCGGCGGACCTGCTCTACCTCCACTCCGGCTTCCGAACCATGCCAGACTACAAGAGCGGGCCCGAACTGCGCAACGTTCGCTCCGATGGGTTGCGCAAGGATCCGCACGTTGGGCGAGAGGGCGACCAAGCTGCGCCCGCAGGCGCACCGCCTGGGGGCATGGGGGACCATCCCCCGCCCACCGAACCCGATGCGCACGGCGTGGGAGGACGGGTTCGCGTGTCGTCACCCTCCGGCGACGGAATTTAGTCCGCACACCGGCGAGTGTTCCGGCTCGCCATCGCGCCCGGCGGGGAAGCGGGACGAACCCAGCGCGCCGAGGACAACACCGCGGGAGCGAGCGCACTCAGGGCTTCGGCGGTGCGAGCGCGCGGCCCGTCTTAGGCCTTGACGTAGTGTACCTGGAGCGCAGCGACGTCCCAGTCGGATGGCGCCTCGCGCCGCCCCATCTGACTGGCACAGTCGGCGAACGGACGCTCGGTCTAGGCGAGCGCGACCTGCATGGCCCCAAACGGCTCTGACCCATCGTCGACCCTGCCTGGGTCGGGCAGCCCGAGCTGGTCGGGCGTGTAGGCGACGCAGCCGGCTCCGAAGAAGGTGCGCCCCTCCGATGGCACCTGCGTAAACGCGGAGAGGATGGTTTTGTCCTCGGTCACCCAATCCTGCGCAGTCAGGACTTCCCCCATGGCCTCTCCGGAACGGTCGAACGGAAGCTGCAAGGCGTGGCACGCCGGGCATTCTGCGAAGTTTGGAGCGCAACACCAGCACTCCTTTTCCTTGAACGGGGAGGTTTCTTCGCGGTAACCTCGTCTTCGAGTGGCTGGCTTCGTTCCCGGCCCGTGCGGGAGAATCGGGCACCATGGCGGCCGACGACTTCGCCATCGTGATCGGCGTGTCGGAGTACACGCAGTTTCCCGCGTTGTCCGCCGCCGAGAATGACGCCCTCGCCTTCTACGAGTGGCTGATCGACCCCAATGGCGGCGACGTCCCCCCGGCGCGGGTCGCTCGTACTGTGGTGAGCGACCTCCTGCCGGCGCAGAGGGGACATCGCCCGTTCCCGGTCAAGGACGATGTCGACGACAAGCTGACCCCCTTCATCGCGAAACAGACTGGGCGCGTCGGACGCCGCCTCTACGTCTACTTCTCGGGTCATGGCTGCGTCCCCGACGTCGCGAGCATCGCCCTCCTGATGTCGAACGCGGGGACTGATCTGCTCGGTCGCAACATCGGCGCCGAGCGCTACCGCGATGTCCTAACGGCGAGGGCTCACTTCGACGAGTTGGTGTTTTTCCTCGACTGCTGCGCGAGCGCGTCGGCGTCGGCGGAGTTGGGCGCGCCGCCGTGGCCGCATCAGAACCGACACCCGGATTTCAGCAAGGTCAGGGCCCTTGTGGGGGTCGGCACCGAGATAGGTCACGTCTCGTACGCCCCTGAGGATCCGAACGGACGCAGCTTCTTCACCGAGGCCTTGCTGGAGGGCCTGCGCGGCAAGGCGGCAGACGACAGCGGTGCCATCGACGGGGAGTCGCTGTCGCGTTGGGTGAAGGAGCGCGTGCCTGTTCTGGCGCTCAGAGCCGGCAAGTTGCAGAAACCAGACTTCCCGGTCAAAGCCGGCATCGTTTTCCGGCAAGGTGTGCAAGGCGCTCCCGCATCGCGCCTGATCACGTTCAAGGTGGCCGATGCCTTGGTCGAGCGACCGCTCACCGTGAGAGACGGCTCTCTGAAGGTCGTGCGCACCTTCGCGGACACGGGGCCGAGCCGCCGATTCCAGGCCTTGCTAACGCCAGGTCTCTACGAGGTGGAATATCCTTCGCCCGCGGGAGCCCGACAGATCAACGTCCACGTCGGGCCAAGCCTGGACCCCGCCACACTCGTCCTCGAACCGAACGTGGGCAAGATCCGTGTCTGAGCGCGTCGAAGCTTTCGTAGAACTCCGGGTGGCCGCTCCGACGCCCTCCGCCGAGCTCGCCGTCTACGACAGCAACCTGCGGCTCGACCGGTCCTCGGTGGGCGACCTCGTCGGCGAGTTCCCACCCGGATTGTACGAGGTTGAGGCACGTATCGCGAACCGCTCCGAGCGTAAGGTGGTCGCGCTCAGGCCAAACAGCGCGGGCGCGACCATCGCTGCCGAGGACTGGACGCTGACCTTCCGGTCCTCGGCGCCGCTGGTCCGCTCCTCCCTCTCGCGCGAACGCCACCGCGTCGCCGCGGAGCAGCACAGCCTCCGGCCGACCTGGGTCCGACCCGGCACGGTCGGCGACAGTCGACTGTTCCTATTCGGACGTTACGCGAAACGGGAGCACTCGACGCAGCCGGATCGGCTGACCCCGACGCGCTGGCTCCATTCGCCGGACCGCTTCTGGGAGGGACTTCGGCTGGAGGATGCGCTCGGGGAGCAGATTGCGGACTTCACCGAGGGTGTCGTTTGGGACTCAGGGCAAGGGTGGTTTGCCTTCACCGCCGATCTCCAGGCCGGAGGCTACTGCCTCGTCGGGCCCGGTCCTGGCGACGTGGCGCATCGCCTGCCCCTCTGGCTCGGTCCCGCGTTCGAAACCCACGTCTTCGTGCCGTTTCTCGACCGAGCCTTCTTAACGGATGCTGCCGTGTCGATGGCGCCGATGGGTCACGGCTTCAGGGCTGGCGCAAGGGGCTCGGACGACGGGTATGTACGCCAGGCCGTCTACACCGAGGCCCTGCTGGCAGGCCTCCGGCGCGGCCGCCCCGACCTAGTCAATCCGGATGCGGTCAGGGACTGGATGCTGTCATCGCACTTTTCGTTCCCCTTCGCCGGTCTCGTCGCCGCCAACGCGCTCCTGTCCCAAGAAGACGCCGAGCACCGGCTCGTCGGACCCTTGGTCGGGAATCTGCGTCGGCTGCTCGGCCCGCATCCCGACGTTCTGGCGCTCGAACTCGCCCTTGGCGTCTCTCCCTCTGAACGGTTGAGTTTTCCGCCGACGCTGCGCCTTTCCTTCGAAGTTATGTCCGAACGCGCCTCGGAGGTGGGGGGGCCGGACCTCGCCCCGACGAAAGAACTCCTCGAAGCGGCGGCTAATGCCCTACCCGGGCCCTACATGGTCTGGTGGCGCGCGGAGCCCGACCTCGTTGACCGCTTCGGGGCGATGGCGGTCGACGTCTTCCGGCACGTTGCCACGGGCCGCTTCTTCAGTCTGTTTCCCCCGCCGGTGCCGAAGCGGGTCGAACGCCTGTGTGAGAACTTCGCCGCATTCATGGAATGGCTCGGGCGGCAGGACACCCGAGCCCTCGCACGCGATCTGAGGCTGCCGGCAAGCTTAGTCGATGACGCGAAGAGGCGCCTGGACGAGGTCGCTCCCGCCGCAGTCCGGGTGCTGAGCATGCTCGCCGCGGAGGCCGATCGCGACAGCCCGGCATTCGGGCTTCTCGACCGTGATGTCCTTCCGCGCCTAGTCGAGCGCATCGTCCCTTACCTGACCGGCCTAGGCGTTTCCCCGACCGTGGGCCGCCTTCTTGCGCAGGGCGTTCATCTGTGGCGGCTGGAGGAGGGGCGCGATGAGACCCGAGAAGTGCGCGCCGCTCGAGCCCGCAAGGGCCTAGAGCTTTGGGCCGCGAAAGCATACCGGGCGGGCGTGGCCCTGAGACGGCGCGGTGACGAGGCTGGCGAGCAGAGCGCACAGCTGCTGACGGCAGCCCTCTCAGGCCTGTCCGATGGAAGCCTTCCGGCGATGGCCTTGGGCGTCGGCGACCAGGTTTTCGCAGCAACGAATGAGGGTGCACGCTGGTTCGGCGACCTCGACGTCAGGATGATCGTGGCGACCGTGGAGGGGTTCCTCGTCGAAAGCCGAGAGACGGGGCTTGTGGGCCGCACCAGCGAGGTGCGCCTCGCCGGTCGCCGCGCAGGCCTCCTGCGCCTTCACTGGGGCGGGGGCGAGGCTTGGAGCCTGGGCGTTGTGCCCGTTTCGTTCGACGTTCGCGACGACGAGGAGGACGAGTCGACGGCGGACGCCGTAATTGAGCTCCACGACCGGCTCGAAGCGCTGCTCGCGAACCTGGATGTGCCGTCCTCAACGAGGCTCGGCGCTCTCACGAACTTGGATGACGACGACGTCCGTAGGCGGGCGAAAGTGGCTTGCGACATCGTTCTGGCAACCATCGCAGCCTTCGGTCGGGCGAACGGCGGCGTCCTGGATGCGCCCGACCGAGAGGGATGAGCCCGGAGCCCAACGGCGAGCCCTACGGCTCCGAGTCAGGCGCTGAGGAGCGCGGCCACCGCGGCCTCGCAGTCGATGACGCCGTGCCCCACGCAGTTCGGCGGTCCCGACAGCTCCTTGGCGGTGCTCCGGATAAGGTCGCCGATCTGTTCTGGGGTCAGGTCAGGTTTGAGGGACAGCAAGAGGGCCGCGAGGCCGGCGACCTGGGGGCAGGCGCCGCTGGTGCCCCACCACTCCATCACCCGCCGTCCCGCGCCCCAAACGATCTCGCCGAAGGTGGGTGCGACGACGTCCGGCTTCGGCAGCTTCCCCGACCATTGGCCAGGACCGCGGCTAGAATTCACGTGCGGATTCGGCAGCTTCTGGTTGGCCCCATCCCGGTCGACAGTCCCAACGGAGATCACCCGTTCGTGGGAGTTGACGCCCCAGATGGTACTGGGGCCGTCCGCGGTTGGGTCGTGATTGCATAGTCCGTTAGCGTGGTTGTTGCCTGCCGCGAAGACCACGGTGATGCCGTTATCGATGGCGAGAAGGACGTTACGAAGGTAGGGATGATCCTCTTCAAGCCTCGGTTCGGGGTCGCAGCGATAGAGGCCGTAGCTGTTCGAGATCACCAGGGGTCCCGAGATGATGCCGCGCCGCTTCGCGTCGATGAGTTCGTCGTAGATGGCGAAGATGTCGGTCGCGTTCAAGTTGGAGCGCGCGGCGACTAGGGTGGCTTGCGGGGCGACCCCATCGTGGCGCCCGCCGTCCGATTGCGAGCCGCAGGCGATGGCCGCGCACATGGAGCCGTGTCCCTTGGGGTCCTCCCAGTGCTGGCCCTTGAACGCGCTCTGGATGTCCAAAGACGACCTGCGCGCTGTCGCGAACTCCCCGAGGCCGCCGGCGACGCCAGTGTCGATCACCGCGATGGTCACGTTGCCTCCCTTTGACCTCCCCCACGCCGCGGGCGCATTCACCTGATCCATCACCTCGGCTAGGCCGCCCACCTCCAGCATGGGATGAGCCGCGTCCTCCGGTTCCCAATAGCGCGCTCCCTTCGGCACACCCTCGATCCCGTCCAGCACGGAGAACTGCACGTCCTCGTACAAAACGGCGCCCTCCTGGGTGAGCGCCTGGGCGGTCTGTGGGTCGAGGTCGGCCACGAGCACGTTCGGGTCGGTCTTCGAGGCATAGGTGGCCACGGTAGTGTCCGGTCCCATCGCGATGACGTCCTTGCTCCGCGTCATCACGCCCTGCTCCGGGGTCACGATGAAATATCTCATGGCCCATCTCCCGGCTGCGACGGCGCCCGTGCGCCCAGCGTTGCTCCAATCCCCTCGACGTCCAATCCGCGTTACTTTTCGAACACGACGTCCGTGACCGGCAGATCGCATGTTCCTCGATTTTGAGACAGAAGCAAACCGAACCGCGTTCATCGCGCACCTGGAAGCCGAGCGCCCGGACCTCGCCTCCGTGATGAGGGTAGCCAAATCGCAGCCGGTGATCACCTTTTCAAACCTTGCGGAGGCCGACGCCGATTGGCTACGCTGCGAGGTCAGCACCTTCGGTAGGGTCTTGGGCGACGTTCGGTTCGAAGCCCGATGACAGGCCGGTATGGACCCTCCCGACCCTTCGCCGTCGAGCCGGCCTTGCGAAGCGCCGAGAGCTCGCGGTCCGACGAGAATGAGGGCCGCCGTTCCGGGTGCGCCCGCAGGCCCCGGCGCCCACTGACAGAGCACACCGGGCGCAGCCCGCGCAAAACAGCTCGGCCGGCAGCGGCGACCAGTTCGGCGCGGTTCTGCTAGGCCATAGCTGCGCTTCGACGGCCGGTCCCCGGACGCGGGCTCCCCGCTCCTCGATGCGGCCGAAGCCGTCGAGGCTTGGCCCTGGGTCAGGCCGCGCTTCGTTTTGGCCGGCCCGATGGTCGATGGTGGAGCCGTCCCGGTCCGCTCGTATATGGAGGGCAAGGCGCACAGAGCTTACGGGCTGGAAGGTCGACCGGCGCTGGTGCTGGTGCGCCCTGACGGCCACATCACCTTCCTCGGCGCCGCCGACCGGGCCGACCGACTAGTCGCTTACTGCCGGAAGAATTTTAATACTGGACTCGTATTCTCCACGAGCGCGTTTGTCGCCACTTAAATGCGCGGAGGGCCCCAGAAGGAAGGGGCCGGCCCGACAGTGTTGGTCCGGCACGCCATCAGAGCCCGATCAGCCTTAGCGCTCCACAACGCTCAAGCCACGAACGTCCGCTTCTGGGGACGATTGGGAACAGCTGCTACGACCGAGTTGGGCGCGAGACGGAACGTCAGCTTGCGAGCGGCGAGCTAATCTCCGCTTGCCACCCCATCCGGACCTTCAGGGGCCGCAGCTTGAAGGTCCGCTTGGGGTCGAGCCTGTGTGAAAACGCAAAGGCAGTAGAAGGATCTTCCCTCACACGCCCTGGGCAGCGCCGACATAGGCATCCTGATGGCATGACGGCTGCCAGCCAAGATGCTTGAATGGCTGCAGCGCAGAAGATTGTTCTAAGATTTCGGCGCGCGCCTGAGTTTTCACACAGCCTCGGTCAGGAGTTCGCGCGCCGATTGTTCGGCTGTGCGCCATGAACAGGCCTTCGATTGGATCGGTCGCAAGGGCCACCCGCTGCCACAGAGCAGACGTTCAGGAGACCCAAAACAGCAGTCTGCCCGACGATCGCAATCAGGCTGACCTGACCGGCTGGCTTTGGACCGGGCTGATTGAGAGGATCAGCTAGGACCGAAGGAGTCGGATATGCGGCGAGGTCAGAAGACGAGCGCAGAGCAGGTGGTGCTGAAGCTGCGCCAGATCGAGGTGCAGACCGCCCAGGGCAAGAGCTTGGCGCTGGCGTGCAAGGAGGCAGAGATCTCCCGTCCGAATCGAGCAGGGTTGTCGACGCAGGTCCGGTAGGTCAGCGCCACGACCGGCCCGACGCCGGGCGCGGTCATCAATCGCCGGCAGACCGGGTCGATGCGGACTTGGTCCAGCAGCATCTTGTGCAGCTTGGCAAGTTGGGTCCGTAGCGCCGTGCGTGCCTCCAGCAGCGGCAGGACCACAGCCGCGACGAAGGGCAGATCGAGCACGAGGTCACGCACGCGCTGCTCGAACCCGGCAGCCCCCACGACACCGACCTTGAGGCCGAAGTTGCGCAACTGGCCGCGCAGGTCGCTCTCGATGTCGTAAGCCTTGCGCTGAAGCAGCTTGCGGGAGGTCAGGAGCAGGCGGCGTTGCTGGCTAGCCGGCGTTTTGACGTGAACCGGTTTGAACAGCCCGACCCGCATCATCTGGGCTATGCCCATCGCGTCGTTGCGGTCGGTCTTGTTGATGCGTGCCGAGAGGGCAGCATGCATGTGGCGGGTCTCGACACAGATGGCCGGCAGTCCGGCCTCCACCAAGCCGGCGTAGAGCCATGGCGAGAGCGGCCCCGCCTCCAAGCCGACACGCGCATAGCTGTGGCCCAGGTCGATCAAGTGCCGGCCAATCACCTCGGGGTGGCTCTCGACGGTGGCGCGGTGCACGACCTTACCATGGGGATCGACGATACAGATCGCAGTCTCCTTCACGGAGACATCGAGGCCGACGTGGTGCTGCTCGCTCATGGTGGGGCTCCGGGATTGGATTGAAGCGCCATCATGCCGCCGCTTCCGCTGCGCGAGGCACCCCGAATACCCCATCTAGCCCCCGAGCGACGCCGGCAGGCGGGGGATGCCATCCAGGAGAAGTATGGTCTCTCGGAGCGTCACGCCTGCCGGATCGTCGGTCAGCACCGCGGCACGCAGCGCTACGTGCCCACCGTGCCGGCCGACGAGGATGCGCTGACCCGCGCCATCATCGCTCTGGCGTCCGAGTACGGGCGCTATGGCTACCGCCGCGTCACCGCGCTGCTGCAGGCAGCGGGCTGGCAGGTGGGCAAGGACCGGGTTCAGCGTATCTGGCGTCGCGAGGGGCTGAAGGTCCCCAGCCGACAAAGACCCCGCAGCCGCCTGTGGCTGAACGACGGCTCGTGCGTGCGGCTGCGTCCGCTCCACCGTAACCACGTCTGGAGCTTCGACTTCGTGCAGGCACAACCACGGGCCGCTGCATCTGCGGAGATGCTGACTTCAGGGCTATTTATGAGGCAAAGTACTCATCTGCCCACCGTTCAGCGAAGTGAGTCTACCGGTGGAATTCGTGCGGGTGTTGCCGGACGAGACGAACCGAACTCGAAGTTGCCGCAGAAACTCAATCATGTGCGTTATTTCCAGTACATGCATCGATGATAAATACTGCGAACTGAAGCATAGAATTAGCCTACGGAGCCAAAGAGCAGGCTGATTCGAAGCATAGGACTGCATATCAGAAAGGGCGCGCAGCGATTGTTGAGCGCCCTTTTATCTAAGATCTTGTCGCTACGATATTTTACCAAATGGCCATGCTCCAGCGTTCGACCGTTACGACCGGTCTGCGCTTCTCGATCCAACGCTCGCCGAGGTCGTCGGTCGTTGCTGCATCCGCCTGAACGAACAGGACTGCTGACGTCGATCTGAGCCAAAGCCGATAAAGGCGGCCTGTAGGATCTGTGGTGGCCGTCGCCCCGTGATGGCTACCGAAGAGATCTGTTTCCCCTGTTCCGTAGGTATCTTCCATACCTGCCCGAGATGCCAAGCCATCGTCTCCGGAAGCAGCCAAGGCCCCTGCTGCCCGTGCAGCCAGCGCCGCCACTCCGAGCGCCAGGTCGCCACGGAAGCCGCCCCCATCCAGCGCAAGTGGTTGGTCGACCAGTTCCAAATGGTTGGACACCAGTTCGTCGAATACTGTACAAGTGAGGCCGTCGAGCTTGAGAAACCGACCGCCACGGGTCGCATCGCAACGCCCGTGCTGCGGCTGCATACCGCCGGATCGCGACCACGGCCCCAAATCCTGACAGCTTGACGACCGATGCACTCTACGCGGCGCTCGGCGCGAATGGTCTACGGCGCGGATCTTCCCTGATCTCATAAATGACGGACGTCCGCGCACTGATTTTGGATCAATCCCGGCTTCAGGAGCTCATTGAGGACGATCGGGTCACGGCGGTTCTGAAAGCGTATGCGGAGGGCACCCACGCGGAGCCGCCGGAGCGGCATCGCGACTACCTCGCGATCCAGTGACGTATGCTATGCCGTGAGCATTACCTCTGAAATGATTGCTGAGCATCGCGCAACCCAGTGATCAAGATGCCTCACGAGCACACTGCTTCAATGGCATTGGCTTCCGGCTTATCCCATCGGCACGGGCACGCCGAGTTC
>NZ_SRHQ01000045.1:0-16741 GCF_004683995.1 Methylorubrum sp. Q1 | reverse complement strand
CATGCGCGCCCCCGTCCTCGTCGATCTGCGCAACGTCTACGCGCCCGCGGAGACTGAACGGCACGGCTTCGCCTATTCCGGCATCGGGATTGCTTGATTGCGGCTTCCAACCCCTCATCGCTTCGGGAAGACTTTCGAACCGATCTCATCTGCCGAACGGGAGGGCTGCAACTTACGAACGCAGCAATCCGGCAGCGGCCACCGGAATCGATCACACAAGCGGAGCGACAACGATTATTGAAAACGCACTACAATATTCGCATGACCTTTGCCACAAGCGCGGCGGAGTGATGGCGATTTTTAAACTTACCCCGACGCCCGTACTGATATTTGTTGGCCTCGGCACCTCGCAGATTTTTCGCCGTCAACGATTCACTGATGAATACGTGCCACACAATCTCCCAATCTCTCAGGATTAAGGGAGAGGTTGCAGCCAAGCGGGTTGGACGGTCCTGACGGTCAGATTAATGGATGCCTCTTCAAACCCCCGGTCGTCGGCCGCCCTGTCCCGGGCGCCACGGAGAAGCCGAGGTTTCAAGAGACATTCGCGGTGGGGGTGGAACGCCTTCGCCGGACGGACCCCCGGTCCCTGCTTCACGAGCATAAACGGATCGACGTGACTCACCGCAAAGACATCGCGATCGTCGGCCGCGCCTGCCGCCTGCCTGGGGCTCAAAACGTCGAGGGGCTGTGGCAGCTCCTGACGGAGGGGCGCTGCGCCGTCTCACGCATCCCCGAGGACCGCTGGTCGTTGCAGGCCTTCGGGCATCCGCGCGCGCAGGAGCGGGGCAAGAGCTACACCTGGGCCGCCGGCGTGCTCGACGACATCTGGTCGTTCGATCCGGGCGTGTTCGGCATTTCGCCGCGCGAGGCCGAGCAGATGGACCCGCAGCAGCGCATGCTGCTGGAACTGACCTGGGAAGCCTTCGAGGATGCGGGCCTGCGCCCCTCCGCGGTGGCCGGCAGCCATATCGGCGTGTTCGTCGGCGCCTCGGCGCTCGACTACGGCAACCTGCGCATCCTCGACCCGTCCTCGGGCGACGCCTACGCCGCCACCGGCAACACGCTCTCGATCATCTCGAACCGCATCTCCTACATCTACGACCTCAAGGGCCCGAGCTTCACCCTCGACACCGCCTGCTCGTCCTCGCTGGTCGCGCTGAACGCCGCGATCGCGGCGATCGAGGCGGGGCAGGTCGACACCGCCGTGGTGGCCGGCGCCAACATCCTGGCGAGCCCGTTCAACTTCATCTCCTTCTCCAACGCGCAGATGCTCTCGCGCACCGGCCTGTGCCAGGCCTTCTCGTCGAGCGCCGACGGCTACGTGCGCGCCGAGGGCGGCGTCGTCCTGATCCTGCAATCGGCCGAGGCCGCCGCCCGCAGCGGCCGGGCGGTGCGCGGCGTGATCGCGGCGAGCGGCGTCAACTCGGACGGCCGCACCACCGGCATCTCGCTGCCCTCCGGCTACGCGCAAGGCGCGTTGCTGGAGCAGGTCTATCGCGACGCCGAGATCGACCTCGACAGACTCGCCTTCGTCGAGGCGCACGGTACCGGCACCCCTGTCGGCGATCCGATCGAGGCCGGGGCTATCGGCTCCAAGCTCGGCAAACCGCGTCAGGCCCCGCTGCCGATCGGCTCGATCAAGACCAATATCGGCCATACCGAGCCGACCTCGGGGCTCGCGGGCTTGCTGAAAGCCAGCCTCGCGCTCGAGCACGACCTTCTGCCGCCCTCGCTGCACGCGGCCGAATTGAACCCCGACATCCCGTTCGAGGCGATGAAGCTCGCGGTCAACCGCGCACCGCTGGCGCTCGCCCGCACCAAGGCCGAGCGCTTCGCCGGCGTGAACTCGTTCGGCTTCGGCGGCACCAACGCCCACGTCGTGCTGACCGATGCAGGCCCGGTCGCGGCCGCCGACGATGCGGGCCCCGCGCCCGAGATCCTGCTGCTCTCTGCCCAGAGCCGCGCCGCCCTCAACGATCTCGCCCTCGATTACGCCGCCCGCTTCGACGGGGCGGCGCCCGCCGAAGCCGCCCGCGTCACGGCCGCCGCGTTCCATCGCCGCGAGCGCCTCGGCACGCGGCTTGCCCTGCCGCTGACCCCTGAGACCGATGTTCCCGCCGCCCTGCGGGCGCTGGCGGAGGGCGAGGACGGCGATGCCGCCATCGTCGGCACGGCGGTCGAACGCCAGGCCGAGGTCGCCTTCGTCTATTCCGGCAACGGCAGCCAGTGGGTCGGCATGGGCCGCGAGGCCTATGAGGAGAGCAAGGCCTTCCGCGCCCGCTTCGATCAGACCGACACGTTGTTCGAGAAGCTCTCGGGCTGGTCGCTCAAGGAAGCGATGTTCGCCGAGGATCTCGACGCGCGTCTTTCTCTGACCCGCGTCTCGCAGCCGCTGATCTTCGCGATCCAGAGCGCGTCGACTGCGGCCCTGCGCGCCAAGGGCCTGACGCCCCGCTACGTACTCGGCCACAGCGTCGGCGAGATCGCCGCGGCCGAGGCCGCCGGCATCTTGAGCCTGGATCAGGCGGTGCGGGTGATCTTCTACCGCAGCAAGCATCAGGAATCGACGCGCGGCTTCGGCACCATGGCCGTGCTGCTCGGACCGGCCGAGGAGATGGAGGCGTTCCTCGCCGACTATCCCACCCTCGACATCGCCGCCTATAACAGCCCCAAGGCGATCACGGTGGCCGGCCCCGAGACCGATATCGAGGCCGCGATGAAGGCGCTGGCGCGCAAGCGCCGCCGCGGGCGCAAGCTCGATCTCGAATATCCCTTCCACGGTCGCCTGATGGACCCGACCGAGCGTCCGCTGCTGCGCGACCTCGACGGGCTGAAGGCGTCCGCCGGCCATACCGCCATGGTCTCGACCGTGACCGGCACGGTGCTGCCCGGCGCCCAGTTCGGCGCCGGTTACTGGTGGCGCAACATCCGCGAGCCGGTGCGCTTCTGCGAGGCGCTGCAGGAGGCGACCCGCCAGGGCGCCCGCGTCTTCGTCGAGGTCGGCCCGCGCGCGACCCTGCTGCCGCATATCGGCGACGCCATCGAACCGCTCGCCATCGAGGTGGCCTCGGTCGGCGTGATGCACCGCAAGCCGATCGGCGGCGATCCGATCGCCAAGGCGGTCGCCGCCGCCCTCGTCGCAGGTGCCGCCGTCGATGAGGCGCGCCTGTTCGGTGCCGATCCGGCCGGTGTCATCGCCCTGCCGCTCTATCCCTGGCAGCGCCGTCCGTTCCGCCTCGCCGAGACCACCGAGGGGGCAGGCGCCGCACCGCGGCCCTACCACCCGCTCGCCGGCGCGCGCCTCGCGCCCGACGGTCTCGAATGGCACGGCCATCTCGACGCGGCACTCGTGCCCGAACTCGACGACCACCGCATCGACGGTCAGGTGATCCTGCCCGGTGCCGCCTTCGTCGAGATGGCGCTGCACGTCGCCCGGCAAGCGCTCCGCACGGAGAGCGTGACGCTCTCCGACGTCGAGATCCTCTCGCCGATGGTCTTCGCCGAGGACAGCTTGCGTGAGGTGTTGGTGCGCCTGTCGGGCTCCGGCAACCAGATCCAGATCCTCAGCCGCCCCCGCCTGACCCCGACGCCGTGGCAGCTCCACGCCTCGGCCAAGATCATCGAGGGCGACTTTCCCGTGCCGGCCCGCCGCGACCTCGCGGTTCCGGGCGAGCACGCGATTTCGGGTGACGGCCTCTACCGCCGGGCGCTCGCCTCCGGCCTCGGCTTCGGCGAGAACTTCCGACAGGTCGCGGCTTCGGCGCGCATCGACGAGACCACCATCGTCTCCGAGCTGATCCCGGCCGAGTCCGACGACCGCTACGGCCTCGTCCCCGCGCGCCTCGATTCCTGCTTCCACGGCCTGATCCTGCTCTTCGCCGAACTGATGGGCGAGGGCGCCACCAAGGCCTACGTGCCGGTGCGCTTCGGCGAAGTGCGCCTGCTGCGCCCCGGTGCTGCGATCGCCCGCGCCGAGATCCGCACCCGGCGCTGCAACGAACGCTCGATCCTGGCCGACTTCACCCTGACCGATGCCGAGGGCGCGGTGATCGCGACGATCCGCGAGGGCCGCTTCCAGGCCCTGCGCGCGCGCAGCGGCAGCGACCTCGACGCCTACGCCATCACGCAAGGGGTGGAGCGCGCCACCGAGCCGACCGCCCTGCCGCTGGAGCGGCGCCCGAGCGTGGCCGAGCGCCTGCGCCCGAGCCTCGCCGCCGCGACCGCGCCGGACACGGCCGATCTCGGACCGGGCCACCTGCTGCTGGAAGGCTGGGCGACGGCGCTTGCCTACCGCCTCGCCGACGGCCTCTCCGAGAAGGGCAAGGTGACCCTCGATCGCCGCCTGCCCGAGGCGTTGCATCCGTGGGCGACCAATGCCCTCTACGCCCTGGAAAGCAGCGGTCTCGCGACCCTCGAGAAGGGTGTCTGGCGCCTGCGCCGCGACGTGTCCCTTCCCGCGCCCGAAGAGACCATGCGCTGGATTGCGGCCGACCATCCGGAGCTGGCCGCCGAACTGGTGCTGCTCGCCGACACCACCGCCCTGGTCGGGCGGATCGTGGCGGGCGACGCGCCGGCCTCCGCCAGCCTGCCCCCGGCGGCCCTGGACGCCTTCCATCTGCGCGGCGCCACGGCCCGCGCCGCCGCCGACGTTGTGGCACGGATCGTCGCCGAGGCCCGCGGGCGCCTGCCGTCGGACCGGGCGCTGCGCATCCTTCAGGTCGGTTTCGGCCCGCTCTCGGCCCGCGCCGCCGCACTCGCCCGCGAGGCGGATGCCCGGCTCACCGTGCTGGACACCGACCGGCGTCTCGCCGAGCGTGCCCGCCTCGCCCTTCCGAACACGGTCGAGGTGATCGAGGACATCGCCGCTCTCCCGGCCGCCGCCTTCGACCTCGTTCTGGCCAGCGACGTGCTGCACCGTGCCGACAAGGCCCTGCCGGGACAGCTCGCCGCGGCGCTCGCCTCGGGCGGATTGCTCGTGGCGGTCGAGCCCGGCGCCTCGCTGTTCCGCGATCTGGTCTTCGGCCTCGCGCCGGACTGGTTCGAGGAAGCGGTTGCCGGCATGCCGCTCTCGCGCCTCGACGACGTCACCGGCTGGCAGCGCCGCCTCAGCGCGTCGGGCCTCGTGCGGGTTTCGGCCGACCGTGCGGCTTCGGCCAACGGCGATGACCTTCTGCTCGTCGCCGAAGCCCCGGCGCGGTCGGCGGTCGGCCACGGTCAGAGCTTCGCCTTCGTCGTCGGCTCCCATGACGAGTTCGGCGCGGAGACGGCCTCGTCGCTGGCGACCCTGCTGGTGGCGAGCGGCGTCCACGTCTCGATCATCCTGGATTCCGAGCAATCGCTGCGGGAACTCGAGCGCGAAACCCCGGACACCGTGGTGTTCCTGGCCGGTGCCTTTGCCGGCGAGGGTGCGGCGGCAACGCGGCTGCGCGACCGCTGCCTCAGCCTCAAGCGCTGCGCCGAGCATCTCGGCAGCCGCCAGACCCGGCTCTGGGTGGTCGCCCCCGGCGCCACCCGCGACGCGGGCGGCGAGGCGGCGGCGGTCGAGGCCGGCGTCTGGGCCTTCAGCCGGACGCTCGCCAACGAAACGGCCACCCTCGACGTGCGCCGGATCGACCTCGCGCCGACCCTATCCTCGAAGGACGCCGCCGAGCGGCTGCGCGCCCTGATCCTGTCGGGCACCGACGAGACCGAGATCGTGCTCGATGCCGACGCCACCCGCGTCGTGCGCTTCCATCCCGGCCGCGCCGCGACCGCGGCCGGCGAGGCGGCGCCCGCCGCGCGGCTGGAGCGCTCCAACACCGGCGGTCTCAACGAGATGGTCTGGGGTCCGGCCGAGCGCGCCGCCCCCGGTCCCGGCGAGGTCGAGATCGCGGTGGCGGCCACCGGCCTGAACTTCCGCGACGTGCTCTGGGCGCTCTCCATGCTCCCGGAGGAGATCCTGGAGGACGGCTTTGCCGGCCCGCGCTTGGGCCTCGAAGTCTCCGGACAGGTGACCGCGATCGGCCCCGGCGTGGTGGACTTCGCCGTCGGCGATTCCGTCGTCGCCTTCGCCCAGTCGGGCTTTGCCACCCACGTGGTGGTGCCCGAGATGGTCGTCGCGCCGATGCCCGCCGGGCTCGATCCGGCCGCCGCCGCGACCGTACCGGTCGCCTTCCTCACCGCCTATTACGCGCTCTGCACCTGCGCCCGGCTGCGCAAGGGCGAGTGGCTGCTGGTCCATGGCGGCGCGGGCGGCGTCGGTCTGGCCGCACTCCAGATCGCCAAGTGGAAGGGCGCGCGGGTCATCGCCACGGCCGGCTCGCGGGAGAAGCGCGCGCTGGTGGCCGCGCTCGGCGCCGAGCACGTGCTCGATTCGCGTTCCCTCGCCTTCGTGGACGATGTCCGCCGCATCACCGGCGACGGCGTCGACGTGGTGCTCAACTCGCTGTTCGGCGAGATGATGGAGCGCTCGCTCAACTGCCTGCGGCCGTTCGGGCGCTTCGTCGAACTGGGCAAGCGCGACTACGTCGCCAACACCCATATCGGGCTGCGGCCCTTCCGCCGGAACCTCTCGTATTTCGGCGTCGATCTCGATCAGGTGCTCCAGCACCAGGGCGAGGACGGCGCGCGGATGTTCCGCGAGGTGATGGCCTTGTTCGCGGAAGGGGGCCTGCGTCCCCTGCCCTACCAGCCGTTCGCCGCCGACGAGACGTCGGACGCCTTCCGGCTGATGCAGCAATCGGGGCATGTCGGTAAGATCGTCGTGACGCCGCCGGCGCCCGGTTCGGTCGCGCGGGTCCAGCGCAATGCCTTCACGGTGAGCGCCGAGGGCGTTCACCTCGTGACCGGCGGCCTCGGCGGCTTCGGCATCGAGGCGGCCCGCTGGCTCGCGGATCGGGGTGCCAAGCGCATCGTCCTCGTCGGCCGCTCCGGCAAGCCGAACGAGGAGGGGCGCGCGGTCGTCGCCGAACTCGCCGCGCAAGGCGTTCGGGTCGAGACCAAGGCCTGCAACATCACCAGCCGTCGGGCGGTCGAGGCGCTGATCGAAGGCATCGAGGCCCGAGGCGAGCGGCTCGCGGGCGTGATCCACGGCGCCATGGTGCTGCAGGACGGGCTGATCAACGCGATCGAGCCGGAGACGCTCGAGGCGGTGATCGCGCCGAAGGTGATCGGTGCGGGGCATCTCGACGCCGCCACGCGCGGGCGCAAGCTCGACTACTTCGTGCTGTTCTCCTCGGCCACGACCTTCATCGGCAATCCCGGCCAGGGCTCCTATGTCGCCGCCAACGGCTTCATGGAAGGCGTCGCTCGCCAGCGCCGCCGCCTCGGCTTGCCCGCGCTCGCGGTCGCCTGGGGTGCCATCGGCGATGTCGGCGTGCTCGCCCGCAACAAGGCGGTGATGGAAACGCTGGCCTCCCGCGTCGGCGTGACGCCGATGGACGCCCGCCTCTGCCTCGACCTGATGGCCGAGGCGCTGGAGAGCCAGGGCAAGGCGAGCGACGAGGGCGTGATCGCCATCGCCGCGATGCATTGGGGCAAGGCACGCGAACGCCTCGCCACCCTGCGCTCGCCGAGCTATGCCAGCCTCGGCGGCGACCAGCAGGCCGAGTCCGGCACGGTGGCGGCCATCAACATCGGCGCGCTGCTGCGGAGCCAGGATATCGACGCCGTCCGCAAGACGGTCTCCGACGCCATCGTCGAGGATATCGCCCGCATCCTGCGCCTGCCGAAGGACGACATCAGCCGCGTGCGGCAGCTCTCCGAGATCGGCCTCGATTCGCTGATGGGCGTCGAGCTGGGGGCGAGCCTTCAGGAGCGCTTCGCCCTCGACGCGCCGCCCGCGGGCATCTCCTCGGGGCTGACCGTCAACGAGCTGACCGAAACCCTGATCCAGGCGGTGGCGACGCCGGTGGACGAGGCGGCGGGCGTGACCTTGAGTCTCGCCACGAAGCATGTCGGCGATCTCGATGCCGCCACGCTCATGCCGTTCAACGAACTCGTCGAGAAGAACGTCTCGGACATCAAAGAGATCTTGCCATGACCCAGCCGTCACGCCCGCAGGACGGCCGGGCCGCGCTCGCGAGCTTCGTCACCAACCGGCTGGGCCGCGCCAATGCCCGGCCCTCCCCCGCTCTCGCCGAGACCAAGGCGCCGGCCGGCGATTCACCGCAGGATTTCGAGAAGCTGACCGGCTACCGGGAGCTGCGCCTGCAGCGCTCGGCCGCCGATCTGATCGGCCTTGGCAACCCGTTCTTCCGGGTTCACGAGACCCGTGCGGGCGCCAGTACCCGCATCGAAGGCCAAACCTTCTCGAACTACTCGTCCTACGACTATCTCGGCCTCAACGGTCACCCGGCGGTGAGCGGTGCGGCGCGCAAGGCGATCGAGGCCTTCGGCACCTCGGCCTCCGCAAGCCGGATCGTGGCGGGCGAGCGGCCCGGGCATCTCAAGCTGGAGCGGGCGCTGGCCGCCCATTACGGCACGGAAGCCTGCGTGGTGCTGGTGAGCGGACACGCCACCAACGTCACGGCCATCGGCGCGATCCTGGAAGCGCCGGACGTGATCTTCCACGATGCGCTGATCCACAACAGCGTGGTGACCGGCGCCCAGCTCTCCGGCGCCCAGCGCCGCTCCTTCGCCCATAACGACCCGGCCTCGCTCGAAAAGCTGCTCGAGGCGACGCGTCACGAGCACCGCCGCGCGCTGATCGTGATCGAGGGCCTCTACAGTATGGACGGCGACGCGCCGGATCTGGCCGCCTTCGTCGAGCTGAAGCGCCGCTACGATTGCTGGCTGATGGTGGACGACGCCCACGGGCTCGGCGTTCTCGGCCGCACCGGCGCGGGGCTGCACGAGCATTGCGGGGTCGATGCCGGCGACGTCGATATCTGGATGGGCACGCTCTCGAAGACGCTGTCCTCCTGCGGCGGCTACATCTGCGGTCCCTCGGTGCTGGTCGAGTACCTGAAATGCACCGCGGGCGGCTTCGTCTACAGCGTCGGCATGTCGCCGCCGCTCGCCGCCGCGGCCGAGGCCGCGCTCTCGGTGATGCAGGCCGAGCCCGAGCGGGTGGAGCGCCTGCGCCGCAACGGGAATCAGTTCCTGGCGCTGGCCAAGAAGCACGGCCTCAACACCGGCACGAGCCTGGGACTTGCGGTGATCCCGGTCATCATCGGCGATTCGCTCAAAGCCGTGACGCTGTCCGACCGCCTGTTCAAGCGCGGCATCAACGTGCAGCCGATCATCCATCCGGCGGTGCCGGAGCGCTCCTCGCGGCTGCGCTTCTTCATGACCTCCGAGCACACCCCGGAGCAGATCGCGCAGACGGTCTCGACGATCGTGGAAGAGCTGGCCGCGCTCGAAACCGGCGCCACGCTGATCGAGCAGTTGATGGCGCGAAGGGGGGCGTAAGCCTGCCGCCTATCCTATCCATCCCCTCATCCTGACGTGCCCTCTGACGCGGGCACCTCAGGATGAGGGTGCGATTGGGATTGCTCTCAGGATCAGCGCCCGGCCAGCCAGATCACGTGCCGCGCGCCGCGCTTGCCGCGTGCCCTCGCCGCCACCTCCTCGACCGAAAACCCCGCCTGTCCGAGCCGCTTGCTGAAGGCGGCATCCGGGTGTGCCGACCAGACCGCCAGTACCCCGCGGGGGCGGAGCGCCGCGCGCGCCGCGCCGAGGCCGGCCGCGTCGTAGAGGCGGTCGTTGGCGCTGCGGGTCAGGCCGTCGGGGCCGTTATCCACATCGAGCAGGATCGCGTCCCAGACGCCCGGGCGCTCGCGGATCACCGCGGCGACGTCGGCCTCACGGATTGAAACCCGCGGGTCATCCAAGCTGCCGCCGGTCAGTTCCGCCATCGGACCACACGCCCAAGCGAGCACCGCCGGCACGATCTCGGCCACCGTCACCTGTGCCGTGGCGGGCAGGCAAGCGAGCGCCGCGCGCAGGGTAAAGCCCATCCCGTAGCCGCCGATCAGCACCCGTGGGGCCGTCGCCCCTGCGATGCGCTCGGCCGAGAGCCGCGCCAGCGCCTCCTCAGAGCCGCTGAGGCGGCTGTTCATGAGCTCGTTGCGATCGAGCTGGATCGAGAACTCGCTGCCCCGGCGCATCAGGCGCAAGGTACCCGCTTCACCGGGAATCGCGGCGGTGTCGAGGTGCTCCCAGGGGATCAACGGTCGTCTCGCGGGCTCGTGTCAGGAGGAGCCGATGTTGGGAGGCTCACGGGTTCAGTACAAACGGAAACGGCGCGGGATGCTCCCGCGCCGCCGGTCTGATGCTCGGGAAAACGCCCGAAAACATCACATGCCGAACTGCACCTGTCGGCTGTTGCCCCGCTTCAGGTTGCGGAAGCGGGCCATCGCCCAGAGCGGGAAGAACTTCGGGTAGCCGTGGTAGCGCAGGTAGAACACCCGCGGGAAGCCAGTCGCGGTGTAGCGCTCCTCGCTCCACAGCCCGTCCGTTCCTTGCGTGCGCACGAGGTAGTTGACGCCGCGGGCCACCGCCGGATCATCGACCTCGCCCGCCGCCATCAGCGCGAGCAGCGCCCAAGCCGTCTGCGAGGCGGTCGAGTAGCCGGGCTCGAATTCGGGGTTGAGCTTGTAGGAAGAGGCATCCTCGCCCCAGCCGCCATCCGGGTTCTGGATGCGGATGAGCCACGCCACCGCCTTGCGGATCTCGGGGCTCTGCGGATCGACCCCGGCGGCGTTGAGCGCGCACAGCACCGACCACGTGCCGTAGATGAAGTTCATGCCCCAGCGGCCGTACCAGCTCCCGTCCTTCTCCTGATCGTTGAGCAGGTAGGTCACGCCGCGGTCGAGCGCACGGCTGGTCGCGCGGGTCTCGCCGAGCTGTGACAGCATCGAGACGACGCGGGCGGTCACGTCCGCGGTCGGCGGATCGAGCAGCGCGCCGTGATCCGAGAACGGGATGTGGTTGAGGTAGTGGTGGTTGTTGTCGGCATCGAACGCCGCCCAGCCGCCATCGGCGCTCTGAAGGCCCTCGACCCACTCGCGGGCACGGGCGATCGATTCCGAATAGTCCGGCATGCCGCTGACCAGCCCATGCTGACGCTGGGCGCGATCCATCGCCATCACCACGACGGCGGTGTCGTCGAGGTCGGGATAATGCGGGTTGGCGTACTGGAACGCCCAGCCGCCGGGGCGCACGTTGGGCTTGGTCTCGGCCCAGTCGCCCTTGATGTCGAGGATCTGGAGCGGCTTGAGCCAATCGAGGCCGGCGCGGGCATTGGCCTCCGCCTGATGGCCGCCGGCCTCCAGCATGGCGTGGCTGTTCAGCGCCGTATCCCAGACCGGAGACAGGCAGGGCTGGACATAGGCCTCGTCTTCCTTCTCGGCGACGAGCTTCTCGATGGCTTCCAGCGCGATCTTCACCTGCGGATGCTCGGGCGGATAGCCCAGCACCTCGTACATCAGCACCGAGTTGACCATGGCCGGGAAGATGGCGCCGAGGCCGTCCTCGCCGTTCAGCCGCTCGGAGACCCAGGCGACCGCCTTGTCGATGGCGCGCTGGCGCGGCACCTTCGGGAAATGATCCTGCGTCTTCTGCAGCACGCGATCGATGCCGCCGAAGATCGGCGTCCACGGCCAGGTGGCGTGGGGCGAGCCCGGCCAGGTCCGCACCGAATCGGGCGGCGTCACGAACAGTTCGGCCACGCCGACGCCGCGCGGGTTCTTCGCCCGCGGCTTCTTGGCCTGAATCACGAACAGCGGCACCATGGTGCAGCGGGCCCAGTAGGACACCTTGTCGAGGTGGAACGGGAACCACTTCGGCAGGTGCATCACCTCCACCGGCATCACCGGCACCGCCGCCCACGGCACTTCGCCGTAGAGCGCGAGCAGGATGCGGGTGAAGACGTTGGCGTTGGCCGCGCCCCCGCGCTGAAGGATCGCCTTGCGCACGGCGCGCATGTGCGGCGCCTCGATGTCGTCGCCGATCATCTTGAGGGCGAAGTAGGCCTTCACCGACGCGCTCATGTCGAACGGGCCGTCATGCACCAGCGCCCAGCCGCCATGCGCCTTCGACTGCGTGCGGCGCAGGTAGTTGCCGATCTTGGCTTCGAGCCCCGGCCGCGGCTCGGTCCCGCGGAACTGGTGGAACAGGATGTACTCGGAGGGGATGGTCGCATCCGCCTCGAGCTCGAAGCAGATGTGTCCATCCGCCTGCGTCATCTCGGTCAGCGCGCGGGTGGCGCTCTGGACGCCACGCTCCACGTCGTCGAGGGACACGTCGCGGGTCTTGGGACGCTGCAGCGTCTCGACCTTGCTTACGGCCGCCTCACGCATCGTTCTCGCCTCGTTCGACTGTCTCGATGCCGTCGTCATATCCTTCAAGCGACTCCCTGTGCCTGTGCCTGTCCGCACATCCCGGTGCGGAACAGGGCTTGCGCGGCGTTTGTGCCGGATCGGATCGCGCCCTCGATGGTCGAGGGCAGTCCCGTCTCCGTCCAATCACCGGCGAGAACCAGATTCCGGTAGCGCGTCGCCGCGCCGGGGCGGCGCGCGGCTTCCGCGGGCGTCGCCGCGAAGGTCGCACGCTTTTCCTTGACGATCTGCCAGCTAGGCAAATCCCGTGCAAGACCGTTGAGATCCGCGATCTCGGTCCAGATGCGGCGCGCGAGATCCTCGCGGCCATCCTCCAGCAGTCGGTCGGCGCCGCTGATGGTGACCGAGAAGCGATCGGGATAGGCGAACAGCCACTCGGTCAGACCGCCGACGACGCCGAGCATCAGCGGAGCGCCCTCGGGCGGGCGCAGGGCGAAATGCGCGTTGACGATCGAGCGAAATTCCTGCGGCGCGGGCGTGCCGGGCAGGAGTTCGCTCGCCACCCAGGGCGGCAGGGCCATGACCACGGCGTCGTCGGGACCGATCACCGTCGGCTCGTCGGTGAAGTCGAGGCGCTCGATGCGGCCCTGGCCTAAGGTCAGCGCCCGCAGGCGCCGGCCGTAGCGGATCTCGGCACCGCGGCTCTCCAAGTAGCGCAGGGCCGGATCGACGAAGGCAGCGGACAGGCCGTCGACGGCGATGAGCGGCCGACAGGCACGCCCGCCGGCCCCCAGGGTCTCGCGCAGGATGGTGGCGGCGAGCCCGACATCGCTCTCGCGCGGATCGGTGTTGAGCGCGGCGAGCAGGACAGGGTGCCAGAGCCGCTCGTAGAGCGGCCCCTCGCAGGGCATCTTCTCACCGATCGTGCCGCTCTGGCCCGGCTTGTTGCCGGAGGCGGCCATCATCAGGGAGACCGGCGCGAGGTAGTCGCGCGCGCGGGTGCCCGGCACGCGCCGGCCGGCCCGCAGCACCCACCAGGGCAAACGGCCCGCGTTCGGGCGCAGGGTCCAGCGCTCGCCGGTGCGAATGTCGGCGAAGTCGAAGACCGCCTCGTCGGGTCCGGTCAGGGCGTTGGCCGGCGCGCCGATGAGGCGCAGGAAGTCGAGGGACGAGCGGTTGCCCGACAGGAGCAGGTGGTTGCCGTTGTCGATGGTCAGTCCGAGCGAGGGGTCGTAGTAGGAGCGGCAGCGCCCACCCGCCTGCTTGGCCGCTTCGTGCAGAACCACGCGGTTGCCGGCCTCCGCCAGCGAGGCCGCCGCCGAGAGGCCGGCGAGCCCGGCACCGACAACGTGAACCGTACCCGTCATCACAGGATCCCGTGGCGCAACGCGACGAGGAGAAGGGGAAATTTACCCGGCTTCACCCGCTCCCGCGGGGCCGCCCAGCCGCGCCGCACCACGGCGTCGAGATAGAGCCGGTAGGCCGCCGCCATCAGGCGGGCGGCCTTGGTCGCGCGGCGCGGGCTGCGCTCGATGATCGCCCAGGTCTGGCGGTAATGCTCTTGCGCTTCCGCGGCGACCGCCGCGCAGACCTCGCCGAGACGCGGATGCGCCAGCGCGCTCTGCGGGGTCGGGTTCATCAGGCCGATCTTGTGGAATTTCTCCATCGGCAGGTAGAGGCGCCCGCGCGTCGCATCCTCGTCGATGTCGCGCAGGATGTTGGTGAGCTGGAGCGCCCGGCCCTGGTGCCACGCGAGGCGGATTCCGTCCGCCTCCGGCATGCCGAAAATGCGCACCGAGAGGCGCCCGACGGCGCTCGCGACCCGATCGCAATAGAGGTCGAGCTTGGCTTCCGACGGGGCGACGATGTCCTCCTCCGCGTCCATCGCCATGCCGTCGATGACGGCCTGGAAGTCCTCGCGCTTGAGGTCGAAGCGGCGCATCGGCTCTTCGAGCGGCTTCACCCGCGCGGGCGGGTGGCCGGCATAGAGAGCGTCGATATCGGCGCGCCAGCGGTCGAGTTCGGCCGCGCGGACCTCGCGCGGGCCGCCGTCATCGGCGACATCGTCCACGACCCGGCAGAAGGCGTAGACGGCGTACATCGCCTCGCGCCGCTCCTTCGGCAGCAGGCGCATCGCCGTATAGAAGGACGAGCCGGCGGCCGGCAGGGCGGGGGCTTCCGGGGTCTCGCCCGTCATCGGGCTGGCGGTGGCGCTCATCGGCCGGCTCCGGCGGGGGCGGGACGGCGCGACCGGAACGGGCGGCGCACCAGCGTGGCGGCGATGCCGCCGAGCGCGGTGAGCGCGAAGGCGGCCTTGCCGTGATGGACTTTTTCGCTGAGCGGATCGCGGGTCAGCAGCCCCTTCGTCAAGACGACGGCGAGGCGATGGATCGCGGCGATCTCCAGGCTGAGGCGCAGGTCGTCGATGAGATTCGGGAGCGGCGCCCCCTCGTCCAGCAGTTCGAGGGTGCGCTCGGCGAGTTCGCGGATGACCGCGCGCAATTGCGGCGTGGCCTGGGGCAGCCCCAGCATCGACACGTCGGCGCCGTGCCGCTCCATCACGTCGAGCGGGATGTAGACCCGGTCGAGATCGCGAAAATCCTTGCCGCAATCCTGGAGGTGGTTGAGCACCTGCAGCGCGGCGCAGATCGCGTCGGAGGTCCGGTAGACCCGCGCCGGATCCTCGCCGTGCACGTCGAGCAGGAAGCGCCCGACCGGCATCGCCGAGTAGCGGCAATAGTGGATCAGCTCATCCCAATCCGCGTAGCGCGACTTGCGCGCATCCATGCGGAAGGCGTCGAGCAGTTCGAGCGCGTGGGTCGGCGGCTGATCGTGGGCCGCGAGTTCGCGCTTGAGCGGCTCGACCGTGGGATCCGAGCCGCCCTTGCCGGTGAGCGCGTCGGCCAGCGCGTCGAGCATCTCGATCTTGCGCTCGGGCGACAGGCCGGTGTGGTCGGCGACGTCGTCGCCGGCCCGCACGTAGTTGTAGAAGGCGAGGATCGTGCCGCGGTAGCGCGGGTGGATCAGGTGCGAGGCGACGGGAAAGTTCTCGTCGTGCTGGCCCTTGCCGGTGCGGGCGTCGCTGGCGGTCTGAAGCGCGGCGTTCATTTCATGTACCCCGCCTGCCGGAACCACGCGATGGCATCCTCAAGGCCCCGTCGGTAGGGCCGCGCGGAATAGCCGAGTTCCGCCCGTGCCTTGGCGTCGGAGAAGAACATCCGGTACTTCGACATGCGCACGCCGTCGATGGTGGCGAGCGGCGCCTTGCCGGTCACCCGCGCGATCTGCTCGGAGAGATAAGCGATCGGGTAGATCACCGCATAGGGCAGCCGCGTCGTCGGCGCCTTGCGGCCGACGATGGCGGCGATGTCGGCGAGCATTTGCGCCAGCATCACATCCTCGCCGCCGAGGATGTAGTGCTCGCCGATCCGGCCCTTGCGCAGGGCCAGGAGATGGCCCGCGGCCACGTCGTCGACATGGGCGAGGTTGAGGCCGGTATCGACAAACGCCGGGATCTTGCCTTGTGCCGCGTCGAGGATGATGCGGCCGGTCGGTGTCGGCTTCACGTCGCGGGGGCCGATCGGCGTCGAGGGGTTCACGATGACGGCGGGCAGGCCGTCACGGGCCACCATCTCGTCGACCACGCGCTCGGCCACCACCTTGCTGCGCTTGTAGGCGCCGATGGCGGTCTCCGGCGTCAGCGGCCGGGTCTCGTCGGCGGGCGTGCCGTCGTCGTGCGGTTTGATGGTCGCGACGCTCGACGTGTAGACGATCCGCTCGACGCCGGCCTTCAGCGCCTCCTCCATCAGGATGCGGGTGCCGTCGCGGTTGGTGCGGACGATCTCTTCCATGTCCGGCGCCCAGAGCCGGTAATCGGCCGCGGCGTGGACGAGGTAGCGCTGGCCGCGCATGGCGGAGGCCACGGCCGCCCGGTCGCGCATGTCGGCCTCGAGGATCTCGACATCGGGCCAGATCAGGTTGGTGCGCGGCGAGGAGGCGCGCACGGTGATGCGCACGGCAAAGCCGGCCGCGCGGAAAACGTCCACCAAGGCGGCTCCGAGGAAGCCGCTGGCACCGGTGATTAACACCGGCCCCGCTGGGAACGGGCCGCTTTGGGTCGGCTCTGTCATCGTGCTCGCGTGGTTGTCGCAACGGCCTCGCCTGCCAGCCGCGGGAGCGGGGCAGACAGGCGGAAACGCCGCCCCATCAACGCACCCGATTCAGGGCCGGACGGCGCGGCGCTTGTCTCATCGATGGCGCGGTGCGGCAAGCACCGTGCCCTCCTGTTCGGTCTCGTGCGCCCGGAGGCGCGTACGGATCAGGCCAGGCGCAGGCGCCCGGTCCGGCTGCCCTTCTTCTGGTCCGGCAGGGCGGCGCGGACGGCCTTGAGGATGCCGTCGGCATCGAGCCCGGCCTCGGCGTACATCTTCTCCGGCTTGTCGTGGTCCTGGTAGCTGTCCGGCAGCGTCAGCGTGCGC
>NZ_SRHQ01000044.1:0-18213 GCF_004683995.1 Methylorubrum sp. Q1 | reverse complement strand
ACGCAGCTCATCAACGCGCTTCGTGGCCGCTTGGCCGAGTTCGGCGTCGTCGCTCCGAAGGGGCCGGCGAACCTCAAGGTGCTGGCGAGGTCGGCGACTTGCCTGGCGCGGTGCGCGCGATGGGGGCGGTCCATCTCGACCAGATCGCGAGGCTGACGGAGGTGATCGAGCGGCTGGCGGATGAACTGGAGACGGCCTCGCGGACGGACACCGATCTACGACGCCTGTGCACCACACCGGGGATCGGGCCGGTGACCGCGGGGGCCGTGGCTGCCTTCGCTCCGGATCTCGACACGTTCGACAGCGGACGCAACTTCGCCGCTTGGCTCGGCCTCGTCCCACGGCAGCGATCCACGGGCGGCAAGGCCAAGCTCGGTTCCGTCAGCAAGATGGGCCAGACCGATATCCGACGGCTGCGCATCGTCGGGGCCATGAGCGTGATCCGCTGGGTGGTTCGCAAGGGCGGGAGCGCGAACCGCTGGCGCGCGACCCTCGTGGCGCGCAAACCGAAGATGGTCGCGGCGGTCGCGCTGGCCAACGAAATGGCGCGGATGATCTGGGCCGTGACGACGAGGCAGGAAGATTACCGGATGGCGTGACCCGAGCCCCGCAACAGGGCGAAGGCACACCATGGCCGCAAGGCCGGGGCGAGCGACGAGGAGTAGGCGACACGGACTTCGAAGTTCAAGGCAGGGACATTCAGACCCGGCGCTCGAGCGCTTGCAGCTCTCCGAACCGATGGGAACCCAGCCTTCCGCACAGCATACCGGCCCGTGGCGTCATCGAAGGCCACATTGTGAGGCCTGACACACGTCCGATCGAAGACCCCGCCGAAACATCGCAGATCAAGCTTGCCAAACAGGGGGCATCCACACACGCAAGCCCGCCGACACCGCCGATGTTCTCTATCGGTTCGCTTGGCGCGGTTCTGTGCCCGTCCTATGTCGGCACCCCAAGTTGCGGACGCGGCCATCAGACAGCATCGCGCACCGCTTGGCAGCCTTCGCAGTCCTGGTCCGGGTTCGCGATCGGCGCATGTCGCGCGAACCCACGCCTGGTTCAGACCGCTTCCGCCGGCCCATCAACGACTGCGAGCGCTACGCCAGCACCCTGGCCGACCTGCACCTCGTCGCTTTCGTCCGGCTGAGGCTCAAGAAGGCCGATCGACTCACTACAGGTTCACGGCAGTCTTTCGAGCAGGATTTATTCGGCTATTTTCCTGTGTATCAAATGCCGATCCGTCGCAGACAATTACCATCAGATATGTAAAAATAATTATTACAAGGTTATTGGGCAAATGTCCAATCATAGATCCATCGATAGATAGACTTTCGGCGCCTGCCGATATTTTTTTGAGTATTATCTCGATGGGACAAAAATTTGCAATTGAATCGTTGCATTCTTGCACGCCATCGGAAATCCGTAGCGATTTGGCTACTCAACTTCTGATGTTAAACCATTGTTAAGAATGCGGGGCTTGAATTGGGACGCGAACGGGCTGTCGAGTCAGGCAATGACAAGATTTCGTCTACGAATCCAAGGCCAAAAAGCGCATAATTTCCAATTAATACCCACGGCTGCGCGCCGACTATTGTTATCAGCTCTCTCGTCGTCGAGCCTCTCAGCTCTCCTTTACGCGCCTGGTGCTCAGGCGCAATCGGCAAATCTCATCAATGTCTGCGCCGGACTTGGTGTTCAGTTGCCTCATCTTGTGGCGCCGACGCCGGTCACATCATCGTTCCCTCTGGTGAGCGGATTAACATCAACACTCACAGGCCTGGTTGGCGACATCAGCCAAGGAATCGTCGCGCCTCTCTCAGACATCACCTTGCGCGTGGGTGTTCTCGACGCAAACGGTCATCTCGTCAGTGTGAACAGCCCGGGCAACTGCAATCTCAGCGCCTCAAGTCTGACCCTCGATGCGAGCAAGGGCTTGTCGATCGGCGGAGGTCACATCACCGGCCTCGGCAGCCCTACCGAAGCGGCCGCGAGCGCGGGTGACGTCTCGTCCATTGCCCTCGGCAATGGTGCCGTCACCGCGGTGGGCAAGGTCAACGCGCTCTCGCTGGGCTCGAGTGCGAGTGCAGCGGCCAATCAGGCGCTCGCCCTCGGCCTGCGCAGCAGCGTCGTCGCCGACGACGGCATCGCGCTCGGCGCGAGAAGTACGGCCAGCGCGTCCGGTGCCGTTGCCCTCGGAAGCGGATCAGTCGCCACGCGGTCGGGGCTTGCCGGCGCCATCGAGAACTTCAGCGGCGCGGGCGTCGCCTCGACCCAAGGCGCGGTGTCGGTCGGCGATGCGGGCGCCGAGCGGCAAATCGTTAACGTGGCCGGCGGAACCAGGCCTACCGATGCCGTCAACCTTCGTCAGCTCTCGGCCGCCGGAAACAACCTCGCTAGCGGCCTCGGAGGCGGCGCCAGGTTCGATGCCACCACCGGCCTGTTTACGGCCCCAAGCTTCGCCGTTCAGGGCAGCACCTATCGGGACGTCGGCGGGGCTCTCGGGGCTCTCGATCTTCGCCTCACGAGCAACACGACGGCGCTGACATCCACGGCTGCCGGCCTTCAGACCCTGCAGGATCAGGTCGCGAGCCTGCCCGATCATGTCCAGCAGAATGCCGTCTCCCGCACGCTGACGATCGGGAAGGGGACGGACGGAGCCGTGATCAGCATCGCCGGATCCGCCGGTGACCGTCGGCTGAGCGGCGTGGGTGCCGCGGTCGACAGCAATGACGCGGTCAATCTCGGCCAATTGCGCGGCTCCGGCCAATCACTCGCAGCCTCGTTGGGCGGCGGGGCCGGCTTCGACGCCGCCACGGGCTCCTATCAAGCCCCGAGCTACAGTGTCGGCGGCAACTCATATGCTTCGGTTGGAGGCGCCCTCGGCGCTCTCGACACGCTCTCGGTGCAGTATCTCTGGCAGCAGCGGCGCGGCAACGAACGCGATCGATCTCAGCAAGGGCGGCGCACTGGGGGCCGTCGGCATCCGTGGCCTGTCACCGGGATTGATCGCGGGCAGCTCGACGGACGCCGTCAACGGCGCACAGCTCTACAGCACCAATCAACAGGTCGCGTCGAACACGACCGGACTCGCCAACCTGCACAGCCTGGTCGCCGGTGGGGCGCTCGGTCTTGTCGGCCAGGATCCGACCAGCCGCACCCTGACCGTGGGGGCGCTCACGGATGGGACACGCGTGAGCCTCGCCGGCACCCTCGGTGCCCGTCAGCTCGGCGGCGTCGCAGCGGGCGCGGTGACGGCGAGTTCGACCGAAGCGGTGAACGGATCGCAACTCCATGCCGTGAACCAGGCGGTCGCCGGCAACACCTCGGCGATTACAGTTGTGCAGGGCCAGCTGACGTCCACAGCCAGCAGCCTCACAGCCTCACTGAGCAGTTTGCAGGGGCAGGTCGGCTCGACCGCAGCCTCCCTCACCAGCGCGGCGGGCGACCTCGCGGGCCTTCGCTCCGCCGTTCAGAACGGGGGGATCGGTCTGATCCGGCAGGACGCGATCAGCCGCGACCTCTCCGTCGGCGGTAGCACCGACGGATACCGGATCAGCCTTGCCGGCCTCGCTGGTCCGCGACAGGTCACGGGCGTTGCCGCCGGCAGCCTCGCCACCGGTTCGGCCGATGCCGTCAACGGTGGCCAGCTTGCTGCGACGAACCAGATCGTCGCGAGCAACACCGCCGCTCTCGCCGGCCTCCGAGGCCAGGTCGGCGCCCACGCCGATGAGATCGCCAGCAACACCGCGGGCCTGATCACGGTCCAGGGACAGGCGGCCGCGAACACAAGCGGCCTTGCCAGCACCGCGGGCAGTCTGGTCAGCCTGCAGATGGGGCTGGCCAACGGCACCATCGGCCTCGTCCGGCAGAGCGGGAACGCCAGCCCCATCACGATCGGCGACGATACGGGCGGCAGCCTCGTCAGCCTCGCGAGCCGCAATGCGGACCGACGGGTGACGGGCGTGGCGGCTGCGACCGGCGCCAACGACGCGGTCAATCTCGCCCAGCTTAACACCATCGTCGCGGGCATCGGCGGCGGTTCGACGGTGGTCGCCAGCAACAACCTCTCGGGCCGCGCCCTGCCGCTCGCGACCGGCAGCGACGGGCTCAGTCTCGGGTACGGCTCACAGGTCACGGGCGCGCGCAGCGTCGCGCTCGGCGCAGGCTCCGTGGCGGATCAGGCAGACACGGTCTCCGTCGGAGCGGCCGGTGCGACGCGCCGCATCGTCAACGTGGGTGACGCGACACTCTCGACCGCATCGACGGATGCGGTGACGGGGCGGCAGTTGCACGCCACGAACGAGGCTCTTGGCGCCGCGAACGGTCGCATCGCGGGTGTGCAGGGCGGCCTCACCAGCCTCGGCAACAGCTTGGGGGGAGGTGCCGCCTTCGATGCGGGTACCGGAACGTTCACGGGCCCGGCCTTCACGGTCGGAGGGGCGGGTTTCGGCACGGTGGCGGGCGCTATCGGCGCGCTGGACCTTCGCGCCGGCCTCAACGCCGCTGACATTGCCGCTCTGCAGACCGTGAGCCAGGGCACCCGCACGGCCGTCGCAAGTCTTCAGGGGCAGGTTGGCATGAACACGACGGCAATCACGGCCGCCGGAGCCAGCCTGACGAGCCTCCAGACCGGGCTGGCGAGCGGTACGATCGGCCTCGTGCAGCAGGATCCGGCAAGCCGTACCCTGAGCGTGGGCGCCACCACGAACGGCACGGTCGTGAGCCTGACTGGCAGCGCGGGTGATCGCCGCGTGACGGGGGTCGCCACCGGCCTCAACGCCAACGATGCCGTCAATGTGGGACAGCTCAGCGCGGCTCTGACCAACCTCAGCGTCGGCGGTGCTCCTGCCGTGGCCGTCAGCAACCCGGACGGCTTGCCCGCTGCCTCCGCCACCGGAGGCGGCGCGACCGCCCTCGGGTACGGCGCATCGGCGCGCGCGACCCGCTCGGTTGCCATCGGCACCGGATCGGTTGCGACCCAGGCCGACACGGTCTCGGTCGGCAGCGTAGGGGCTGAGCGGCGCGTCGTGAACGTGGCCGGCGGCAGGGTGGCCGCCGGTTCGACCGATGCGGTCAATGGCGGGCAGCTCGACAGCACGAATCGGCAGGTTGACTCGCTCTCGACGTCGCTAACGTCCCTGCGCGGCAGCTTGGACGATGGCAGCATCGGCCTCGTTCAGCAGAACCCTGCCAGCGGCCCTATCACCGTGGCAGGAAGCACAGGTGGCACCGTCGTCGATCTGACCGGCACACAGGGCAGCCGCAAGCTGACCGGCCTGGCTTCCGGCACCAGCGGCAGCGATGCGGTCAACTTGGCACAGTTGAACGCAGCGATGACCAGTGTCGGCGCGCGCATCACCGATCTGCCGCTGGCCACGAGCAACCCGGCCGGTCTGACAGCGCCGTCCGTGACGGGCGCCGACGCGCTAGCCCTTGGGCATGGCGCTACGGCAATGGCGGCGCGTGCCATCGCAATCGGCAATGGTTCGATCGCGGATCAGGCCGATACGCTCTCGGTCGGGCGTGTCGGGGCCGAGCGGCGCATCGTTAACGTCGCCGCAGGCGGCCTGAACGGCGGTTCGACTGAGGCCGTCAACGGTGGGCAGCTCTTTGCAGCCAACAGCCAGATGGCGGCCCTGCTAGGCGGGGGGGCGCGCTTCGATGCCGTCGGAGGCTGGACCGCGCCGAGCTACAGCATCCGCGGCAGTACATACGCTGACGTCGGCAGCGCGCTGAGCGCCGTCGACACGGCTCTGGCCCGCAATGCCACAGACATCCGCGCGGTGACGCAGCAGGTCGCCGCCCTGCAGGTCGGTTCGACCGGAGGACCGATCGCCCTGCAGCCCACGGGCACGGCCGGCACCGTCACGGTCGCGGCACAGGCCGGGGGCACGGTCGTCAATCTGTCCGGCCTGGAGGGACTGCGCCAAGTCAGTGGCGTCGCCGCCGGCAAGACGGCCGGCGATGCCGTCAATCTCGGCCAGCTCAACACCACCGCTCAGGCCATCGACGCGAAGATACAAGACTTCCCGGTGCGGGCCAACAACACCAGCAGTGCTGCCAAGCCGGTCGCTTCGGGGTCCGACGCCTATGCCAGCGGCTACGGCGCTACGGCCACAGGACGTGCCAGCGTCGCCGTGGGGTCCATGACGACTTCGCTGGGGGGTGGTACGACCAGCATCGGCTACGACAGCACGGCCATAGGGGACCGGACCACAGCGGTCGGCGCCAGCAGCATCGCGAGCGGCGTCGATAGCACAGCCTATGGGCAAGGGAGCCAAGCGATGGCTGCCGCGACGACGGCGATCGGCACGGGCTCCCAGGCGACCTGGGACGGATCGACCGCCATCGGTTACGGCGCACGGGCCATCGCCGACCCGACCACCGCCGTCGGCTTCAGCACGCTCGCGAGTGGGAACGAGGCCTCGGCCTTCGGCGCCTTTGCCGCCGCCACCGGCGAAAATAGTACGGCGATCGGCCGCTCGGCCTACGCTGGCGGCGCGGGTGCCACCGTCCTCGGTGTCAGCGCCAGCGCCGAGGGCATCGACGCGGTGGCTCTGGGACGGGGTGCCGCGGCGAAGCAGGACAACGCCGTCGCCATCGGCGCCGGCGTGACGACGATGCGCGCCAACCAGATCGCCATCGGCTCCCAACGCAGCAGCTACACCTTGGCAGGCGTCGGCTCAGCCCAAAGCCGGGCGGCGCAGACCGGCCCCACCACATTCGTGACGGCGGATGCCTCCGGCAACTTGGCCACCTCCGGCTACGGGCCGGGTCAGATCGCCGGACTGGCGACCCAAGTCGAAAATCTGGGAGCGCAGATCAGCGGCCTCGGCCAATACGCCACGGCGACACGGCGCGAGGCACGCCAGGGCGTCGCGGCAGCCATGGCCATGACGTCAGCCTCAATGCCTTCACAGCCCGGCCGCACCAGCTGGACGGTCAATGGCGCAACGTTCCGAGGAGAGTGGGCCGGTGGCATCGGTGTCGCGCATCGGCTCGACACCGTAATCCCGATCGCGGTGACGGCCGGATACAGTTACAGCCAAGCCAATCAGCAAGGTTTGCGCGCCGGTATGGCGGGTGAGTTCTGAAGATCGAGGCCGGCCGTCGCCAAGCCTGCGATTCCACCGACCAGCCGCCGCGTTCACCGTTTCGTGTTCAGCTGGCGTGCCCAGCTACCCGTAGGGCCCATGAAACAGGTCGCCCAGCGCCCGCCGCCGAAACAGCGTCAGCCACCGCTGATGCTCGGGCCGGTCGTGGACCATGCCGCAGCGCTGGCAGAACGCCGCGAGGTTGGTCGGGGCGTTGTCGGCCGTCTCGTGGTTCCAATGCGCCGTGGCGAGCACCACCCGGGTCGTCCGAGCCGTCCCGAGCACATCGTCAGCGCCGACCACGAGGCCGATGATCTTCCCCGCTCCATCGCGCCAAGAGATCGCCTCATCATCCCACCAGCGCCCGTCGCCGCGATGGACCACCGTTCGCCCTTGCGGCCGCCCGCATCCCTCGCACCGGCCCTTGGCGCGGCCGAAGCGGATCACCACCGAGAGCTGCGGCCAGTCGATCGGGTAGAAGAAGCGGTGCTCGCGCCGGATCGGCATGGCAGGGCATCGAGGCCAATGACTACGCTTCTGCGTAGGCGACCAACGGCATCTCGTCATCCGATCAGGTGTTCGCCGAAATCTCCGTCTGCATTTCGGCACGAGGGGCGCGGATGAGGCGAGGCATTCGCACCCCGGACCGGCCGGAGATCACCGCCGACACGCCGCTGTCGCTCGATGTGGCTGCGCGCATCGCCTTTCCCTGACGGATGGTTGCCGGCGCTCGCCCCGCGCCGCCGGATCACGAGCGTGCGTCCGTCTCAACGAGCGTGGTTCCCGTCTCACGCAACCCGCGCCCGCCGCACCCGGCCGTCTCAGGCATCGTGCGCCCAAAACGCCCTTCTATTGCGCGTCCGGGCAAGCAGCATTGCAGGCCGCTACACTTATCAGTCCCTGCTCGGCTGATGGTCATTCGGAGGAAGGGACTGCCGGCCTGTCGCACCTGGGCCAGGGCGCGGTCAGCCGAGGGAAGTCCCTGAACGGTCGCGAGCGTCTCCGCGGGAAGCATCGTCGTCCGGAACACCCGGAACTCCGGCGAGGCCATCATCGCCTGCATGTTCTTGGCGCGCTCGGTGGCGTGCTTCACCTGCTCGACCCACTTCGCATCACCGGCGTGCTCCTTCACGCGGAGCATGTCGAGTTCGATGTCATTCAGCGCGAACGCCAGAAGCCCGTCGTAGGGACCGACCCTCGAAATTCCCATGCCGAGATCGTCCGCTCCCCGCTTGCGCGCTTGGCGAGTCCCTCGTGCCGCGAACGGAGGGCGCCGCGTTCGCTCGTGATGCCCTCGGGAGGCGGATGAGACGCCCCCGAGCCTTCCGTCCTTGGTGTCTCTCACAAAACTCCCGCCGCGCTGTCATCGCCAGAGCGAGAACGGTCAGAGACCGGGAGTTTTGCGAGGCACTCTTACGCAGCCCGGGTCAGAACCCGATCATCCGGATCGCTAGGGCTGCCGCGGCGGCACCCACCAGGGGCGCGGCGAGGGGGATCAGGGCGTATCCCCAGTCCGAGCCGCCCTTTCCGGCGATCGGCAGGAGCGCGTGGGCGCAGCGGGGGCCGAAATCGCGGGCGGGGTTGATGCCGTAGCCCGTGGTGCCGCCGAGGGAGAGGCCGATGCCCCAGATCACCATGCCGACGAGATAGGGCGCAAGCCCCGTCGGAATGCTGCCCGCGTTGCCCACCGCCTTCGACAGCAGGGCGCCGACGATGAGGACGAGCATGAAGGTTCCGATGATCTCGGAGAGCCAGTTGGCGCCGGGCTTCCGGATCGCCGGCGCGGTGCAGAAGCAGGCGAGCTTCAGGCCCTGGTCCTCGGTCGCGCCCCAATGCGGCAGGTAGTGCAGCCAGACCACCGCGGCACCGAGGAACGCACCGATCATCTGGGCCGGGACGTAGACCGGGAGCTTGCTCCAGTCGCCCGAGTTGATCGCGGCGGCCAGCGTCACCGCCGGGTTGATGTGGGCGTCGCCGCTGCCCGTGGCGGTGGCCACGAAGATCGCGCCGAGCACCGCGAAGGCCCACCCGGCGGTGATCGCGACCCAGCCGCTCCCCTCCGCCTTCGATCCCCGGAGCAGCGTGCCGGCCACGACGCCGTTGCCCATGATGATCAGGACCATCGTCCCGAGAAGTTCACCCAGAAATGGCGACGTCATGCTGTCCTCCCCCCATTCGATCGTTGTTTCGTGTCGTCCCAGCCGCGTCCGTTCCCGCTTCCCCCCGGGCGTAGGAGAGGCGCAGGCCGGCGCGTTCGCCGGGAGGCTTGTCCCCCGGCGTCCGTGTCGATGAGCGGTGATGGCGGGTCCGGCGGGCCGGTCAGATCTCGCCGCGGCTCATCCGTCCGGCGATGTGGTCGGCCTGGCGCAGGGCGAGGGCGACGATGGTCAGCGTGGGGTTCTCCGCCGCGCCGGTCGTGAATTGCGAGCCGTCCGAGACGAACAGATTCGCCACATCGTGGGCTTGGCCGAAGCGGTTGACGACGCCGTCGCGCGCCTTCTCGCTCATCCGGTTGGTGCCGAGATTATGAGTCGAAGGATAGGGCGGGGTTTGGATGGTCCGGACCGCGCCCACCGCGTCGTAGATCGCGCTGCCCTGCCGGTAGGCGTGGTTGCGCATGGCCTTGTCATTCGGGTGATCGTCGTAACGGACCGAGGCGACCGGCATGCCGAAGGCGTCCTTGTCCTCGGCGAGGGTGATCCGGTTCTCCGCCCGGGGCATGTCTTCGCCGACGATCCAGAGGCCGGCCGTGTTGCGGTAGTTGTCGAGGGCACTCGCGAAGTCGCGGCCCCATTTCGACGGGTCGAGGAAGGCCGCCATGAAGGGCAGGCCGAGGGAGATCGTCTCGAACTCGTAGCCGCCGACAAAGCCCCGGCTCGGGTCGTGCCGGGCCTCGTCGCGCACGATCCCGGCCATGGTGGTGCCGCGATGCATGTTCACCGGCTTGTCGAAGATGCCGTAGACCGAGCCTGTGGTGTGGCGCATGTAGTTGCGCCCGACCTGGCCGGAGGAATTGGCCAGCCCGTCCGGGAACCGGGCCGAGTGCGAGTTCAGCAGCAGGCGCGGGCTCTCGAGGGAGTTGCCGGCCACTGCGACCGCGCGCGCCTTCTGGCGGTGTTCGACGCCCTGCTTGTCGGCGTAGACGACGCCCGAGACCTTGCCGGCGGCGTTGTGCTCGATCCTCAGAACCTGGCAGCCCGACCGAACTTCGAGCCGGCCGGTCGCCTCGCCCTTCGGGATCTCGGCGATGAGGGTTGACCATTTCGCGCCGGACTTGCAGCCCTGGAAGCAGAACCCGATCTGCATGCAGGAGGCGCGCTCGTCGCGCGGCTCGGAATTGATCGCCATCCGGCCGGTGCTGACCTCCTTGTAGCCGATCTTGCGCGCACCGGCCTCCATGACCTTGAAGTTGTTGTTGCCCGGCAGGCCGGGGATGCCGTTGGTGCGCGTCACGCCCATCCTGTCCTCGGCCATGGCGTACCAGGGCTCCATCTCGGACAGATCGATCGGCCAATCGAGCAGGGTGGCGCCCGCCACGTCGCCGTAATGCGTGCGCGTCTTGAACTCATGGGCCTGGAAGCGCAGGGAGGCGCCCGCCCAGTGCACCGTCGAGCCACCGACCGCCTTCACGATCCAGGCCGGCAGATTCGGGAAATCCTCGGCGACCTGCCAGGAACCCGTGGCAAAGCGCTTGTCCTTCCAGGCGAGCTGGGAGAACGAATCCCACTCGTCGTTGAGGAAATCGAAGGTCTCGTGCCGGTCGCCGGCTTCCAGGATAACGGTGTCGATGCCCTTGAGGGCGAGCTGCGTGCCGAGGGTTCCGCCGCCGGCACCCGAGCCGACGATGACGAACACCGAGCCGTCGTTGAGATCGTAAGGGGCTGACATGGTTTCCTCCTGCTCCGCGCCGGCCCGACCCCGTCTTCATGCGGGATCGTCGGTCCGGGCGGCGAACACGTGCGCGTCGGCGCGGGGCGCCGGGTTCGGGTCAGAGCCAGTTAATGTCGTCGAAGCCGCGATGCAGGTAGCCGCCCTTGTCGAACGAGGCACCCTCGTAGCCGAAGATCGGCCACAGCTCCTTCTGGTTGTAGAGGCCGACGATGAGGTTGGAGCGCACCTTCTGGAAGAAGGGAGTCGGCTCGATCGCCTTGAGCAGGGCGTCCCGGTCCGCCTCTCGCTCGATCTTGGCGTAGGGCACGCGATGGCGGGCAGCGGCCTCCCTGTCGAGGGCGGCCATCCCGTCCTCGAGGAGGTCGAGTTCCACCGGGGCGGCGCGCGCCGCCTCGTCGAGGATCCGGACCGCGGCGGCATAGAACCGGTCGGCGACGCGAGCGTGAGGGTAGCAGTCGCGTGACATCTGGACGAGGGACGCCAACGTCTCGGGCTTCGTCGCCTTCGGCATCTGCGCCCAGGCCCTCCCGGTCACGAGCCCATCCGGCATGATCGCCACGGCCAGCAGCGTGGAACCGGCCGCCCCCAGGAACACGCGGCGGGATAGGCGCGCGGGCTCCTTGTCCTGCATCCTCATTCGCTTCCTCCCTCGTTCGTTCGTTCCGTGTCGTGCAGTCGCGTGGCGGGCCGGCGCCGTCCTTCGAAAGAGGACGCGCGCGGACGAGGCGCTCGCTTACTGTTTCTGCATCATCTTTTTCCCGAAAGTCGGCAGCGACCCTTCGGGATGATGCTCTAGGCGAAGCGCCATCCGCGTTCGAGGACCTCGATCTTGTAGCCGTCCGGATCCTCGATGAAGAAGAACCGCGCGGTTCCGCCGCTCGGATGGCGCAGGGACTTGATGTCCTTCGGCCCGAGGCCGGCCTCGCCCATGCGCCGGTGCGCCGCCTCGAGATCGGCGACCGAGACGGCGAGATGCCCGTAGCCGCTCCCGAGATGGTAGGCCCCGTCCTGGCCCTTGTTGACCGTCAGTTCCAGCTCGAAGCCGGATTGAGCGTTCGACATGTAGATCAGCGTGAAGCTCTCGAAGTCCAGCCGATCGGCAATGTCGAGGGAGAAAGCCGTTTTATAGAAAGCCACGGATGCCGCCTCGTCGCGGACACGGATCATCGAATGGATGAGCTTGGGAACGTCGTTCATGGGCTTTCCTCACCGCGGCGACCCGAACCTGCCACCGCCAACCACCATGACACACTAGAACTTCTCCAGAACGACGCGGTAGTAGCATGATACTGCATCGTGGCTTGCTGCGCTCCGGGGCCGAATCCCGGTATTTTGCAAGGTAAGCCGAGACCCCGGAAAACGAGACCGCCCCCATATGTCGTATTGTGTCCACGCATTCGGGAGCGGGACGGGCTCGCGGAAGGGCTCGCGACTGTCGCGGCAGGGCTGCCGGGGCGAAGCGCGGCTCGGCTGGACCAGAACGCTGTCGTCCGGCGCGAGCACGGTGCGCGCGAGCGTCTCGTCCAGCGCAAGCGCAGCCGGATGGAGAATATAGAATCAATAACGGCTCGGGTAGTATGATGTTACCACAGTCTAAAATTGAGAGCTTTGCTGAAAAACATCGGTAACCCGCAATATTTATCTGGACTGAATCCCCAAAATCGTAGATGGCAGGCGAGAGCCTCGCCGGTCTGCTGAGCCACCGGGCCATCGGGCTCCTCGCCTGCCGCGTCGCATGCGTGCGGCGAAAGACCAGCGTCGTCCGGCACCACGGAACGCCACCGTCCCCGGACCTCGACGAACTAGCAAGACCAGCAAGGGAGAGAACAATGGCAAAATGGGTCTTCGCGTCGCCCTCGCGCTACGTCCAGGGCGCCGGCATGATCGCCCATCTCGGCGAGCATCTGTCGGCCCTCGGCCGGAACGCCTTCATCCTGGCCGACGACACCGCCTGGGGCATCGTCGGGCGCGACGCCGAGGCGGCGATGCAGGACAAGCTCACCTTCCGCCGCGAGGCGTTCGGGGGCGAGGCTTCGAACGCCGAGATCCGCCGCATGGCGGGCCTGGCGCGCGAGGCGGGCGCCGAGGTGATCGTCGGCATGGGTGGCGGCAAGGCGATGGATACCGCCAAGGCCACCGCCGACGACCTCGGCCTGCCCGTGGCCATCGTCCCCACCATCGCCTCGACGGACGCACCTTGCAGCGCGCTGTCGGTGATCTATTCGCCGGACGGCGTGTTCGAGACCTACCGGTTCTATTCCAAGAACCCGGATCTCGTCCTCGTGGACACGGCCGTCTGCGCCAGGGCGCCGGTGCGGCTGTTCGCGTCGGGCATCGCCGACGGACTGGCCACGAACGTCGAGGCCAAGGCCACGTGGCGCAACCGCGCGCGCACGATGGCGGGGGGCGCACAGACCATCGCCGGCGGCGCCATCGCGCAGGTCTGCGAGGACACGCTCTTCGCCCACGGCTTGAGCGCCTACCGGGCTGTCGAGAAGGGCCTCGTAACTCCGGCGGTAGAGGCGGTGGTGGAGGCGGCCACGCTCCTGTCCGGCCTCGGCTTCGAGAACGGCGGGCTGGCGGCCGCCCACGCGATCCACAACGGCTTCACGGCGCTCGAGGGCGACATCCATCACCTCACCCACGGTGAGAAGGTCGCCTACGGCATTCTCGTCCAGCTCGTGCTCGACCAGCAGCCGATCGCGGAGTTCGAGCGCTTCGTGCGCCTCTTCCGCGCGATCCGGATGCCGGTATCGCTGCGGGAACTGCATATCGAGGGCGTCTCGCGCCGCGATCTCGTTAAGGTGGGCGAACTCGCCAACAGCCCGAACGACACCCTGCAGAACCTATCGCCGCACTTCACCGACGACGCTATCGCCGACGCCATACTGGCCACGGATCTCCTGGCGGCGGGCGTCTCGGCGGCCTGACCGGGCGCATCGATCCCCGCCCCGCGGAGCCTGCCTCGCCGCCCCGGCGCAGGCGGGCCTTCCGATTGAGCGAGGACCTTCAAGCCGCCCCTGTGAGACGTGAGACAGATTTCGCGTCTCCAGTCTCACGGTCGGGACTTTCCGTCGACCGACTAACCCGCCCTGCGCCGGGATTTATCCACATCGCTGCGAAGTCGCGGAGCAGGTCGGCCTTCGCCGGTCCTTCCGCCTCATCGCGGCGCGGGGTCCGAGAGAAGCTAAACCCGTATATCGAGGCACTAATCTGGATTCCGCATGACATACAGGCCGTGATTCTCCCGCTTCCCGGCGCCCGTCGCCGGAACCGCAATTGATCCGGCGCCCGGACCTCTCCTACTCTGCCTCATCGGATCCGGGACGAACGCGATGTGTGGACTGTTCTCAAATCTGCCCTCGACCCAGTACGACGGAGAAACGCGCTCGGTCCGCCTGGGCGGGCATTCGACCTCGATCCGGCTGGAGACGATGTTCTGGCGCGTGCTGGAGGACCTCGCGGCGTCCCAGGACGTCTCGCTCCCGCGCTTCCTCACGGTCCTGTACGACGAGGTGCTCGATCGCCACGGTGAAGCGCGCAACTTCACCTCCCTGCTGCGGTGCGCCTGCCTCACGCATCTGGAACTGCAGGCGACGGGGGGGACTGTCTCCTGGCAATCGCGCGCCTGTGCCAATTCCCAGGACGCTCCCCGCTTCGGCCTGCGCCACGGTCGCCCACGCGAGGCCAAAATCGCCTAACGCGGCCGGACCCGCATGATCCCTGCGCCCTGTAGCGGGCTCGATGCAAGAAGGAGGGGAGCGGGCGACCCGGATCATGCGTGGTCTCCTCGACGAGGATGTCCAGGCACCGCGCCGCCAGCCGGCCGATCAGCACGATCAGTCTCGCTCTCCGGTCCGAAGGCAGGTCGGACCAGGACGGGGCTCGCGAGGGGATCGTGTCGGCCATTCCGGAGGGCCCTCCAGCCGACCACCGCGAGCAGCGCCTGCGCGCTCACGACCGGTCCGGTGATGGAATCAACCTCCTCTGCAGAGGTTCCAAGGATGTGGGACCCACAGGCCCTGGCCGTCCCGCCACAGCCCGTTGATCAAGTGCCCCTGCCGCCCGCGGAAGACGAAGGCCTGTCCCGAGAACGGATCCCGCGCGAGGTGATCCTGCACGAGGCTGGCCAGGCCGTCGAAGCCCTTGCGCATGTCGGTGCGGCCGGTCGCCAGCCAGACCCGGGAACCGGAGGGGACCGGGATCATCGTCCCAGGAGCGCCGCGATCACGCCCTGCAGGAGGGCGACCTCAGCGCCCGCCTCGGCGCGCCCCCGATGACCGCCGGCCAGCTCGATCTCGATGCCGCCGGGATGGAGCGGCTCGTCCCGGACGCTGGAGGGGGGAGCCGGCCATCGGTGCAGGCGCTCCGGCCCGCAGGGCACGGCGCCAGCGGAACAGCAGGCTCGCATGAAGCCCGTGCCGACGTGCCACCTCGGAAGCCGTCGTCGCCGGATCGTCCGCCTCGGCGAGGATCGCGCGCTTCCGCTCGGGCGACCAGGTCCGTCGCGTTCCCGCGACGACGATGTGAGGCGTGCTCCTCATAGGTCCAGACACAGCGCCGATACAGCGCCATCCCGCGCCATCACCTGTATCCAGACCCGAGCCCTATCCGCACAAGGCAGCCGTCACCGAGCGCTTACGGACGATGCCCGTGCAGCCGATTTCCACGGCGCGCTTCGCATCCTCGAGTGACATCACCCCCTTCAGGCAGAAATGCGCTTGTCGCGCTCCACGTTGCCGCTGGTGATGCTGTCGACGGTCAGCAGCATGACCTCGATGCTGTCCATCTTGGCACGGGCCATCATCTCCCGGTTCAGCCCACGGTTCTTGTGACAATAGAAATGGTAGACCTGCGGGCCGCTGCTGACCCGGCGCGCCTCCTCCGGGCTGACCGTGCCGAGCGACGAGACGCCGAACAATCGTCCCGTAAGGCAATCGGCGCCATCGCGCGGCGCGGCGCGTGAGCGTGCAGCCGGATCGGACGAACGGATTCGGCAAGAGCGGACACTCCGACTCGCTGAGCCGGCGGTCGGGATGCAGGGATCAGATCAAATGGCGCCTCGCGGTGTCTGTATCCCGAGCCGCTTGATCCGGCGGTAGAGTGTTGCCCGGCTGCAGCCGAGGTCTTTCGCCGTGTCCGGCACGCTCCAGCGATGTCGTTCCAGGACCACCCTCAGGTCCCGGGCCTCGTCCTCGTCACGGGCGTCCGATGGGCCCCTGGGCCGTGCAAGATCCTGCCGCCGGCATCCGGTACTGAGCGGGCCGATCTCCGTGGGAAGGTCGCGCAACGTCATGGTGCGGCCGTCCAGGACCGCCGATGCGTAGCGGAGGACGGCGATCAGTTCGCGGATATTGCCGGGCCAGGCATAGGCCTTGAACAGATCGCGGAGCGGCGCGTCGATCGATACGGCGTCCGGCTCGCAGCCCAGGAGCCCCGCCAGAATGGTCCGGGTCAGGGCTTCGATGTCCTGGCGGTCGCGGAGCGCGGGTAGGGCGAAGGCGGCACCGCAGAGGCGGTAATAGAGATCCTCGCGGAACTCGCCCGCGCGCATCATCGTCCGCAGATCGCGGTGCGAGGCCGCGATGACGTTGAGGGAGACCCGGATCGGATCGTCGGCGCCGAGGGGGAGCACCTCGTTCTCCGCGATGACCCGCAGGAGTCGGCTCTGCAGGAGCAGAGGCATGTCGCCGATCTCGTCGAGGAACAGGGTCCCGCCATCCGCCTTCTGGATCAGTCCCTTGCGCCCCTGGGACCGCGCCCCCGTGAAGGTACCGGGCGCGTAGCCGAACAGCTCGCTCTCGATCAGCGACTCGGGCAGCGATGCGCAGTTGATGGCCACGAACGGACGCGCGGCGCGCTGGCTGGCCTCGTGGAGCGCCCGGGCGAACACTTCCTTGCCCGCCCCCGTTTCGCCCTGGATGAGGATATGGATCGACCGGTCGACGAGGCGTACGGCGCGCCGCACCAAGTCTGAGAGCGTCGCGTCGTTGGCCCCCAGTGCGGCGAGCGGACTCGGCTTGGCCGGCCGGAGCACGGCGATGGATTTCAGGGGTGCCGCCACGCGCGGCATGAGAACCGACACATGGTAGGCGCGCCCGTCCCGATCGCGCAGGACCGGCCTGACCTGCTGCATCGTCGGTTTGAGGATGGCATTGAGGTCGTGGGCACCGAAATCGAGCACTTCGGTGAGCGGCAGGCCGAGCAGGCCGGCATCCTCCACGGCGTTCAGCCGGCGCCGGGCCGCATGGTCCGCCCCGATGACGACGCCATCCGCATCGCAGGCGAGCAGGGGGGCGGGCTGCACGTCGGAGAGCGGCGTCGAGTCGCCGAGCCGGACGATGAAGGCATCCGGGTGACGCCGCACGAAGTAGGCGTTCTCGATCATCTGACCGTGAAGGCGGGTGAGGCGCCGGACAAGATACTGGCTCTCGCGCTGCTCGGGTGAGGACACCGCGGAGACGTCGAGCGCTCCGAGAATCTCGCCGTCCGGACCGCGCAGCGGTGTCGCCGTGCAGCTCAGGCTGATGTTGCCGAGGTAGAAGTGATCGTCGCGGTGACAGGTCACGGTCTGGGCCTCGGCAAGGCAAGTGCCGATGCCGTTCGTCCCCGACAGCGCTTCTCCCCAGTTCGCGCCGACGGTGAGGCCAGCCCCGCGCAGGGACGCATCGAGGTCGCCGTTGCCGATATAGTCGATGGTCACGCCCTGCGCGTCGGCGATCAGCATGATGTAGCCGAGATCGGCGACGTGCCGGTAGAGCTGGCGCATGCCGGATTTCGCGACGTCGAGGAAATCTCCGATCGAGTCCCGACTGTGACGCAGGCGTTGCGCCGTTTCGATGCGGATGCGGGGTCTCAGGGCTGGGTCGAGGCCGTAATGGTTGGCGCAGCGCAGCCACGACTTCTGAATGAGCAGTTCGCCACGCTCGGCCGTCGGCGTCGGAACGCCCTGGCCGATGATCTTCAGAACCCTATCGACATGGGTTTGAGCATAGGCCACCGATACTGCTCCCTGCAATCACTTCCGATCAATAAACCTCCGGGACGCGTACTGGAAGAGATTGTGAAACCGATGAAAATTTTAATTAAAGCGCACTCGCTGGGAATGCCGACGAAGGAATGGCTTGAACCACGAACCGAGACAGCTTGGATGACGATTGATTCGCACTTGTCGTGACGGGATGGCATCCAAGATTTTTAACGGCGTCTCCATGGAAAAGGGACTAGC
>NZ_SRHQ01000043.1:0-19135 GCF_004683995.1 Methylorubrum sp. Q1 | reverse complement strand
CGCCGTCAGGAGCGAAACCGACGCGGTAGAAGCCTGAAAAAGCAACGGCCCCGAAGGCGCCAACCTTCGAGGCCGTGGACCGATCACATAGGGACCGGCGGGGTCAAGTTTCAATCCCGACAGTCTCATGAGCGCCCCAGGGCGTCAAGCGAAAGCGCCAACTTTCGCGAGCGGTCTCGCTTTGCCTGGATGCCCACACGCCCGCCAAGGCGCGTGAGCCCTGCCGCGCGCCTTGCAGAGGTGCGGGACCGATGTTTGCCGAGGAGATCCGCCGTCAGGCGATGAGCGCGCCGCGCGTCGCGTTGCCGGACGTGACGGCCGCCCTGTGGAAGGCCTTTGCCGCGGGCGCGGTGAGCGAGGCGGCCGCGGAGGAGCTGTCCGGCCTGATCGAGGCCAGGATGGCGCTGCCTGTCACGCGCGCGGCTGTCGAGGGAGCGAAGCCGCTCGAGGCGGCACCACCCCGCCATGGCGGTTCCCGGCCGCGCACGGATGCCAGCCTCGAGCGCCGCCGCCGCTGGGCGGCCTCGGGGCGGCTGCCGCCGGCGCTGGCGGCGCGCTTCAGTCTGGCCGAGCAGGCGGTGCTGGCGCTGGTGGCGGCCGAGAGCGTGCGGCGCAAGGATTGCCGGCTGGCGGTGGGCAACCTCGCGGCCCTCGCCGGCGTGTCCGAGACCACGGTGCGCAACGCGATCCGCGAGGCGGTGCGGCTCGGGCTCCTCACGGTGGAGGAGCGGCGCATCACCGGCTGGCGCAACGACACCAACGTGGTGCGGATCGTCTCGGCCGAGTGGACGGCCTGGCTCCGGCTCACCCGCAAGCGGAAGGAAGAGGCGCCGGCCCCGGTGTCCGAGGGGGGAGGGTGCAAATCCGCGAAGGGCACGCCTACTGAGGTTCTCTCCCTGTGGATTCCGAGACCAAAGGAACCGTCGCAAGGGCTGCCGACGGGCAGCGGGCGACCTTCGACACAGAGGGCGATCCGGAATCGGCGTGGTCGGTAGAGCCGTCGCGGCCATGCGTGAGCGACATGCGCGCGAGCGCGGGCGTCCGCTTTGCCGAACGGCCGGCCTCGTGCGGAGTGGCCGGTTTCAGGCCAGCGCGATCACCCGGTTCTCGTCGAAGGCGGGGTTGGCGAACCCGCTTCCGGCCGGGTTGCAGAGGAGGCGCGTGCCGCCGGGCCGGGTCAGGTCGAGGCTGTGATGAACGTGCCCGTGCACCCACAGGGCGGCGCGGCCGGAATCGGTCAGTGCCGACAGGTCGGAAGCCGAGTTGCCGGCGTTCCAGGTGCCGCGCTGTGCAGGCGCGATGCAGTCCGGATGCGGGGCGTGGTGGGTGACCGCGACCAGGGGCTGAGTGCCGTCATGCGCGTCCATTGCCGCGCTCAGCGCGGCCCGGGCCCGGCGGTGCAGGGCGGCGGCGTCACCGATGGTGATGAGGTGGCTGCCGCCGTGCGCGTCGTGGGCGATGTCGATCGGCTCGCCGGTCGGCGTGGCGGGATCGAGCTGTCCGGCAAGCCGGTAGTCGCTCCACAGGGTGGTGCCGATGAAGCGGCATCCGGCGAGTGTTGCCGTGCCGCCGTCGAGCACGGGCGCCAGGGCGAGATTCTCGTCGACGATGCCGTTCCAGTGCTCGTGGTTGCCCATCACGAACACCACCGGCTTGTCGCCGGCGAGCCGGCGCAGCACCGCGAAGCCGCGGCCGGGATCGCCCTCCCAGATGTCGCCGGCCGCCACCAGGACGTCGAAGCCTGGCGGGTCGGGGCGGAAGTTGTCCGGATAGGGCAGGGTCTCGAGGTGGAGGTCGGACAGGATCCAGAGCTTGGCCAAGGGGCCTCCCAGGCGATGCGCTGCGGCTCGGGTCGCTATGAGGCGTCCCTACCCTTAGGAGGCCGAATCCACTTGGGCCGAGCGGGACGATCGCCGGCCTCGGGCGGCCGGCATTTTCATCGAGTGTGTGTGATCCGGGCGAAGCTTGACCGTTCGTGGTCCTGCTCCAGATGCCAGCGTGGCCTCGGTGTTCGCGCCGGGGAGTACCGGCGAGGCGAAGGGTTCTTGAGCCCTCACTCCCTTCGTCTCGTCGGACCAAAGGCTCCGAAGTCCCAGCGCTCTCGGGCGGCCGGCGTTTCCGCTGATAGGAAGCGGTCCAGGGCAAGCGTGACCGTTGATGGCCCTACTCCGATGCACTCGGGCCCATACGCTCCATGACGACCAGAGCAGCCGCGACCACGGTGGTTCACGCTCTTCCTCCTGTAGGTGAGGGGTGACCTGTTTCGCGAACCTTGAGATGGGTATGATCGTGTTTGACCACACCTCGCGTGTGTAAGTTAGAGAATTATCGGGATGCTGATAGGATGTTTGATCGTTAAACCAATATGACCGTCAGACCGACCATCCGCGATCTGCTCGCGTTTGGCGACATTACATCCATCGAATTAGATGATGCCGTCAAAGCCTATTTGCGTGATCCAACCATTGGCCAATTTCTTTTGGGCGATGGGCTGAGAATCAATTTGAAAGCGGCAGTGCATGGTAATGCACATGCTATGGCGATTTTGCGAGATCGGACATCGAGGACGGGTGCAAGACGCTACGTCGTTCGTAGAGCCCTGCTCGACGCTCGACCGGAATGAGCGTTTCGCTCCAGTTCGGCCCTGACCCGGACGATAGGTCAGGGCCCGGCCGGCTTGGGCAAGCCATGCAGGTCGGCCACGACTGGATCTCGAAGGACGGCACCACTCGGCTTCTAGCGCGTGCGATGGAGTTCAGCTCTTCAGCAGTCCCTCGCGTTCGAGCACGAGGCGGATCTCCTCGAACGCCGCAGCGATGTTGCCCCGGGGAAACCGGATCTGGCCCAGGCCCTGGATGTTGGAGAATTCCTCGCAGCCCTCCTCCAGCACCACGATCGCCTTGGTGAAGCCGAGCCGACCCTGAAACAGGCCAACCTCATGAATGACGTTCATGCGAGCCTGCAGTTTGCCATCGGCCTGCTCGTCCTCGGCGGTCAGGATGATCAGCGCGACGGCTGCCGCCTCCAGCATCTCGGAGAGCCGGGCGATGTTGGTGATGCCGGCGACCGGTACGCGATTGAACTCGTCGTAAGGCAGGCCGAGGCGATCCTTCACGAAGTCCTTGAGCACGCGCCAAGCCGGTGCGCGGCCATGGCCGATGAAGACGTTCGTTCCCACGAGCTGATCCTTGCGGCTGCGCCGCGCCGCGCGCGTCAGATGTGAGCCGGCCTGGCGCGCGAGGCCGGCCACTACCTTGGCGGTCGTTGCCGGTGCATCGAGCCCGCTTACCTCTGCCAGGACGGCTTGATGAGGCGCAACGCGGATGCCCTGCGACAGCGCTCGCGTATCGGCCGTCATGAACTGCCCGGAGGGCAACTGCGCACGGGCGAATTCGTCGGTTTGATGAATGCGGGCCTTCTCGACGCGCTCCAAGAGATTGATCAAGTAGGCATCTTTCGGAGCGGATTGGGTAGCGAGTGTGAGGCCCGACAGAAGATCGGATCGTGTGCTCTCGACCATGCTCCGAAGGGCGGCCGCGCTCGCACGCGTGGCTGCCAGATCCGGATCGCCGGCATGGCGGTAAATGGCGTGAACGACATCCTCGTGCCGGTACTCCCGCCATACCCCGCGGGTTTCTCCGGCATATGTCTGCTCGAACCCCCATTGCTGACTGAAATGGGCGCCTGCCGGCGGGCGCGCGAAATCTTCGTAATAGATGCTGGCATGGTAGCCGATGTTGGATCCGCTCCAGGCCCGTGCGAACGGTGCGGCGGCTTGGCCGATCCCCTTCAACAACGGCTCATGCTCGCTTGTGAAAGCCGCGCGCGCACGGTCGAGCCGATCGGCAATTTCGATGAACTCGGCCCCGTCCATTACAAAGCACCCCATTCGTGTCGAACGACCTGCAGTTAGCTTACTGACGTAAGACGGACCATCAGGTGCCAGCGAGCCAGATCGCGAAGCCGGCACGGGCGTGTAGCCAGCGCTCGGCCTCAAAGCGGGGATCGGGCTCGAACAGCCGCGACCAGGATGGCCTTCATGGTGGTCCGGAAGGCTGCCGATTCATGCCCGTTCGGCGATCCGATCGGCTGCTTGAGCAACTCCACCATGGAGGCTCCAGTCGTCGAAGGCGGTTCGGTCCTGCGGGCGCTGGATGCGGCCGACGAGCTCGTCGAGCAGACCGGCAAAGCGCGGCTCCTTTCCGGCGGCATCGAGCAGCAATCCGCCGAGGATGATCTTGCGGCGAGTGTCGCGCTTCCTCTCCTCCTGAGAAGCGCGGGCCTCGAGCTGCCTGAGCCGGTTCTTCGCCTGTTCGAGCCGGAGGCGTGCGGCCTCGATGCGCTCGGTACGTGTCGCCGACATGCGGATCGGTCTCTTTGCGTGTGGTGATTCCCCTTGTGGTGGTATCAGTCGCCGGATACCCTGGAAAGGAGTGGAAGGGCGCACTTTAGCATTGCTGCGCAATGCAGGTGCTTTCTCCTGGCTCTGCCGCCTCACTCAGCGGCAGGAGTCCTGTCCGGGTGGTGGAGGCGGCTGGTGCGGCGTGGCGATCTACCACCTCAGCGTGAAGGCGGTGTCGCGGGCGGGCGGGCGCAGCGCCACGGCCGCTGCGGCGTACCGCTCAGCCAGCCTGATCGCCGACACCCGCACCGGCGAGATCCACGACTACCAGCGCCGCGGAGGAGTCGCGGCGAGCTTCATCGTGGCACCGGCCGGGGCGGTGTGGGCGCAGGACCGCTCGGCCCTTTGGAACGCGGCGGAAGCAGCTGAGAAACGCAAGGACGCCAAGGTGGCGCGTGAGTACCAGCTCGCCCTGCCGCACGAGCTGACACCGGAGGAGCGCCGGGCGCTCGCGCGCGAGTTCGCCGAGGCGTTGTGTGAGCGCTACGGCGTGGCAGCGGATGTCGCGATCCACGCACCGAGCCGGGAGGGGGACGAGCGCAACTGGCACGCCCATATCCTGACCACGACGCGCGCGGTGACCCCGGATGGGCTCGGGGCGAAGACGCGGGCGCTCGACGTTTCCACGACGGCCCGGGTCGAAGTCGAAGTGCTGCGGGCGCTGTGGGAGGAGCGGGCGAACGAGCACCTCGCCCGGGCCGGTCATGGGGTGGAAATCGACCGGCGCTCGCACGTCGATCGCGACCTGTCGATCGCCCCGAGCGAGCATGTCGGGGTACACGCCACGCAGATGCAGCGGCGCAGCAAGGCCGGGGTGGACCGGGTGGCGATCGACCCGGAGACCGCGGCCCGGAATGCCGCGGAGATCGCGCGCCGGCCGTGGCAGGTGCTGAACCTGATCACCGCCGAGAAGGCGGTGTTCACGCGCCAGGATGTCGCCCGAGCCCTGCACCGGGCCGGGATCGACGAGCCGGCGGCGTTCCAGGCGGCGCTGGCGCAGGTGATGGGTTCGGACGCCGTGGTGAGCCTTCCGGCGAGGGGCCGGAAGGAAGGGGAGATCTTCACGACGCGGGCGCTGCTGGCGGTGGAGACCGAGATGGCGCGCAGCGCCGATTACCTCGCTGCCGGCCGGGAGGATCGGTTCGAACCGGCGCGGATCGAGGCGGCGTTATCGCGCCGTCCGGAGCTGGCCGAGGAGCAGCGGGCGGCGGTGCGGCACGTGTGCGGTCCGGAGCAGATCGCCAGCGTGGTCGGGCTGGCGGGCGCGGGTAAATCGACGATGCTCGGTGCGGCGCGGGAGGCGTGGGCGGCGGCCGGCTACCGGGTGCGCGGGGCGGCGCTGGCCGGCAAAGCGGCGGAGGGTTTGGAGGCGTCCTCGGGCATCTCGAGCCGGACGCTGGCGTCGTGGCAACTGGCGTGGGCGAACGGGCGGGACAAGCTCGGTCGGCGCGACGTTCTGGTGATCGACGAGGCCGGGATGGTGTCCTCGCGCCAGCTCGCGCGGTTCGTCGAGGCGGCGCGGTTGGCGGGGGCGAAGCTGGTGCTGGTCGGCGATCCCGAGCAGTTACAGCCGATCGGCCCGGGAGCGGGGTTCCGGGCGCTCTCGGAGCGCACCGGGTTCCTCGAACTCCAGATGATCCGGCGCCAGCGCGAGGCCTGGCAGCGGGAGGCGAGCGTGGCCTTCGGCACGCGGAATACGCGGGTCGGGCTGGAGGCGTATCGTGCGAATGGGGCAATCCACTTCACGGCGGATGGAGCCGCGGCGCAGGCGCGTCTGGTGGCGGATTACCTCGCTGACCGCATCGCCCATCCGGCCGATACGCGGGTGGCGCTGGCGTACACCCGGGCGGAGGTGCGGGCGCTCAACGACGCGGTGCGGGACCACCTGCGCGCTGCCGGCGAACTCACGGACGAGGCGGGGTTCACGAGCGCGAGCGCCGGGCGGCTCACCTTCGCGGCCGGCGACCGGATCGTGTTCCTGCGCAACGACCGCGAACTCAAGGTGAAGAACGGCACGCTCGGCACGGTGCACGCGGCGGCCGAGGGGCGGTTGGCGGTGACGCTCGACGACGGGCGGGACGTGACGATCGACGAGGACCGCTACGCGATGGTGGATCACGGCTACGCCACCACGATCCACAAGAGCCAGGGGGCGACGGTGGATCGGTCCTTCGTGCTGGCCTCGTCGGGCCTGGACCGGCACCTGACCTACGTGGCGATGACGCGCCACCGCGAGGCGGTCGGGCTGTATGCCGGCGCGGACGTGTTCCGGGACTTCGAGGCGCTGGCGGCACGGCTGGAGCGGGGCCGGGTGAAGGCGTCGGTGCTGGATTACCTCGGCGAGGCGCCGGAGCGGGCGGGACTCCAGCCCGGCGACCGGCCGGTGCCGCTGCTGGAGCCGCAGCGGGTGTTCGCGCAGACGCTGGGGGAGATCGGCCGGGAGGCGGCGGAGGACCGGCTCACGAAGCGCCTCGCCAAGCAGGGTTACGGGCTGGAGGCGGTGTTTGCTGATCCGGAGGCGGTGGCGGTCCGGCTGCGGGCGATGTTCAACCGGCCGGACGGCCGATCGGGCGAGATCGCGCATCGTCTGGCGACGCAGCCCGAGATGTTCGGAGAGCTGCGAGGGCGGCGACGGCGGCTTCTGGGGGACGACCGCGAGCGGCGTGAGGCGCGGGCGGCGCTGCCCGCCGTGGCGTCGCGGGTGCGGACGCTGCTGGGGGAGTGGGAGGAGACCTACTCTCACGCGGTGTCGCGGGAGGAGAGGCGGCGGACGTTGGCGAAGGTGGAGATCCCGGGTCTGTCTGAGGCGGCTCAGGACTTCCTGCGAGAGTACCGGGCGGTGTCGCGGGAGGCGGGCGAGGCTCTGATCGCGGGGACGCTTCGGACGGAGGAGGGCCGGGGCGTGATGGAGGAGTTCCGGGCGGTGAGCGCGGCGGCGCAGGAGCGCGGGGGAGCGTCTCCGGGGGGCATCGGGGCTTACGCCTTCCTGGAGCTTCCCGGGATGGACCGGAAGTGTGCCGTGGCGCTGGGGGAGACGGTGATGGCGATCCGGGGGCTCGACCGGGATCAGGGCCGGATCGCCCACGAGCAGGAGCGGGCGCAGGTGCGTGAGCTGGACCGGACCCGGCGGCGCGGGCTGGAGCGCGACGGGCCGAGCCTGGAACTGTAGCCGGGCCGATGTTGGCCCGGCCGCGCGCTTCGGTCAGATCATGGCGATGCCCGTGCTCGGCGACCGCCAGCGCCTCGAACTCGCGCCGCCGGTCTGCTTATTGTTCGCACCAGGCGCTTTCGATGAAGCGACATCGCAACTGAATTTAATACTTTGACCGAAAGACCCAGATCAAAATACAAATTTGGTCTGAGCGCGTTCCTCGACTGGTTGTAGCTTTGCGTAAGCTAATAGATCGGCAATCGAGCCACCCTTGTCACGCCAGCTGTAGAACGTCTGTTCTCCGAGTAGAACGTAGTACCAGTCAACCTCGCTCCGCTGCTCGGGCGCGAGCGCGTTGATGCGGTCACACCAGGCAACGGCCGCCTTGCGCTTTCTGACCACGTTGGGGCTGGTGAGCTGGCCCTGGGCCTTGGTTTCAACTAGATAGACGGCATCGCCCGCTCGAACGAGAAAATCCGGGGAGTAGAAAGCTGGTAGACCATCCTCCTTGATGTAGCGGAGGCGGACGAAAGTGTGCTTCTGCTCGTTGATTTTGCAGAAGGCATCAACGCTGCCATCGCGGCTGCAGCTTTCGATGAAGGCCTGTTCCAGCCCGCCACTGCGTGAAGGATAGGGGAGGCGCAGATAGATTGCCTTGTCGACGGCGACCGAAGAACCCTGCCGCATGGCAAGCTTGGGCACCTCCGATAGACGGCGATGCGTCACCTCGGCATCAGCGACGATCACGCTATCCTCGGCTTCCAGGATCGCGCGCGCCCAGACCTTGATGACATGTTCGGTCACGGGATCGATCAGTAGGACGCGCCAGTTCTCGTCGGCAAGTGGATCAAAGGTCCCGGCGAAAAGATGAGAGCGAATATAGCCGTCAATACCTTCCGCCATCTCGGCTCGGTTGATCTGCAGGTACGGGAAGCGATTGGCGTTGGCGAACTTGGTCGAGCTGCCCGTCGTATCGGTGAGGGTAATGGCTTCCGTGATGCGGCGTGTGACGCGAGCCAGGTAGTCGTTGTAGCCGGTGGCGGTCATCACGCCACCATGCACCCGGTAGTCGCCGAAGCGGGTCCGGGCCTGCACGTCCTCGGAATGGAATTTCTCGCCCGTGCCGATCTGCGCTTTGAGCTGGTCGAGCGAGAAGCCGCCGAACGCTTCGAGTTTCGAGGGCTCGATGCGCGTGTCTTCCAACGCCTCGACCTGCTCACGCAGTATGAACGGCAAGGCGAAATCGAAGGCCTGGAAACCCGGCCGTAAGCCCACGGAAATCAGGTCACCGGTCGAGCTGCCCTCGCTGTCGTCGTCATCGTCGTCAGCCTCGGCTGCGAGACCTTCCTTGATGAGGTCATCGTAGAAGCTCTGAAACGCGGGGTGTTCCACGATCGAGAGGATATCGATCATGTTGGTCGGGGTCTGACCAGCCTTGATGCGCTGCCGGTTCTCCCGCTTGATGTCGTCGTATTCGTTACCGCGCCACATGAGGCGAAGGCCACGCCCGATGGTCTGTTCCAGAAGGATGCCGGCGCCTGACGCGCGCAGGGGGACGATCACGCAGATGTTGCTGACGTCGAACCCCTCGCGCAGCATCAGCACGCTGACGATCACGCGAGGAGCTGGATGGCGGTCCACATCGAACAGGCGTTCGCGCAGCCGCTTCCATTCGTCGGGCTTCAGGTCGCCCTTGCGGCCGGAGTCGACCCGTAGCACCTCGTCATCTGTCAGGCCTTCGTGGCGCATGAATTCTACGACCAGGGGCGTGACGGTCGTGTCCTCGCACATGACGAGCATCTTGGGATGCTTATCTGGATCGAGTCCTGCAAAATCCATCTCAAGCCGACGCAGCTTGGTCAGCCCCGCCCGCAACATGATGCGCTGTCCCTCGGACAGCATGGGGTTGCCGTTCTCGTCGCGATCGGCCTTGTAATCCAGCTCCTCGTCCGACAGCGCGCCGATCTCGGAGCGCTTGTCGAGGACGAGGGACTTGACCAATCCCGCCTTCATCGCGGTCTTGAGGTCGAAATCGACCACGATGTGCGGGAAGAAGGTACGGCGGGCGTTCCTGCCCGTCCCGACCTCGTTGTAGGGCGTCGCGGAAAAATCGACCTGGACGAAGCGGCTGCCTTTCGGAGCGGCGATCAGGTTGAGGCTCTTCTGCCATTCAACCTCCGTGACCTCGCCTTCTCGCTTGAAGTCGTGGATGTGGTGTGCCTCGTCGTTGAACACCATCAAGGCCGACAGGTCGCGGAGATAGGCGAGGATGCCGCCGCGCTCGAAGCGGCGGTTCAGCACATTGAGGTCGTTGCCCTGGTTGGTGCCGGGCGTGAGCGGCAGGATGCTCTGTACGACAGCCTTGGGGTCGGCTGCTTGGCCGGGAGCCTCGATGCTGTCCTCCTCCGGATCCTCACTCTCCTCGGACAGGACGTGCCAGTTGGAGATGGCGATCAGGCCCCCGGCCGTGACCTTGCGGCCGATCTCTTCCTTGGGGCACACAGCGCCCTGGACGAAGCGGAACACCTCGTCGCGGTAGGCATCTGGGATGAACAGTTCCTGGAAGGTGGCGAGGTCGGAGTTCAGGAAATCGCGCTTGCCCTCGCGCTCCTTGCCCATGAAAGCATCGAGCAGCCGATCGTAGACGATGAGACCGGGCGCCACGACGAGAAAGTTCTTCGTGAAGCGGCCGCCCTCAGGGGCGCGGTTGGCATTCAGGACCTGCCATATCATGAGCGCTTGCAGCACCCAGGTCTTACCGGTGCCGGTCGCCATCTTGAGACAGTATTTCGGATAGGCGTTCTTTGCCGCCCGGATCGTCTCGGAGTCCCGCGTGCTGGCGAGCATCACGTCGGGGGCTGCGGCCTGGTAGAGATCCTGCAGCGTCGTGATCCCCAGCACCTCGTGGGCGTAGATGACGTTGAGCAGGGCTTGGCGCTGCCCGGGATGGAAATTGAAGGCTCGGGCGTCCTGGAACTCTGCCTGGAACCACCATTTCAGCAACTCGGCAGTCGTCTCCGTAACATGGTCGAGGATGGGGGCCTCGCCGGTTTCGAGGCCGGCGCATACTGTCTCGACGGCCGCGGTGAGGCCTCTAGCGAGGGACAGATCGTTGATGCTCGCCATTACGCCGCCTCAACCGTAGCTTCGGCCTCGAACCCAAACACATCCACGACACGGACACATACGTGGCGTGGCCCGTCCTTCTTCGGCAACCCAGCAAGCCGGGCAGTCGTCACGACACGATAGGCGTCACTGTCGTTTTCAGTATTGCCACGATAATCCTGCCAGACAGATCGGAATACCTCGCCATCGTAATCCGGATCAACGCTCCAATATTCAATCAATGCCATGGGATCGGCGTTAACGACCTTCTGCAGCTTGTCTCGATTGGCCTCATCAAGGTTCAGCGCCTCGGGGGATAGCAGGACATAGTTTGCGATCGATACGGACAGGGTTTCACCGCCACCCTGGCGACCGCGCTCGACCTTGCCCAGCTTGAGGTACTGCAGCGAGGAGAACCGCACTTCGTCGGCTTTGAGCTTGTGGCCCTTCTTCTTCAGCCGGTCGAGCAGGTCGGGCGGGATCACCAGGACTTCAAGCCGGTCACCCTGGCCCAGCGCTTCGATGTCGTGGCCAATCGTCGGCGAGAAGTTCCAGCCCAGCACGACGACCTTATCCCAACCACCCATGAGGTTGTCGCGGATCTCGATGGCACGCCGCAGGGTCGCGAGTCCGGTCATCTTGTTCGGGCTGTCAGCCAGCACGAGCGTCTTGCTGCCCTGGACTCGGCCCATGTTTTTGTTAGGGTTCTCCTCGGCTGGCAGCGGCAGGGCGCCATACAGGCCCAGCACGATCTCAGCCAAGTCGCCGATACGGAACCGACTACCCATGGTAGAGCGCATTTGCTCTACTTGGTAATCGCCAATATGCTGATACAGGAATGGCTTGGCGTCCTGATCTATCAAGCGCTTTCGAGTTATCATGCAAGCTGGTTTACCTAGATCGGCAGCGATCCATTGGCGTCCGAGTTTTTCGGCTACCGATGCTGTAGTCCCAGAACCAACAAAAAAGTCGGCCACTATAGAATTTTTATTAGAAGATGCATTGATGATTCGTTCGATTAAACGCTCAGGCTTGCGGGTGTCATAATCTGGTCCACCTTCCAGGCCTATATCAGTCCAAATAGACTGAAGCTCCACTCCGGGAAGATCGTCAGAGTATTGTTTTACATTTGGATTTCCGTCACCTCCACGCGCCCAGATAATACGACCTATCCGATCCAGTTCATCCAGAGATTTAGGAACGCTGCATTGCACTTCTGTTGGGATGAGATGGCGTAAAAACCCAGGTACAGCCCAGTGCCGCCCCTTGCCCATCTTATTCGGGTCAATTCCCTTCCAGACCGCACCAGACTCGCCATTGCGCCGCCCCGGCGCGGTAAGGGGGCTTTCCCTGTATCGCCGACCGTCAGCATCAACCTTTCGAAACATCGTATTCAGATAGTTTTCGGAATAAGGTGTGTACTGCTGATTCCAAATGCCGCATCCGTTTTTCGTGTACATTAGAATGTTATCGTGGACATGATTAAAATATTCACTGCCGCCTCTCGAAGTTGTTCTTTTCCAAATGATCTCGTTCTCAAAGTTATATCGTCCGAAAATGTCATCTAATATGATTTTTACATAAGGACCAACACTTCGATCGATGTGTAAATAAAAACTCCCCTGATCAGATAAAAGTTCTTTTATTAGTATCGCTCTTGGAACAAGCATTTTTAGATAAGAATATGTTCCATCAATCCATGTATCTGAGTAAGCGAACTGCTCAATCACAGCCGGACCCTGCTGGATTTCGATTGATGGAAGCCTTATATTTGCTCTATAGTCAGCCTTGCTGTCAAAAGGCGGATCAATATATACAAGATCAACCTTGCTTCTAAGTGTATTATTATAATTGTCCCCATTGATAAGAGCAGACATGGCCAAAAGATTGTCGCCGTAGATTAGTCTATTTGCCGCTTCTGACGATCCTAAAGGTGCGTGAGTCAGATCCGCCAAAAGATCCTGCCAATTGCTATCTTTTGAGGGAACGACCAATTCGCGTGTCTGCAAGCCCAGTCGATAATTGCTTTCGGCGCGATCCATTGCCTTTTCAGCTTCTCGCTTACCGTCGGCGACGATTTGCGGCAGAAGCTCTAGTAGACTTTTTGACATTGACCCTATGCCTACTCTGTCGGTGTCGTGTCCTGCCGGGCTTGCGCCGACACCCCTCCCCCGGGTGATCTCAGGTACCATGGTACGGCAGGCTTGACGTTAGCAACATAGCTAACTGCTCTGCTGTGATCTGGTAAGACATGCGCTTTGGTTCGATTTGAGCATACCCCTACTGCACCGGTCCCGGGACAGCTCCCGAACATCAACTTGACCATTCAAAACGAACCGCTCATCATCAGACCATCCTAAGCGAACTGAAGGGATGGGATGCACGTCCGGGCCTACATGCGCGCATCGACCGAGGACCAAGACGCCGAGCGCGCTCGCGGGGCACTGGCTGCCTTCGTCCACGAACGCGGCCTCACGATCGCCGCTTGGTACGTCGAGAATGCGAGCGGCTCGCAGCTCGCCCGGCCCGAGCTGTTTCGCCTTCTGCGCGACGCCCATCCCGGAGACGTACTGCTGATCGAGCAGGTCGATCGGCTCTCGCGCCTCACTGCGGACGATTGGGAGCGGCTGAAGGCCGAGATCGCCACCCGGCAGGTGCGGGTCGTCGCTCTCGACCTGCCGACCTCCTGGAGCATGGCCACGGGTGAGGCGAACGCGTTCACCGCTCGGATGTTCGAGGCTGTCAATGCGATGCTGCTCGACATGCTCGCGGCGGTGGCGCGCAAGGATTACGACGACCGCCGCCGCCGACAGGCCGAGGGCCAAGCCCGGGCGAAGGCCGAGGGGCGCTACAAGGGCCGGATCGAGGACGTGGCGCGCAACGACGGGATCGCGCGCATGCTGGGGGCGGGGATGTCCTGGTCCGCAATCGGCGCCACCACCGGGGCGAGCCGGTCCACGATCGCCAAGGTTGCCAAGAGGGGGCGCTTGGCTGAACAGGTTGCCGTAGGAGTGGAGATCGGATCGATTCCATTCGCATGATCTCGAACGAACCGCAAAGCATCGTAGCAGCGATCATGGCGAAGCATCGCGCTTTAGTCGTTTTGCGCCTCCTGAATGACGAGGAGGCGAATGGGTCTATCAACGAAGCAGTCTTGTCCGATTTGCTCGATACCCAAGCACTTGGATGCTCACGCGCTCGCCTACATGCTTGTCTTCGTTTTCTGGAGCAATCTGCCCTGATCACAACAACTCTTGTCGGCGAGCTCGTTGTCGCCCATGTCACCCGTGAAGGCAATGAAGTGGCGTGTGGTAGAGTAGGAGCTCCTGGCGTGCAGCCATTCACGCCGAGCTGCTTATATTGATTGAAAACTCCGCAATCAACTATCTGCCGCATTATAGATTTTTGTCGGAGCAGATGGATTGAAATATAAAAATATTACAGATCCATGGATATGATAATGTCCTTTATCGGATATAGTGACGTTGCGCCAATCGTGGGATGCGCGCTAGAGTGCCGGCCATGAACATCACCGTGCCCATCCCCGACGGGTTGGCCGTCCGCCTGAGCGCCGCGGGCGAGGATCTCGCGCGCCGGGCCCTCGAAGCCTTCGCTCTCGAAGAGTACCGCGCCGACCGGTTGACCGAGGCGGAGATGGCCCAGCTTCTCGGGTTTGATGGTCGCCTCGCCCTCGATGCCTTCCTCAAGGCTCGCGGCCTTTTCTTGGACTACGATGCCGACGCTCTTGACCAAGACCGGCGCACTCTGGACCGCCTCGGGATCTGAACCGGCTTTGCATGTCGTCGTCGCCGACACCGGCCCACTCAATTACCTGATCCTCATCGAGCAGGCCGCCATTCTCCCCGCGTTGTTCGGGACGGTCCTCATCCCCGAGGCGGTTCGACACGAACTGACCCAGCCTGGTGCGCCCGCACCCGTGCGAGCCTGGATGGCGACGCCACCCGCATGGCTCACGGTTCATCCCGACATGGGCAGTCACACCATCGACTTGCAGCGGTTCGGTGCCGGTGAGCGGGAAGCCATCCTGGTCGCCCTCGACCTGCATGCCGATCTGGTCCTGATGGACGATCGTGCGGGTGTCGCGGCGGCCCGCGCCAAAGGGCTCACGGTGGTCGGCACGCTGGGTTTGATCGACCGTGCGGCCCAGCGGGGCCTACTCAACGTGATGGCAGCCGTAGCCAGGTTGCGTTCGACGAATTTTCGCTGCCGACCGGAGATGCTGGACGATCTCCTCGCCCTACATCAAAGGGACGCGTACCCTGTATGATGCCTCTTCGTAAGCGTGACCTTGCCGGTATTGTCCCACCATTCAGGTGTGATCAATCTGAGACAGGCAGTCGGCGAAAATCCGACGACCGAGTTCAGGGTCGTTGTTGAGATAGGCCGCGATGGCCTCGGCCTCGCGTCGGTCCGGGCAGACAGAGACGACGCGGGGGAGTTTGGTTACGGCGGAGATGAAGCCAGCATCGCGGATGGCCCACCCGCCTTCCGCGTGCGTCTGGACGCCGAACCGCCAACCGCTGAATGTCGCCTTCGGCATGCTCTTTTCCCGTTGTCGTACCAGCACCTTCCGCTGCGCTGACAGTTCCGCGCTCCTAGAGGTCCGCGAACGTCAGGGCGCGCACAGCGCGCTCCCGCAGGTACTTGGTGCACAGCCGGACGAATGTATCCCGGTGGGTGGGGTCGGTGAAGTGGAACACCATGCCTGGGTTCCGGAACTCGGCATCCTTCGTCGCACGGACGGCGCAGTAGCCATCCACGTGGGTCGCGAGCACCCGCAGAAGGCCAGCGATGATCTCGGGTGTTCCGACCCCGATGGTGTCCGGGGCGAAGGTCACCCGAAGCGCGACCGTATGTGCAGCGCAGTCCCGTTCCTCGTTCAGCGTCGCTACGCGCGCGAAGAACAGTTCCTCCAGATCCATGACCCGCTCCTTCTTGTGACGGCGCCGGCAGATATGGGATCGAGCCGCATCGTAGCCTAGCCCCCAAAATCTCTTTGCGTTAACTATTCAATCGCGGTTTTGTCACACTAATATCCCGTGACAGCCACGGGGAGCTGGCATGACCACGATCATCGGACTGGCCCAGACTAAGGGCGGGGTTGGCAAAACGACCACGGCGCTCAACCTCGCGGCCGAGTTGGGCCGCCGCGGGCACGCGGTCGCCGTCCTGGATGCGGATCCGGCTGCACATGCCGTTTCCATCGCCGAGGATGGGCGCTTGTCCTTCCCTGTGGCCGCCCACCTTCTAGAAGGTGCCGACGACGCGGAGGTGTCTGTCTGGGTCAAGGCAGTCCGTGCTCGGCCTGAGGCCTATGTGCTGATCGACGCGCCGGGCGCGATGGGCGCGGCGTTCGGAGCCACCATCGCGGTCGCCCACATCGTCCTCGTACCCTCCGGCGCCACAGTACTTGACGTGAGGGGCGCGGCCGAGACGGTCGCCGCCATCCGCCGGAACCGGAGGACGGCCAGGCGTGAGCGGCCGGACATCCTCGTCGTGCCGAGCCGGATCGACCGTCGCACTGGAGCCGGACGCGAAGTGGTGGCGACGCTGGCGGCCCTAACCGAGCCAGTGGCGCCCGCCATCTCGTACCGGGCAGTCGTCGCTGACAGCCTCGCCGAGGGCGTGACGGTAACAACTGATAGCCCCTCGGCCCTTGAATTTGCCGCGTTGGCCGACGCGGTGCTGCGACGTTTGGGAGACTTAGAATGACCCGTCCCACCGCTGCACGAAGGCTCGCCGACCGGGCCGCCGCTGCCGCTTCCCGGTTCAGCGACGAGGAACCTGAGGCCGTCCCTGAACCTCAGGTGGAGGGGATCGAGACTGATTTGGCGAAGGCCTCGCGCGGCGGGCGGCCTCGGGGGCGCCGCTCCGTCGCCGCCCGGCAGACAGTCTACCTAGACGAGGCGCGCCACGCCGCGCTTGTGCGAATTGCTGAGGATAGGGGGCGCTCGGTGCATTCCCTGATCCTCGAAGGTATCGACGCGGTAATCGGGAAGCCAGCGCGACCAGGTTGGGAGCAGTAATATAATTCTATTTTAGCGCTAATATCACGGTTTTGTGGTGTGATTATGGAGTTATAAACATGGTGATTGCCTCTTATGGTCTGTCCGTAGCGGAATCCGCCCGGTTAGATAAGTCAGACGCTGATCGCTTCCAAAAGAATATCCCCGCCCAAAGAGATCGTAAGAGCCTGGTACAATTGCTGAATTTTTGAAGCAGGCAGGGTCCCGATCGGTGTCGATTGGGACCCACTTTACATGAAATTCTATCGATTTTTGAATAGCTTAAGCTCGGCTTTGAGTGGAGGTCACGCTTCAAGACCAATCCATAGCCTGAGGCGCATACGGCATCCGGATGTCTGCCTGATTGGGGTCCGGTGAGGGAAAGCCCGCAAACGTACGCTAGGGACCTCGGCGTGTTCGACCGAGCAGCTTCTCTCCATCGGGCCACAGGTCACCGTTCGGCGTGACGTGCCGGCAGAGCGTCTGGCGGGTGACGCCGAGTTCGGCGCACAGGCTCTACCGCCGGAGTGCTGAGATGCGCGATCGAGTTGCCTTTGTCCGGGCATCCTCGATCGCGGTCACGATGGGTACTAGGCCATTCTGGCTGACGGCCCTCCGCCATTTGCCGCTTTGGGGGCCCAGACACCCTTGGACATCTTCCCAGCCATTTCCTGGATGTCGCTCAGCACCTTGGTCTCGGGTGCCAGCAAGGCGTTGTTCAGAGCAATGGTTGCATCGAGATCTGCCTGAGCCACCAGCTCGTAGGCGTCGGCTAGCATCTTCTCGAGGACAGGAGCCTTAGCCTCGGAATGCTTGACGAACTGATCGACCAAAGTCTGCCTTGCCTTCCCCGCTGTGAGCCAGCTCCAGCCAGTCCAAAAGATGCCTAAGCCGATAGCGGCGAAGCCGGCCAAGCCCGCCCAAGGCATGAGGCTGACGGGAACGACCAAAGTACCGATGCTGTGGCCAGCGAGCTGCGCGGCCGGCGCGGCACCGACGAGCGATAGCGTCGTCCCACCAATGGTACTGACGCTGGCCGAGCGCAGGAACATACCCGCGCGCTGCAGTTTGCCGAGAGACGGCTTGAGAGTGCCGTTCAACGAGCCAACGGAGACAGTACGCGGCTTGCCATCACGCCCTTCGCTCAAGAGGCGGGCGAGCTTGACGTACGTGCGGACCGCATTGTTCCAAAGAGCGTCGACCTTGGCGGCGAACTGATCGAAATCTGCTCGCGTTGGCGGCCGGCGCTTGTTGGTGATGAAGTGGGCCGTGGCCGCCTTCTTAAGCTTCTTCTGGAATCTGCGGACGACGATCTCAGCCAACTTGCGCGCACGAGCGACGGTGGACTGCGTTTCAGCGGTGGCTGCCGCATCGTGCTGGACGATCGAATCTCTGATGCGAGTAAGGGCTTCCGCCGCCTTGTCGTGTGCCCGTATCCCGGTGATGAACTCCGGATCACCACCGCGGACGGCTTGAAGCCGCGGCTTCATCATCTGCACGTTCGTATTGGTCGAGGCCAACTCCGCGAGAAATGCCACGATTTTGGAGACGTCTGCCGCAGAATAAGGCGCCATGGCGGACTTGTCTTGTTTGGCGAGGAACTCCGAAGCCGACTGGATGCTCAAATAAACCGCGGCCCTATCGGCTACGCTGTCGCCCTTGATCTTTAAGCCCCAGATAGCAGCTTCAAGCTCCTGGCGCTGCTCAGGATTTTCGACGAGATGAACGACGCCTTTGCCAATCTCGAGGGGCAGCACAGGCCTGCCCAGTGTCGATGGCCTCAAGGCTTCCACGGTGACTCGGATGGTTGACGCGGGGCTGAGCCCCATCGCCGCTATGAGCTCGCTATAAGGACTGATCTGGATCTCGGTTGCCATCTCGATCCACCCTCGAACCTTCGGAGTGGTCCCTGAACCACATGCGCCCCGAAGGTCTTATAATACTGCACAGTCCACAGCTTATCACAAGCCAATAAATCATTGCTTGGATGCCGCCATGGCTGCCTCTGAATTTATGGAACGATATCTAGATGACGGCGTTATTTGCGCGTTCTCTTGTAGGCCCGCCCCGAAGCTTCGTAGCGCGTCGGAGGCTTCTTAGAACTCATCTTTAAAGAGGCCGCCGTTATCGGTGTCGTTGGCGGCTATCCGGCCTCGACCAATCCACCATAACCGGCGCCATCGACCGACTTGGCTCGGGCACGTGGCTCGTTAATGAGCTTGCAGGGCCATGAGGTCGTCAGTCTGTACGCCGAACGGTGACCTGCGGCCCGATGGAGGGAAGCTGTTCGGTCGAACACGCCGAGGTCCTTAGCGTACGTTTGCGGGCCTTCTCTCACCCGCCCCCTGATTGGCCGGGATCGGCAATATCTCATTAACTGCCGGCGCGGGCAGGCTCGGCGGTTGACCGAATCTCCTCGAGCCGCCACGGTCGGCGTTTCGGCGCGATCAG
>NZ_SRHQ01000042.1:0-21312 GCF_004683995.1 Methylorubrum sp. Q1 | reverse complement strand
GTGCGTTCGCCAGAGGTGCCCCACTCGCCCACCAGCCAGACCTCCTCGCCCGGCAGATGGCGGTTGTTGCCCCAGATCGGAGCGGGTGAGACCGAGGAAACTCGAGCGCCGGTTTTGCCGAGCGCGCGGCTTAGATGGCTCCGCCCACTCCCTCTGATCCCATCATGAGGCGGCACGCGCCGACCTCGGAGAGAAGCAAGAACTCCGCAGGACCGTTCACGCACTGGATAGGGATGAGCACGCAGGGGAGTTGACCGATGAACCCCGAATAGAGAACAAGTTTCCCCGAGCCGCCTCCTGCAGGATCAGCTTGTCCAGCGTCAGGTCGGCAATCGCCTTGCGCAGCCGCTGGTTCTCGATCTCCAAGTCCTTCATCCGCCGGACCTGATCCGTCTTCAGGCCGCCGAACTCCTTGCGCCAACGGTCGTACGTCACCTCGGTCACACCGAGGGCGCGGATCACGTCGGCCACGCTCTGGCCCTGCGCAATCAGCACGTCCGCCTGCCGCAGCTTGGCGACCACATCCTCCGGCTTGTGCCTCGTCGTTCCCATCTATCCGTCCTCGTCCTGGCCCGCAGGCCATACCTCAGGGCGGACCACTTCAATGGGGCGGATCACTTGCGAAATATACAAATTGCGGTTTTCAGTTATTATAATTATTCATCTAAAATTTCCGATACAACACTTTCGCAATTTTGGGGAAAAACTACGCTGAAATCATGATTTACATAAGTAGATCCTGGAGGCAAGTATAGTAACGTGGTATTTTCGGGCATCCTCCAATCCATTACTGCAGTTTGAAGAATATCCAAGTATATATTGCAGATTTCCTTATCATTTAAAAATGGAATATCGCTATGTATCAAGGTCACTGATTTGGTTTTCACCCAGCTAAGATCTCTGAGTGAATCAAGAAGTGCATCCCAGTTAAACCCAAAGTAATCAGGGAGCAATCCAGTTGATAGAAAAAACTTATACAAACTTTCTTCATCTTTTAATTTAGATGGGACGAAATATAAAGACTCATTACCATCATTTTCGACCATGTGATCTCTATTATATATAAATAATCTGCTCATGACCCCTCCTTTTTATGGACTCAGCCGAATGAATGTCGTGTAATGATCGGGCGTATAGAACAGTTCTCTACCATTTCCTGAAACAATGCGCTGAGGACCAGCGCCATTAAGGCCAGGTGTAGGATGTACCCACTCTGTGTAATATCCAGACGGATCCGGCGAGCCCGCAGTCGCGGCGAGACCTTTCCGAGTGTGAGGGCACTCTTCATGCCTTGCGCGAGAATGAGTGCGACCGCGGCCCGACTGGAGGAGAGGCTGACCGTCGTCACGCGCGCCCAGGGTATCCAACTCGGACGTACCGAGGGTGCGAACCTCGATCTGATGCCATTCCTCACCCAAACCGATCGGGACATCCTCCGCCAAGCGTTCGACAGCGGACGGCTGCCGCTCGACGACCAGCGGCTCGTACATCTCCGGCCATACATGTCGTTCGACGCATCCTACTACCGGTTCGCCGGAAGGGTTCATGGACGCGAGGGCGGAGTGACTTTGGAGAGACAGCTCATGGCCGAGCTCTCCGTGACGCGCCCTCATGTTCGAGCGATCAGTGGTACGTGGCTCAGACACGAGCATACGGATTTCTGTGAGTGGTAAGGTTCGTTCCACTCACGAACAGCTTTCCATCCATCCTCCCTGGCGTGGCTCTTTTCGTAAGCCGGTAACTCGGGCTCTGGCTTCGGGGGTTTAGATCTGTCTTGGATGGTTATTATGTAAATAAAACGAACGTTTTTCTGACAAGCCGCAGTGGCGCCGCGTCGTGTAAATGTCAGCGCTGATTGGCACCGCCTGTCAGCGGTAAATGGCACTCGGCGCGGCCGGGTTTGGTGGAAAGTCGCTGTAGGTGGATATCGTCAAACGGCACCGAAGTCAGTTATACGGAACGAATGCGAAGCTTCCGCAGCAGCCGTCGGGCTAATTCTCGTTCATATTCAGAAATGAAAACCGAACTCTCGGCAGCAGCCAAGCAACGGACCGCAGCCTGCACGTCGCGCTGTACTTCCCGCCCTCTCAAATAACATTTCGCCATGTCAAGCTGCGAGCTTCCGTCTCCGGTATTCGAGACGCGCTGGAACCAGCGGAACATCGTTCGCCAGTCCTTTCGCTCGCGATAAAGGATCGCGATGTTTAATCCTGCCACGACGTTTCGCTCCTTACGCCAAGCGCGCTGATATAACCGCATCGCCGTAGCCTTATCGGCCTCGACGCCTGTGCCAGTGTCGAACAGGTAGGCCAACCGACAGAGACATTCGACATTGCCGAGAGCGGCACCTCGCTCGAAAGCCTTGAGGGCGTGTGCGAGATTGCCCGCCTCTTCAGCGGCATCGCCGATCCGGAAGAGGGCACTTGTGTCTATCATCAAGCCGCCTTCGCCGGTGTGACCGGCTGCCGCCCGAGTGTCCGATACACGGTCCCCTTGCGGACAGGTTGATTGCACGGCGGCGGCATCAATCATGGAATGACGACTCAGGATGGAGATCCGTCATTGGGCTGCATCCTGAAACCGACATTCAGCTCCGCGCACTTTTCAGTCATTGAGAGCCTCCTGATTATTTGGTGAAAGCCGACCAGCCCAGACGGATCACCGAAAGCGTCATCGTACGATCACAACCTCGGATCCACAGGCTCGGACTCGAGCGCCAAGACACCAAACACACATTCGTGGACGCGCCGGAGAGGCTCACGCGCGATGAAACGGTCGAGGGCTTCCAGGCCAAGTGCGAACTCCCGAAAAGCCATCGAGCGTTTGGCACCGAGGCCGCGTTGGCGGAGCCGGTGGAGATGGTTCGGGCTGTCGTAGTCCGGGCCGTAGATGATGCGCAGGTATTCGCGGCCCCGGCATTTGATCGCGGGCTGCGTCACCCCGCGCCGGCCCCGTGCCAGGAACGCGCCCGGCTTCACGACCATCCCCTCGCTGCCTTCGGCCGTCAGGTCGAGCCACCAACGGATGCCGCGCTCGACATCCGCCTCGCTGTCGAGGTCGATGGGGAGCACGCGGGTGGCCTTGAAGAGCGGGTCGGCCTCGGCCAGCCGGACAAGCTGCCCCATGTGCCAGGAATGTGGCTTGTCGCTGTGGACCTGTTTCTCGCTGGCCAAGAGATGGAAGGGCGCGATCTTCAGGTCGTCGATGCTGGTCACGGGCCAGGCGTAGCGACGCACGACAGAGGCATAGGCCTCCGCGCTGGCGAGGCGGCCGGCCGTTTTCTCAGCCAGAGCGTCCAGCGGGAGACCTGCGCTGGCGGCACGCTGGAGCGCATCCCGAGCCGCACCGAGCCCAATCCGCGCGGCCGCGCCGGTCGGACCGTATTGCGAGGCAATGAGCGCCTGCGCCTTGGCCGACCACGGCATGATCTCGGCATCGAGCAGCATCCAATCCGACCCGAGCTCATCGAACACTCGGCTGACGGCCAGCGCATCGCGCGTCCGCGCAAGAACCGCGTCGCGCTGTGCCGGATCGTGGAAGAAGGCCCGGCCCGAGCGGGTATAGACGGCCCCGATCTCGCCGCTCGTCACCCCGAAGCGGGCACGCGCGGCATCCGCGTCACGGCAAACGACCATGAGGGCGCGCGACCCCATGTGCTTTTCCTGGGCGACGACCTCGCGGATGCCCTCGCGGCGGTAAAAGTCGAAAGCCTCGCGGGGATGCTCCAGGAAGCCATCCTCCGTCGAGGTCTCGGAGGGCGACATGGTCGGCGGCAGGTAGATCAGCCACTTCGGGTCGATGGCGAAGCGGCTCATCACCTCCAGCGCCGCCGCCGTGTTCTCCTCGCGGATCGTGACGGAGGGCTGGAGCCGGGTCGTGATGATCCGCTTGCCCGACACGTCGGCGAGGTCGAGGAGATCGTCCAGCTCGGCCTGTTGGCTGATCGCTCCGGGCGCCGGGGCGCCGGAGGCGAGCGGTCGCGCCGGCTCGGAATAGACCCGCGCCGCCGGGACGGAGACGATCTCCATCTCGGGGTAGCGCAAGGCCGTGAGCCCCCCGCCGAACACGCAGCCCGTGTCGATGCAGAGCGTGTTGTTGAGCCAAGCTGCCTCGACCACGGGCGTGTGGCCGTAGACGACCTTCGTGCTTCCGCGATACTCGGCTGCCCAGTTCTGTCGGACGGGCAGACCGAACACGTCGGTCTCGCCCGTCGTCTCGCCGAACAGGCAGAAGCCCCGGATCGTGCCGGAGGCGCGGCCCTGCATTTCTTCCTTGATGCCGGCATGGGCGACCGCGAGCCGGCCGCCATCCAGCAGATAATGGCTGACGAGGCCGCCGATGAAGCCCTTCGCCCGTGCCCGGAAGGCGTCGCCCTGCCGGGCGAGGTCGTCGATGGTGGCTTGAAGCCCGTGCGCGACCTTCACGTCGCGGCCGTCCAGCCATTTCTCGACCTTGGCCTCGTGGTTGCCGAGGACGCAGAGGGCGACGCCGCCTTCGATCATGTCCATGGCGAGGCGCAGGCTGTCCGCCACGCGCGGTCCGCGATCCACGAGGTCGCCGACGAAGACGGCCTTGCGGCCGACCGGGGCGGTGACCTGATAGCGCGGCTCGCCAGCCTCCTCGCGGCGCTCGATCCCGTACCCGAGCCGGGCCAGCAGGGCCTCCAGTTCGTCGGCGCAGCCATGCACGTCGCCGATGATGTCGAACGGGCCGGTCTCGTCGCGGCGGTCCGTCCACAGGCGCTGGCGGCTCACCGCGGCGCCGTCGATCTCGTCGGCCGACTTCAGATGGTGGACCTGCCTGAAGCCCTCGCGCGCCAGCCCGCGCAGCCCGCGACGGAGCGCCGACATCTGGTTGCGGACGACATGGGGCCCGAACGCACGGTCCGGCCTATCGGCATTGCGGCTGCGGCAGACATCCTCGCCGGGATCGAGCACGATGGCGACCGAGAGCGCATGGAAACGGCGCGCGACCTCGACGAGCTTCTTGCGATCCTCCGGCCGCACGTTGGTGGCATCGACGACCACGAGGCGGCGGCCTTTGAGGCGCAGCTCCAGGATGGTCTGGAGCAATGCGAAGGCGTCCGGTGTGGCCGCCTGGTCGTTCTCGTCGTCGGCGACGAGGCCGCGACAGGTGTCCGACGAGACGACCTCGGTCGGCCGGAAGTGGCGGCGCGCGAAGCTGGATTTCCCCGAACCCGATGCCCCGATGAGGACGATCATCGAGAACTCGGGAACGGCGATCTGCCGTCCCGCCATGGGGGCCGTCGCGTCGCTCATCGCGCGAACACCGCGAGTTGTCCGGGCGCACCGAATTCCGGATGCTCGTCTCCGACCCCTTCGAAGCGGACGCCGTAATCATGCTCCGCGGCGACGCGCTGCGCCCAGTCCCGGAATTCCCGACGGCCCCATTCGAAGCGATGGTCGGGATGCCGGAACGATCCGGCGGCCAACCCCTCGAACAGCACGTTGTGATCGCGGTTCGGCGTGGTGACGATCACGGTCGCGGGACGCGCATCCCCGAACAACGCGCGTTCGAGATGCGGAAGCCGATCCGGCTCGAAATGCTCGATCACTTCGACCAGGGCAGCGGCCTCGAAGCCGCGCAGGCGCGTGTCGCGATAGATGAGCGAGCCCTGCAGGAGCATCAGCTTACGCTTCTGTACCGCCGGCAGGTCGGCGAACCGAGCGTCGGCACGGGCCAGTTCCTGGCTGGACACCTCGACCCCGACGATATCCGCGATGGCCGGATTACGTATGAGGCGCGCGATCAGCTTGCCGTCGCCGCAGCCGAGATCGAGCACCCGCTCGGCCCCCGTCTGCGCGATCAGCTCGGCCACGCGGTCCAGCCGCCGCTCGTGCAGACGAAGCGGACGCTCGATGACGGTCTCGGCCACGTCGCCCCGCGAAGGATCGAGCTGCCCTTCCGGTCCCGCCTCGTCCGGGACGAGTTGGGCCAGCGCCGCCTTGATCAGGTAACCCCGCCGCTTGAGATAGCGGGCCGTGATGAGGTCGCGCTCGGGATGGGCTGCGAGCCAGCCCTCTCCCCGCGCCAGCAGCTTCTGCAGTTCGTCCTCACCGACGAAATAGTGCTTCCGGTCGTCGAGAACCGGCATCAGCACGTAGAGATGCGTCAGGAGGTCGGAGAGGCGCGCGGTGCCGGACAGCCGAAGCGTCACATAGGGAGCCTCACCCCAATCCGGCCTCTCCGGATCGAGACGATGCCGCGTGACGGCGACGTCGTAACCGAGGGGTTCGAACAGCCGTCCCACGAGTTCCGTCGCCCCGCGCACCGGGAGCGGCGTGACCTCCGCCACGAGCGGGATCGCCCGGTCGGCAAGAGCCTGTCGCTCACGGCTCCGGCCCGCCATGGCCTCGCGGATACCACGTGCGATCGCGACACTCAGGAACGACGAGGCCGCATAGGGGCGGTCGTTCACATACTGGTCCAGCAATCCGTCGCCCTTGCCTTGGCGGCCTCGGACCAGAGCGATGGGATCGATGTCGAGCGTGATCGCGAACTCGCAGCGCTGCGCGGTCGACTCAGGATAGAACATCACGGCCTGCCCGAAGCCGAGGTCGATTTCATGCACGCGCTCTGGGTTCTTGTGCAGGAGGAATCCGAGGTCGGTCGCAGGCTGGTGCGATGTGGCGATGGAGAGGAACACGGGACACTCGCAAGGAAAACGGTTGGTTGTGTAGCGCGTCGCTCTTCGACCTGCGAGAGGGGGCTATCCTGGATGGCTGATTGACCTTGCCCCCTGGGTTGCCCTCGTTCTGAAGCTAGCTGTTCAGTCCCCTTGTGTGGTGGTACGCCTGAGACCGCATTGAGGGACGCGCTATGGGACAGGTTCTCCACGGCAGCGCCACGACGACTGAGGCGATCCGTCGGGCAATCCAAGCTCGTCAAGAGAGCGTGAGAGCCGCCGCCAAGCGCTACGGCATCAGCCCGACCACCGCGCAGAAGTGGCGCGGCCGGGAGACGTCAGCGGACGCGCGCATGGGACCGAAGGAAGCGCGCTCCACCGTCCTGCGTCCGGAGGAGGAAGCCATGGTCGTCGCCTTCCGGCGGCATACCCTTCTTCCGTTGGACGACTGCCTTTATGCGCTCCAGCCCACCCTTCCGCACCTGACCCGCTCGTCGCTGCACCGCTGCCTTCAACGCCATGGCATCAGCCGGCTGCCCGACGTGGACGGCGACAAACCCAAGCGTTCGCGCTTCACCGCCCGCGTAAGTTCACCGATGCCGACCTAGAGGCAGGCCGCGCGATGCTCGCCGCCGGCACCATCCCGGTGGCCGAGATCGCCAAGCGCCTCGGCGTCAGCCGCAAGACCTTCTACCTCTACTTCCCGCAGGCGCGGGCGCGCAGCCAGGCGCGGGCGGAGGGCTGACGCGATGCCGATCCGCCCGGAGAACCGCTTTTTCTACCCGATCGACTGGGCGCAGCTGTCGGACGTGATCCGCTTCGGGCGGGCGAAGGGCTGCTGCGAGGGCTGCGGCCGGCCCCATGGGCAGCTGTTGTTTCACTTGGGATATGGCCGCTGTTGGGACGCGGCGGCACAGACCTGGCGCAGTGGCACGGGGCGCCCGCTCAAGCTGGTGCCGCTGGAATGCATGCCCGCCGGCACGGTGATCGAGACCACACGCGTCTATCTGGCCTGCGCCCACCTCGACCACGATCCGGGCAACAACGACCCCAAGAATCTGAAAGCGTTATGCCAGCGCTGCCACATCCTGCACGACCGGACCGAGCACCTGCGCCAGCGCTGGGTCACCTACCGGCATCGGAAGGCGTTGGGGGATCTGTTTCTAGGGCCATACCCGTTCCGATATACACCTTAGCAAACGCCATGTATCGGAATGTGATATAATTACTACAGACAGTATTGGTTCAAATTAGATATTCTTCCACTCCCTAGACGATCGTTATTATGGGCTTCAAGATGCAATGGGTAGATGGGCTAGCACGGAACGTCCGTGTTGCGCTTGTCGCGGCGACGACAGGTATGTTTGCCGGGTGCTCTATCCAGCCATTGCCTGAAGATGTTACAGCCCTGGACACCAAATCGATCGTTAGGAAAATCAATTGCGAAGCGCAGGACAGTCTAAAATACCAAGTCAAAAAGCTTATTTTGGGCGATCGGACAGCTCCACAGCGTTTGAAAGATCTATGGATTAGAAACCTTTACGAAGATGTCGGCCGATTTTCCAAGTTGAAAGATGATCACAGGTTTGAGGATAGAACGAGGTTGCTTTTAGAAAAATACAGTAAATATCTCCTTTATCTCGATTGCACATTTATAATTTATGAAGAGAACAAAAATTCTACGGATATAAATCTCGCGGACGGAATCGTTCTGAGTCAAACATCGTTTAACATAAAAACTAGTAATGATAGAAAGCGCCAGAATACCAGCAATTTCAGGGTCAGGAAGACATTTCAGCAGGTGATTTCTAGCCCTGGCTGCGGTCAATTTTCAACATTGCCTGATCCTATCTATCCAATCACCGGTGAGATTGGAATGTCCGAAGCTATCGATGATTTTCTTGAGCTGAATGAATATGATTCGCTGTCAGCAAATCCGGGAAAAGATAAAATTCAGCTATTTTCAAGGACTTTGCAGTTCACGACGCTAAATTCTGGAACGGCGGGGCCAAAGATTACCTTGAGTTCGTTGGGAAAAGCGATGCAGTTGGCAAATGCTGGTTTAATATCGACCTCCACGCGATCCGACGTTCACGAAGTTTTAATCGGTATGGCACTGCCGTCTGAAGATCCAAAAGACCCAGCCTATATTGCAAGTCGTTTGATTGTTCCGGGGGGTGGATTTCCCCCAGCGACTGAAGTAATACGCAGTAGAAATCTGGATATCTATATGGACGAGCAGCAACGTCGTAACATTTTGTTGGACCTTGGGTCGCAAAGGGCTGCTGCGTTGGGGGGCTTTTGACTCACAATAGCTGATCCAGCAAGAATACCAGCGAGTGGGTACTTCAAGCGGCCTGACGGGGAAACGGTCCAGAAAAAGTTTGCTTCAGCGGTATGCTAAGCAGGCCTCGTTACAAGAACTCCCACGACCGAATCCCTCGCTGCTATCTAAGCGTCTCGTCTATCAGGCCTGAGGCATGAAGTGTCCCTCCTTGTAGGAGGAGCGTGTAGACCTATCATATATATGATAATGTTTTTTATCACCTATAGGAATAGCGCATCCGATGACCGACGAGGAACGTAAGAAGCTCAGCCGTCTCCATGAGCTGCAGGGCCAGTGGCAAGACGAGCTTAACAGGTTGACTGACCACATGGGCAATTTGGCCGGTGCTCCTATCAGCATCCCACAGGAGCGGTGGGATCGCCTCTTTGCGGCGGAAGAAGCGGTGCGTGGGGCGATGCAGCGGATGGGCAATGAGCTTGAGCAGGCTGCTCGCGCCGCTGGGCTGAAAGTGTGAACCAGCTCGCCACCCTCGGTAGCTTCCCCGCCCCTGCCCTCGTGGCAGCGGCGGGCGACCGCGCCGCCTACCGCTTCCTTGAATTCTTCACGGCGCAGATCAGGAACCCCAACACCCGCCGCGCCTACGTCAAGGCGGTGGGCGAGTTCTGCGCTTGGCTGGAACGGCACGGCCTGCTCTCGATCGCCGCCGTCAGCTCAATCCATATCGCCGCCTACGTCGAGGAACTGGGGCGCAGCCACAGCGCCCCCACGGTCAAGCAGCGCTTGGCCGCGATCCGGATGATGTTCGACTGGCTGGCGACCGGCGGTGTGCTGCCGTTCAACCCGGCCAGCGCCGTGCGGGGGCCGAAGCATGTCGTCAAACGGGGCAAGACGCCCGTGCTCGCGCCGGACGAGGCCCGCGCGATCCTCGATGCCATCGACGTGAGCACGCCCATCGGTCTGCGCGACCGGGCACTGATCGGGCTGATGGTCTACACCTTCGCCCGGATCGGCGCGGCCACCGCCATGCGGGTCGAGGACGTGTACGTGCAGAACCGCCGCCTGTGGGTTCGGCTGCACGAGAAGGGCGGCAAGGCGGTGGACCTGCCCTGTCACCACAACCTGGAAACCTACCTGCACGCCTACCTGGACGGGACCGGCATCGCCGGCGACGGCGATGGGCCGCTGTTTAGGACGATCCGGCGCGGGACTGCCGAACTGACCCGGACCGCCCTCCCCGCCGCCAACGCCTATGCGATGGTACAGCGGCGGGCGAAGGCGGCCGACATCGCCACCCGGATCGGCAACCATACCTTCCGGGCCACCGGCATCACCGCCTACCTCAGAAACGGCGGCACGCTCGAACGCGCCGCCGCCATCGCCAACCACGCCTCGACCCGGACCACGCAACTCTACGACCGGCGCTCCGACGAGGTGAACCTGGACGAGATCGAGCGCATCCTGATTTGATGCAATGCTCCAGACCCCCCCGCACCGAATGCTAAGCGAGTCAATCTCAGTGAGCGCCAAAAGTTGGTCGCATTGAGATCAAAATTTTTGCCGTTCGTTCGCTTCGGGATCTTTGTGTATTTAAGTTTGACATGCCAATATATTCAGTCGCTACCCAATACAAATATTCGGAAATTTCTTCTTCACCAGCATGCTCATCCATAAGCATAACATAGGCCTTGCTGACGTATACGTCATACTCGTCATCTGGGCAGTCTGTCGGGCCATCTTGAAAAAGACCTATAGGATCCCATTCGCGAAGAAATAGATCGCGAACACGTGCGCGGTTCTCTCTGGACTAATATTTATCTCGACCATTGGACATGGCTGAACTCCTCGCATTTAACCTCCTCCAGGGGGCAGGACAGCGGACCACTTGCGCTCAGCGCGGATCGGTTTGCTCTGTCAAGGTCGTCAGCTAATTGCGAGCGGTAGCCAGTTCCCGCTCCAGAAGCTCCGTTGCACGCTCAAACGTTTCACCGAGGCCCCAACCATTGGCATCCGCGATGCGCGTAAACGCCTCAATTGTCTCAGCCTTCGTCTTAATATTGAACTGGACATTACGGCCTGTTCTACGTCTTCTGAGAGGCGCAGTAGACTCTTCCGGAAGAGCCGCTGCCTTGATCGGCTCGCGGCTCCGGAAGCCTGCGGCCTCCGCCGCCTTCTTCGCCTCCTCCGGTTTCGGCTTGTCGTTCGCTGCCCGCTTCGGCTTGGCGAAGGCGGCCGGGTCGAAATTTTCAAGCTCGTCGCCGAAACCGAGCGGTGCGCGTTCCTTTGTGCTCATCACGCTGCCTGCCTTTCAGCGGCAATCGCCTTGAGACGAGCCACGACCTCGCCGGTGAACTCTCGGGCGTTTTGGATTGCCTTGTCGAGGTTGCTGACCTGCGCGCGGTCAAGACCGCCCAGCGTGCCGCCATAGTCGAAGAGATCGCGGTAGGCCGCGCGCTCGACGATCGGCGTCGCGAAGATGTCGATCCCCCCTGCCCTCAACTGCTCGGCCACGTTCCGAAGCGCGCGCGACGTGATCGCCGCACCGGTGCGCGTCAGGACCACCGCATGGGCGATCTTGCGGCGGGACATCTTCTCCTGGTTCCGGATCAGCCGGAGCATCTTGGCCCCACCCTTGGCGTCCATGCTCGATCCCTGGATTGGGATCACCACGAGGTCCGCCATGCCGATTGCGTTCGACACCATGAGGGACGCCGTGCCCTCAAGATCGACGATCACAAACTGCGCTTCCTCTTCCGCGGCCTCGATCGCATCGACGACGCTCTCCTCAGTCACGTCGGCTACGATGCGGATGCCGTCCGGCTTGCCCGGCAGCTTCGCCCATTGTGAGATCCACCGCTCCGGATCGGCGTCGATTACGATGACGGCGGCTCCTTTCGCGGCCAGCTCGGTCGCGAGCAGCAGCGCCGTAGTGGTCTTTCCGGCTCCCCCCTTGGGGTTGGCGAAGGCAATGACAGGCATGGCCAATTCCTCGGTCGGGCAAGCGTGGCGGAGCGAATTAATATCTGAAAGGATAACAGATAGCTAACGGCTACCGTTGAGATAGCACATAGCTATCGACTAGCAGTAAGATACTAGATAGCTAATTAGTAGCTACCAGTTAGCTATCTAGTAACTGAACGTGAGTGGGATGTTTTCAGCTCGAGGCCCCAATGCGGAAATAAGAATATTTGTGAAAAATTCATATTCCTGTTACGCTTGGAGTAGGAGGTGCCCCATGGCGACGATGACGATTTCCCTGCCCGATCCCATGAAGGAATGGATCGAGGCCCAGATCCGGCAGGGCGACTATGCCAGCACGAGCGACTATGTGCGCGACCTCGTGCGCCGCGACCGCGAGCGCCGGGCCCACCCCGAACTGACGATCGACGATCTCCGCCGCATCGTGGACGACTCCCGCGCCAGTGGCATCAGCCGCCGCAGCGTTCCTGACATCTTGGCCGAGGCCAAGGAGATTGCGAGCGCTCGGGGCGCGTCGCGTGGGTAGCTACCAGCTCACTGTCCGCGCCGACGCCGACATCCTCGACGTGTTCCTCTACGGTCTCACCGAATTTGGGATGGCCCAGGCCGAGCACTATCAGGGCATTCTGGAGCACGCCTTTCAGCTCCTGGCCGATAATCCTCGCATGGGTCGGGCTGCGGCGACGATCGGGGCAGGGGTCCGGCGCCACGAATGCGGCGCGCACGTCATCCTCTACGAAGAGGCACCGGACGGCGTCCTGATCCTAGCAGTCGTCCACGGCAGGAGCGTCCGGCGGCTTTCGCTGTGATGGATACCGTATAGCTATCTAGTAGCTACCAAATACGGTTGCGCATCTCTGGCGTCTCTCCATGCCGGGCTGCGTCAGGCGGCATGGGAAGGGGCAGGGCCAAGGGCCCGGTGCCGATGCCGCAGAGACCCTGCGCTTTTGCACCCTCGCCGCAAACCGGATGCTTAGACATCGAGTCTGATAGGCATGGGTCGGCAATGTCTCATTAACTTCCGGCCCAGGCAGGCTCGGCGGTTGACCGAATCTCCCCGAGCCGCCACGGTCGACGTTTCGGCGTTCTCGACGCCGTCAGGAGCGAAACCGACGCGGTAGAAGCCTGAAAAAGCAACGGCCCCGAAGGCGCCAACCTTCGAGGCCGTGGACCGATCACATAGGGACCGGCGGGGTCAAGTTTCAATCCCGACAGTCTCATGAGCGCCCCAGGGCGTCAAGCGAAAGCGCCAACTTTCGCGAGCGGTCTCGCTTTGCCTGGATGCCCACACGCCCGCCAAGGCGCGTGAGCCCTGCCGCGCGCCTTGCAGAGGTGCGGGACCGATGTTTGCCGAGGAGATCCGCCGTCAGGCGATGAGCGCGCCGCGCGTCGCGTTGCCGGACGTGACGGCCGCTTTGTGGAAGGCCTTTGCCGCGGGCGCGGTGAGCGAGGCGACGGCGGAGGAGCTGTCCGGCCTGATCGAGGCCAGGATGGCGCTGCCGGTCACGCGCGCCGCGGCCGAGGGACCGGAGCCGCTCAAGGCGGCACCACCGCGCCATGTCGGCTCCCGGCCGCGCACGGATGCCAGCCTCGAGCGCCGCCGCCGCTGGGCGGCCTCGGGGCGGCTGCCGCCGGCCCTGGCCGCGCGCTTCAGCCTGGCCGAGCAGGCGGTGCTGGCGCTGGTGGCGGCCGAGAGCGTGCGGCGCAAGGACTGCCGGCTGGCGATCGGCAACCTGGCGGCCCTCGCCGGCGTGTCCGAGACCACGGTGCGCAATGCCATCCGCGAGGCGGTGCGGCTCGGGCTCCTCACGGTGGAGGAGCGGCGCATCACCGGCTGGCGCAACGACACCAACGTGGTGCGCATCGTCTCGGCCGAGTGGACGGCCTGGCTCCGGCTCACCCGCAAGCGGAAGGAGGAGGCGCCGGCCCCGGTGTCCGAGGGGGGAGGGTGCAAATCCGCGAAGGGCACGGCTACTGAAGTTCTCTCCCTGTGGATTCCAAGACCAAAACAACCGTCGCAAGGGCTGCCGAGGGGCAGCGGGCGACCTTCGACACAGAGGGCGATCCGGAATCGGCGCGGGCGGTAGAGCCGTCGCGGCCATGCGTGAGCAACATGCGCGCGAGCGCCGGCGTCCGCTTTGCCGAACGGCCGGCCTCGCGCGGAGTGGCCGGTTTCAGGCCAGCGCGATCACCCGGTTCTCGTCGAAGGCGAGGTTGGCGAAGCCGGCTCCGGCCGGGTTGCAGAGGAGGCGCGTGCCGCCGGGCCGGGTCAGGTCGAGGCTGTGATGAACGTGCCCGTGCACCCACAGGGCGGCGCGGCCGGAATCGGTCAGTGCCGACAGGTCGGAAGCCGAGTTGCCGGCGTTCCAGGTGCCGCGCTGTGCAGGCGCGATGCAGTCCGGATGCGGGGCGTGGTGGGTGACCGCGACCAGGGGCTGAGTGCCGTCATGCGCGTCCATTGCCGCGCTCAGCGCGGCCCGGGCCCGGCGGTGCAGGGCGGCGGCGTCACCGATGGTGATGAGGTGGCTGCCGCCGTGCGCGTCGTGGGCGATGTCGATCGGCTCGCCGGTCGGCGTGGCGGGATCGAGCTCGCCGGCAAGCCGGTAGTCGCTCCACAGGGTGGTGCCGATGAAGCGGCATCCGGCCAGGCTGGCAGAACCGCCGTCGAGCAGGGTGATGCCGTCCCGGGCCGCGAGCACGGGTGCCAGGGCGAGATCCTCGTCGACGATGCCGTTCCAGTGCTCGTGGTTGCCCATCACGAACACCACCGGCTTGTCGCCGGCGAGCCGGCGCAGCACCGCGAAGCCGCGGCCGGGATCGCCCTCCCAGATGTCGCCGGCCGCCACCAGCACGTCGAAGCCTGGCGGGTCGGGGCGGAAGTTGTCCGGATAGGGCAGGCTCTCGAGGTGGAGGTCGGACAGGATCCAGAGCTTGGCCAAGGGGCCTCCCAGGCGATGCGGTGCGGTCCGGGGCGCTATGAAGCGTCCCTACCCTTAGGGAGCCGAATCCATTGGGGCCGACCCGATTGATCACCGGCGCCGGGCTGTCGGCGTTTCCGCTGATTGGGTGCGATCCGGGTAAGCTTGACCGTTCGTGGTCCTGCCCCAGATGCCAGCGTGGCCCTGGTGTTCGCGCCGGGGAGTACCGGCGAGGCGAAGGGTTCTTTCAGCCCCCACGCCCTTCGTCTCGTCGGACCAAAGCTTCCGGTCGAGAGCCGGAAGAATGGCCCTCTACCGTAGCGGCATGGCGTGGACGGGTGATCCCAGGTTGCCGCGCCGGCACCGGGCTTGCCGCGGGTCGGCCGGCGTGCTCGGACACCGGTATGATCAAGTCCGAACTGATCCTGCGCATCGCCGAGCAGAACCCGCACCTGTACGCCCGCGACGTGGAGGTGGTGGTGAACACGATCCTCGACACGATCACCGCGGCGCTGGAGCGTGGCGACTGGGTCGAGCTGCGCGGCTGCGGGGTGTTCTCGGTCAAGCATCGGCAGGCACGACAGGGCTGCAACCTGCGCAGCGGTGCGGCCGTGTCGGTCGAGGCGAAGACGGCTCCGGTGTTCCGGTCGGGCAAGGAAATGCGTCTCAGGCTCCAGGGCGAGACCGGAGGCGTCGCTGCACGAGCGCCCCATCGCGAGCCGCGTCAGGCGGCCTCGCCGGCCTCACCCGAAGGCTGAGAGATCGCCGCCGGCTCGCTGCGAACGGAGGCCGCTTCCGGGATCGTCTCCGAGCCGATCAGATCGGCGAACAGCGCCTTGTCGGCCTCGCGGGTGAGGAAGCCCGGCAGCTCACGGCGAAGCCAGTCGGTGAGGCGCTGGGTGAAGGCGGGATCGTGACCCGCCTCCAGGCGCTGAAGAACGAGGGCGCCGAGCAGGACCTTGCGACGGGTGTCGATGGCACGGTCCTGCTTGGACTGGCGCGCCTTGAGAGCGGCACGTTGCGCATCGAGCTGGGCGAGGCGCTGTTCGATCGTCTTGCGGGCCACGGGGTCTCCGTTCGGTCGGTTGCGGGATCGCGTTCGTGACGGCCCTGGAACGTCACGGTCGCACGATGCGGATCTCGTCGAAACCCTCCTCGCGGGAGGGCGGCTCGAAGCGCTCGAACACAGTACGCAAGCTGGCTTCCGGCACGGCCTTGTCGTGCGATCGGGCCGCGTTCCGGTTCAGGGCTACGACGAGCGGTACGTCGATCCAGACGGCCGACACGCGGGCACCATGCTGCCGTGCCGCCTCGATGATGGGCCGACGGTGTCGGCGGCCCGGTAGGGCCGCATCGAAGAGGATCGCGGCCGGCCGCTCCCCCGCCGTCGTGCGGGTCCAGGTACTCTTGCCCGAACCCTGCACCCCGCACACGACGATGACGTCCGCGGGCGAAACGGCCGCGGCGAGCGCAGCATCGAGTACGGCGAAGGCGGTGGCCCAAGCCTGGAGATTGCGCTCCGGGGTCCAGAGGCGTCCGGCGGCCGTTTCGAGGAAATGGTCGGGGTCGATGATCATACGGCGGTTCGAGGCCGTCAGGTTCCCGCCCTGGCACGGCGCTGGATGCCTTCGAGCAGGAAAGCGACGAGCAGCGGCAAACCGCGATGCTCGACCCCGAACTTCCGCCGCGCGTCGACGGCGTTTTCCATGTCCTGCCACTCGCCCATCAGTTAGGCCTCGGCGCCCGCATCTGAGGCGAAGATGGAGAGATCGATGTCGTGACCGATCTTGGTCTTCAGGAACGAGAAGATCGTCCCGGCCTGGATGGCCTCACGCACCTCCCCGATCGCGAGCGTATCGTAGCGTCCGCTGTCGATCGCCCCGTTCAGAGTGAAGACGATGAAGGTCAGGATCGAGAGCCGCACCGGGTTCTCCTGGCATGAGCTTGGCGGCGGAGAATAGCCGAGCTCGATCCGAAATCAACCAGGGGTTCGGTCCGGCGCGGAGCGCCACACCTGATGGACGAGGGAGCGCAGCGAAGGAGACCAGAAGGGCGCACTTGCGAGTTGCTGTGCAACTCAGGGCGGTGCTACGGTCAAGCTCGTGGAGGCGCGGTCGTTTGGCGATCTACCATCTCAGCATGAAGCAGGTCTCGCGTGCCTCTGGCCGCTCGGCTGTAGCGTCGGCAGCCTACCGCAGTGCCGAGCGGCTGGAGAACCGGCGCGACGGACAGGTGCACGACTACACCGGCCGGCACGGGGTCACGCATACCGAGATCGTGCTGCCGGAGGACGCGCAGGCCGAATGGGCCAAGGACCGCTCGGCCCTGTGGAACGCGGCCGAGGCGGCGGAGAAGCGCAAGGATGCTCGCGTGGCGCGGGAATACGAGATCGCGCTGCCACATGAGCTGTCGCCCGAGGCGCGTGTCGCGCTGGCACTCGAGTTCGCCGGGGCGGTCGCGGATCGCTACGGCGTGGCGGTGGATGTGGCGATCCACACGCCGCACGGCGAGACCGACGCCCGCAACCATCACGCCCACCTTCTCGCGACGACACGGCGGGTCACGACGGAGGGCTTGGGCGCGAAGGCCGATTGCGAACTGGAGAACCGTGCATTGGCGGCACAGGGCCTGCCGAGCACGACGGTGCAACTGGTGGAGCTGCGCCGGAGCTGGGAGCAGATGGCAAACGCGCATCTAGCACGGGCGGGACACGACCTGCGGATCGACGGTCGCAGCTACGCCGAACGCGGCCTGGAGATCGTACCGACGCAGCACATGGGGGTGCATGCGACCCGGATGGAACGGCGCGGGCGGGAGGTCACACGCGGCCGGCTCGATGCGGAGGCGGCGGAGCGCAACGCGGCGGCGATCCGCGCGCGGCCAGATACGGTGCTCGCGCTCATCACCGAGGAGAGAAGCGTGTTCGACCGGCGGGACATCGCGCGGACGCTGCACCGGTATCTCGACGGCGACGCGCAGACGTTCCGGAACGCGTTCGCCGCGGTGATGGCCTCGCCCGCGCTGGTGGAACTCCAGCCGGAGCGCACGGACCCGGGCACGGGCGAGGTGCAGCCGGCGCGGTATGCGACGCGCGAGATGGTGGCGCTGGAAACCGGCATGGCGGAGGCGGCCGAGCGAATGCACGCGGCGCGGCGGCACGGCGCCGATCGGCGGCATGTCGAGGGCGCGATGGCGCGGCAGGATGCGGCGATCCGGGCGAGCACGGGGGAGGCCACCGCCGGGCTGTCGCCGGAGCAGCGCCGGGCGATCGGACACGTCACCGGACCGGAGGGGATCGCGGCGGTGGTCGGGTTCGCCGGGGCCGGCAAGAGCACGATGCTGGCCGCAGCGCGGGAGGCGTGGGAGCGCCAAGGCTACCGGGTGTACGGGGCGGCCCTGTCGGGCAAGGCGTCGGAGGGGTTGGAGGAGAGTTCCTGCATCGCCAGCCGCACGCTGGCCTCGTGGTCGCTCGGCTGGGACAACGGGCACGGGCGGCTCGGCCGGGGCGATGTTCTGGTGATCGACGAGGCCGGGATGGTGGGCTCGCGCCAGCTGGCGCGGTTCGTGGCCGAGGCGGAGCGGGCGGGCGCGAAGCTGGTGCTGGTGGGCGACCACGAGCAGCTTCAGGCGATCGGGGCGGGGGCGCCGTTCCGGGCGATCGCCGAGCGGATCGGGCACGCGGAGCTGTCGGACATCCGCCGGCAGCGGGAGAGCTGGCAGCGGACGGCGTCGGTGGCGTTCGCCACGCACCGCACGGACGAGGGTCTGGCCGCATACCGCGCGCACGGCGCGATCGTGTTCGCGGCGAATGGCGAGGCGGCACGCGGGGCGGTGGTGCGCGACTACCTCGCGGACCGGGAGGCGCGGCCGGAGGGGACGCGGGTCGCGATGGCGCACCGCCGGGCGGACGTGCGGGGTCTCAACGCCGAGATCCGCGGCGCGCTCCAGGAGCGGGGTGCGCTGGCCCGGGGCGAGGAGGCCGGGGAGCGGACGTACCGGACCAACGACGGCGCGCGGGCGTTCGCGCCCGGCGACCGGATCGTGTTCCTGGAGAACAGCCGGACGCTCGGGGTGAAGAACGGGATGCTCGGCACGGTGGAGCGAGCCGAGGACGGGCGACTGACGGCCCGGCTCGATGGCGCCGGCCGGGACGGGGAAGAGCGCCGGGTGAGCGTACCGGTGGCCGACTACCCGGCGATCGACCACGGCTACGCGACGACGATCCACAAGACGCAAGGGGCGACGGTGGACCGGGCGTTCGTGCTGGCGTCGGGCACGATGGACCGGCACCTGACCTACGTGGCGATGACCCGACACCGGGACGCGGCGCAGCTGTACGCGTCGGCGGAGGAGTTTGAGGGCTTGGCCGCCGGTGAGGGTGGGCGGACCCACAGCCAAGCCGAGGGGGGGGCGTCGCCGGCTTATCGTGGACTGGAGGCGCGGCTGTCGCGCTCGGGGGCGAAAGCGACGACGCTGGATTACCCGGAGATGGACGCGGCGGGGCCGGACGCCGAGGGAGCGATGCAGGGCTTCGCCGAGCGGCGGGGGATCGCGGCGATGCTCGGCATCCGGAGCGGGATTGCAGTCCGCAGGGAGCCAGGGGCGGAGCCCAGCGCCGCGCGGGGGCGGACCCTGGAGCCCTTCGGGGTGCCGTCCGATCCGGAGACCGTGCACGACCGGGGCGCGGCGGGTGCGACCCGGCAGCCCCGGCGCGGCCTGTTCGCGGGGCTGAAGCTCGGGCGCGGCACGCCCACCGGGCAACCCGCGTCCGGGCACGGTGCGCCGGTCGAGCCGGAGGGGCAGAGGCTCGCCCCCCGCAAGCGGGGGATGTTCGACGGGTTGAAGCGCGATGCCGGCCGCCGGGCTGCCTCGGAGCGGGTGGAGGCACGGCGGCCGGCCGCGGCTGCGGAGCGCGAGCGTCTGGCGGCGCGCCTGCGGCCGCTGTCGGCGTTCGAGGCGGCGCTCGACCGCTACGCCCGCGCCAGCGGCAGCGCCGAGCGGCACAGGCGCGAGGGCCTGCCGGTGCTGGAGGCGCAGACGCGCGAGCTGGCGGCGGCGGGGGAAGCGCTGGACGCAGTGCGGCCGGGATCGCACGCCTTGCTGCGCTCGGCGCTGATGCACGATCCGGAGACGGCGGGGGCGATGGCGGGGCTCGCTGGCCCGGAGCGGGCGGAGCGGCTCGCGGCCGGGCTGGAGCGGGAGCGCGTGGCGCTGGCCGACCCGTCCGTGCGGGCGGAGCGCTTCGTGCAGCGTTGGCAGGATCTGCAGGGGCGGCGCGCGGCGCTGCAGGGCTGGCAGCACCGTGAGGCCCGGGCCGAGGTCGAGGGTGAGATCCGGGCGATGGGCGAGACGCTGGAGCGTGATCCGGAGGTGACGGCGGTGCTGAGTCCGCGTCGGCGGGAACTCGGGCTCGCGCTGTCGGTGCAGGAGCGGCAACGCGCGCTGGCGCGCAGCCGCGGCCAGGGGCTCGGCTTGGGGTTGTGAGAGAGGACGGTATGCGAAACGACGACGATCGCGGCGGCGGCCGGAACCCGGACCCGGAGTTCACGGATGCCGACGCGGCGGGCGACGAGGCGAGCGCGGCCTTCGCGGCGCTGCGGGCGACGGTGGAGGGGCTGGCAACCGATCTCGGCGGGGAGATGAGTGTGATCCGCCGCGGGGTGGAGGCGGCCTTCGACCGGTTCGAGCGGCAGGGCGCGGTGGTCGATTACGGGACCGACCTCGCCCGGCTGACCCAGGGGCTCGCGACGGTGGGCGAGCGGCTGCGGGCGGTGGAACAGTCGCCGCTGCTGCGCCACAGCGCGGAGCACTACGCCCGGGTGATGGAGAGCCGCGCCGAAGGGCTCGTGCAGATGGCCGTGCAGGGGTTGGAGCGGCAGACAAAGGACATGGAGCGTGTGCGGGGCCAGCTCGCGGCGCATGTCGAGGGCGTGCGGGAGCGGCGGCGGCAGAACCTGTGGCTCGGCGGTGTCGGTGGGGCGACCTTCCTGGCCGGGGTCCTGGCGGTGTTGTTCCTGCCGCGGGTGCTGCCGGGCCCGGTTGAGATGAGCGTCGCCGCCACCGTGCTGAGTTCCGACCGCTGGCGGGCCGGAGCGGCGCTGATGCAGTCGGGCAGCGCGGGGGGGTGGCAGGCGATCGTGGACGCATCCAGCTTGGTCAAGGCGAACCGGGAAGTGTTGTCGGGGTGCCGGGAGGCGGCAGCGAAGGCCGGCAAGGAGCAGCGCTGCACGATCAATGTGCCGGTGCAGTAGTTTCACACTCGGTTGGAATGCGGTGAGCGGGTCCTGAGGTTGTAGCCGGAGAGGCTCTCAGCTTCTCGCGGTCACCGCTCTTTCCAAGCCTTGGCGATCTGATCGGTGAGCGGCTTGGTGAGATAGGACAGGACGGAGCGTTCGCCGATCTGGGTAAAGGACTCGACCGGCATGCCCGGCACCAGCCGCAGGCCCTTCAGCCGCTCCTTCTGGTCCTCGCGGATGCGGATGCGT
>NZ_SRHQ01000041.1:0-22349 GCF_004683995.1 Methylorubrum sp. Q1 | reverse complement strand
GCGTTTTCGGTTTAATCTGGTTCGTATCCTGCTGCGGCGAAGAAGTTGGCGCACTCGTCTGGCGTGACGGTGTCGACGAGGCGTCCGATGGCCGACCACAATCCCTCGACGGTTCGCTCGGCCGCTTTGCGCAGGAGCGCCTTCAGCTTCGAGAACGCCATCTCGATGGGGTTGAAGTCGGGCGAGTAGGGCGGGAGGAACAAGAGCCGCGCGCCGGCTGCCGCGATCGCGGCACGCACGGCCGGCCCCTTGTGGCTTCCAAGGTTGTCCATGACGACGATGTCGCCGGGGCCGAGTTCGGGCACCAGAACCTGATCGACGTAGGCCTGGAAGGCGTCGCGGTTGATCGGCCCATCGAGCACGAACGGCGCGGCGATCCCGGACAGGCGCAGGCCGGCGACCAGGGTCGTGGTCTTCCAGTGACCGTGCGGGATGGGCGAGCGCAGCCGCTCGCCGCGCGGTGAACGCCCACGGGTGCGAGCCATGTTGGTGGAGGTCCAGGTCTCGTCGAGGAAAACCAGGCGCGCAGGGTCGAGATCGGGCTGGCCCTCGAACCAGGCCTCGCGCGCCGCTTTCACGTCCGGGCGTTCCTGCTCGGCGGCGTGAGCTGTCTTTTTTTGTAGGTGAGATCGCGTGCGTCGAGGAAGCTCCACAGGGTGCCGAGCCCCACCGTGAGAGCGTGCTCGTCCCGGAGCCGGGCGCGCATCTCCTCAAGGGTGATATCGTCTTGTCCGTCGATCAGTCCGCGCAAGAAGGCCTCGTGCGGATCGAGCTTCGAGCGGCGCGCTCGCCCTTGCGGACGAGCGGCCACCGTCCCAGTCGTCGTGAGCGCGGCCATCCAGCGGATCGAGGTCGCGATGCCGACCCCAAACCGCGCGGCCGCCTGGCGGCGCGAAGTCGTTGCCGCGGCCTTCACCACGCGCTCGCGCAGGTCCTGGCTGTAGGGTCGGCCCATGCTTCGCTCCTTCTCAAGAGCGATCAGTGAATCAGCCCAACAGCTTCGCGTGAACCCCACCTGCCCGATGCAGCTCAGACCGAAAACGCTCTAGCTATTCGATTGTCATTTGGCATCCTCCGGCGTTGATAGATCCGCCGGCGACCGTCGAGAGGACTTGCGCGTCGATGCGCACCGTGCCGGTCGCGGTACAGACGATGGACGCGTCCAGGCTGACAATCTGTACGGTAGCGCTCTGCGGGCGTCGGTCCTGAGCATTGTCCGCATCTTGGTAGAACTTTACCGTTCCAGTACCTCCGGTCTGAGCCACGATCAGCAGCAGTTCGCCTGATGCCGTGGTTGAGATATGGCGGAGTGCAGCCGAGACCCGGCGGCGCTCGCCCTGGCGCATGTAAGTCGTGATCGATGCGATGCTCTGGGTCGTGCCGCTGCTTGTCACAGCGGCGGCGTTCTTCGCGGAGACCGGGACGAACTTCCGCTTGACGCTGTTCTTGCCAGCGCTCGCTCCGGTCTCGGTGTAGAGCACGCCGGCCGGGGTGCCCTGCACGAGCAGATCGACATGGTTGTCGGTTGAAGATGCGTCGAAGGTCACATCGACGTCGCCGCCCGAGGTCGTCGCCGCCAGCGCGCACCCGCTGGATCGCGAAACCGAGAAGGTCTTGAGCTTGGTGCTGTTGGTGTAGTTTGATATCTTGACGTTGGACGCCTGCGATCCGGTGCAGACATCGAGCGCAATTCCGACCCACTCCATGGCTGCGGGCGAATTCGGGTGCTTGTAGAGCACGAGGTTCGCGAGGTGCGCCTCCGGGCAATACTTTGCCGTGACGCCGCCGAGGAAGCCGTTGACGTGTCCCTGATGGAACTCCAAGCCGGCTGCAAAGCCGCTAAAGTCCAAGCGTGCGCCCCAGAGAACATCGACGCAGTCGATCTGACCGACGTTGATGCCCTCGATCGCACCGGGAGCGTAACCGTCGATGCCATATTTCATGGCATAGCCGCGGATCTTGCCGATGTACCCGCACCCAGAACTGGCTGCAGACTCGAAGCGCACGGCGTAATCGGCTGGCGTGTAGTTCTCCGGCGTGGAGCGGCCGGGAATAACCCGGCCCTCGACGTAGATGTCATCCACGACGCACCAAAGATTGTCCCGCAGGAGGAGCCCCCCCTTTGGGCCGTGCTTCGTCCGGTCCCAGCCGATGACGCGGAGGCGTTCGTAGGTGCCGCGCGGGATGGCGGTCTGCTCGACGGCATAGGTGACGTCGATGCCGATGACCGTCTCCTGCCCAAGCGTGCAGACGTCGAAGTCACGATAGGCGGTGCTGAACCGGGGGCCGCTCTTCGAGGATTTCAAGGCCCGTGTGCAGTTCACCCCGAACACGAACTTGGAAATACCGACGCCGAGGCCGTGGAGGCATTCGTTCACGTCACCGGCCACATCGAGATCGGCACCGATGTAATAGGCTCCGGGGCGCCCGGCGATGACGCGAGCTCCCGATGCGCGCGCCCGGTTGAAGGCAATGCGGTTGTCGGTGGCGGTGGCCGGATCGCCCGTGAAATCGGCGACCGCGCCGAACGACTCCAGCGTCCGGTAATCGGCGAAAATTTCACGGGCGATCCTGGCGAGAGTGGCACCGACCGGCGTGATGACTTCGTTTCCGACTGCACCCGAGGCCACGCGCCCGGCAATCGCCATGCCCTGCGCGAGAGACACCGGTTTAGCCGCGTCCGCGGTGTTATCGACGTTGCCCAAGCCGATATTGCTGCGAGCCGCGACGGGGTCGGCGAGATCTCCGAGGTTGGCCGCGCGCTGCGCTGAATCCTCGATCGCCTTCGGAAGCCCGAGCACGTCGGCGACGTTGTGCTGGTGCTGGGCGGGCGCGGCGTTGGCCACGCCCCCGACGCGGAAGCCACGCACGTCGAACACGTCGTCAGCCCGCGCTGCGGTACTCAGGACGACACGACTGCCATCGGTAGCGGTGTAATCCTTGGTCTGGAGCACCGCACCGTTGCGGAACATCATGACGATGCCCGGCGTGTAACCGCCGGGAATGGTGAGCGCCGTCTGCCCGTCCGCCAGATTGCCGTCATCGAGAGAGAAGCGGGCGGAACTCAGCATCGCCGCCCGGCCGAGGGCGTCGGACAGAATCTGGTTGGTGATCAACTCGACGAAGCTGCTCGCCCATCCGGTAGGTGTCTTGGGCGGATAGAGACGGGGCGGCTGCGTCGGCGAACCGAGATCGATCCAGAAATCCCCAACACCACCATCGGTCGCCAAGGGCGCCCGGCTGCCGCTCAAGATGCCTGCGCCCCGCGCGCCCTGGCGTCCCGCCACCGCCACAGGGGTGACGATGGGCTGCTGCCGCGCCGCGAACGAGACTGAGGCGCCGAGGAAACGCGAAAGGTAGGCGCGCAAGCCCGACGGTTCGACGTAGTTGATCCGCACCGGCATGAAGAGGTAGCGGGCGCTGCCGAAGACCTCCAGGATGTCGGCCGTGAACTCGATGCGCTCCAAGTCCTTCGTAGCGTCCCGCGGCGCTCGGAACACCAGCGTGCTCGGATCGCCTTCTTTGAGCGAGAGTCCACCATCCTGGCCCATCGTCAGTTCGATCTTCGGCTCGACGATCTGAGCCCCGCTACGGGCCGGCGTGACGAGCATGATGAACTGCCGCCCCGCCAAGGACAGCGTGGAGCCGTCATCAGCCGACCGGAAGACCAGCTCACCGTACCAGTCTTCCTGGGTGGTGAAGGTGAAGGAGGCGATGTTGTCGGCCACAGGGAGGCCTCCAGGCAGCCGAAAGGCCGCGGCGCGGCGGTGAGCCACGCGCGGGGTCGGTCAGGTTTTTCAGGGGGACGGTGGGAGGCTCGGACGCCTTACTGCGCGGCGAGCGGCGCGACGGGCATGGCCGCCTCGGCAACGGCCTCAGGGCCGTCATTGAGCAGGGTGGTAAGGCGCTCGACTTCGGCGCGGTGGATCTTCAGCAGATCCAGCAGCTCGGCGTTGCGGCCGGCGAGCACGATGCAGCGGTTCTGCGCCATGCTGCGCTGCGCCTCGATCTCGGCGATGCGCCCGTCCATCTCGACGGGCGAGTGGATGGGCGCGGAAGCGGCGGGGGCGTGCTCGCTCATGCGACGGGAGCCTCGTCCGAGCCACGCTTGGCCAGGTTGCCGCTCGCGACCTGGACCACAATCGGCAGGCCCGTCGGGCTCAGCAGCATGACGTGCGACCACGCGCCCGGCACGTCCAGGAGCATCAGCCCAACGTCGCCAGCGCCAAGATCCGTCGGCAGGCCGGCGCGGTTGGCGATGTGGACGGCCTCACCCGGCTTGAACGGGCTCGACGCCAGCATTTGCGCGAAGCGCTGTTCAAGGAAGGCGGCGATCTCGTCGGAAGACGAGAGCGTTCGCGTCGATGTCTCGGTCACCGTGACCATGAAACTGATCCTTTCACCGCTTGCTGACAGAGAGTTTGAGCTGCCCGAACTTGATCCGGCCGGAGCCGACCTGTCCGGTGAGCTGGTAGAGGAGGCAGATGCGACGCGGCCAACCGGCAGGCAGGATCTCGAACAGTGCCGGCCCGGACTGGATTGCCGTGTCGTTCGATACGGACGGCGGCGCCGAGCCGCCGGCGGATGCAACGGCGACGGCAAAGCTGGCCTGATAGGGGACGCCATCGAGGCCAACCGCGACGACAAGCCTGGTCGTAGTGGACAGGTTGGCGTTGCCCTGAGCGACCACGTTCAGGATCGCGGTGCCGCTGAACAATGCGCTCCACTGCGCATCCGGGGACACGGTCATTCCCGTTCCCGGCACCTCCCGCCAATCGTTCGAGAATGCGCCGCCGTCGACCTCGTTGGGGGTGACGAGCGACCAGTTCTCCGTGGCGGCACCCGGCAGGATCGCCTGCTGCGTGACCCTCAGGCTCGGGATGGTGAGGGTGTAGCCGTCGAAGGAGAACGCCGGCGCGGTTTGGCCGTTGGACGTGATGTAGAAGGCGTTGGCGTCGATGACGAAGCGACTGCTGCCATCCGGCAACAGGTCGATGTAGTAGCCGGCTCCTCTGAGCTGCCCGCCGGACACAACGGCCAGAAGGGTTTCGAACCGGGCCTGCACGCCCGCGATGCCGGAACTGGCCTGAAGCGTCATGCGGCCCGTGGCGGTGCCGCGATCAGTCTGAGCCTGAACGCTGGTGATCTGAGCAGCAAAGGCGTTATCCGCGTTGATGCGGGCGACCTGCTCGTTCAGAAAGTATGCCTGAAAGTTGTCGACCTTTGCGTTGACGCCCTGCGCATAGGTCGCAAGCGCGTTGTCTTGACCAACCCGCGCCTGTTGCTCGGTGACGATGGCCGCGCGGTTGTCCTCGTACTGAGCGCTTAGCACCTGAAGACTGGTGGCGGTGGCCGAGTCATTGGAGATCCGAACCTGCTGCTCAGATAGGAAGTAGGCTCGATCGCCGTCAGTCTGCGCGATGAGTAGGTCGGTCCGCCGGGCCTGGACGCCGTCCCCGTTGATCCTCGCCTCGCGCTCGGTGACGACAGCCGCCTCGGCACTTCCGAGCCGGACGACTGCGGCGCTGAGATCACCGGCAATCGCCGTGTCGGCAGTTAAGCGTTCCTGCTTCTCATAGAGGACGGCCGCCGTGTTCGCGTCGCCAACAGCTGCCGCGGCGAGCACGCGGGCGAGGAGGTCGCTGGCCTTCTCGTTGGCCACACGCTCCACCTCTAGGATGTAGGCGATCCGGTTGCGGACGTCCTGCGTCAGGCCCTCGTAGTCGATGGGCTCCAACACCACCGTGCCCGCGCCGATGATCAGCGAGGGCGCCGCGACATCGACCACCGACCATGCCCCGCGCGGGCCGGCCGGCGTCACGCCGCGGACCCGCACCTTCATCTGGTCCGAACCGCCGACCACAGCCTCGAATGTGGTCCGGTCGCCCTCGTAGGCACCGATCCACGACGCGCCAGCATCGTAGGAAACCTGCGCCTCGTAGCTCACCGCGTTCTTGGCCGGCTGCCAGCCCGCCGTCAGGATCAGAGAGGCTTGCCGCTGGGCGATGCTGGCCATCAGCGCGGCGATGACCGGCAGAGCGGACGAAAACAGGTCGGGGATCTGCAGGAGCGGCGGCACGCCGTTTTCGGTGGTCGCATAGACCTCAGCCGCGTCCATCACGCCCGAGAGATGGATGTGCTCACCATCCTGGTCCGGGTCGCCGTCGGTGATGAGCACCGGGAATGAGCGGGGCTGACCAGGGGAGAAGGCGAGCCACGCCGGCTCCTGCGTGCCGGTGCGGCCCACCGCGTCGGCAAGCGTCACGCCACCGACCTCGGAGACGCTGACGATGGCCTCGGCGTCGTTGGCGCCGCGCGTCACCCGCACCGGCCCCCACGGGCTACCGTCGCGACGGCGGATCTCGACATAGTGGTTGCCGCTCGCCGCCCATTCCGGGGGTGGGTCGAGCACGAGGCACCGCGAGGACGGATTGAAGCTCAGAACCTCGCAGGACTGCCCCCAGGTCTCCGGCTCCTCCGTGGTGATCCGCACGAGATCGCCGCGCTTCAGCAGTCGCCCTTCCATGCGGGCGGTCCACGAGACGGTGATGCGGCGATACTGGCTCTCGGCCGCCATCATGCGCACCATGCCGGTGGCCTGCTTGCGGTTGACCACGCCTTCGAGCTGCACGCGGGCCGGCTTCAGCAGCGTTACGCCGTCGGGCGCGGATGAGACCTCGGCGAGGCGCCATGTGGTCTCGTCGACATACTCGCCGACCATGCCGTCGGCCCAGGCCTCGTCCGACAGCGCGTAGTCGATCTCCAGCGTCTCGCGCACGATGTCGTTGTCGGTGAAGAGCATCCGCGGCAGCACGCGCGGCTCGTCACGGGTGATCGTGAGCTTGTCGCCCACCGGCGCCGGGAAGGCGCGGCCTGCCTTCAGCACCGTCTCAAGCACGTCGTCGAGGTTCTGCACCTCGGTAAACCGGTGGTCGAAGGTGTGGCCGAACGCATCCCACAGCGCGGCGTGGCGCACGAAGCTCTGGAAGTCGATGTCCGAGATGCTGAGCCCAGCGGCGTAATCGCTGTTGCGCCACCAATCGAGCGCAGCCCAGGCGATGGAGCGCGTCGGCTCCTCCACGAACAGCCCGTCGCGCCAGACTGGCAGAATGCGCGTGCCGATGACCCGAAGCTGGCCGCCGGAGACGCCGGATAGTTGCTTCGAGGCGACGCCCTTCACCGCCAGCGTCGTGACCCGCGGGAAAGCCTGCGGCCCGTCGATGTGCGCGCGCAGGGCGGTCCACGTCACGTCGTCGGTGCCGCCGATCTTGGCGATGCCGCTGTCGTTGACGCTCGGGTTGCGACGGCGCCCGCGGACCTCGTACCGGCCCGGCGCCACGTCGACCCGTTCCGTGACCCGGATCTGGCTCTGCTTCGCCTGGCTGTAGACCTTCTCGAAGACGGTGACCCATCCGCCGGTGGCCGCGCCGGCATCGTTCACCGTGCGCGCCTGGATCTCGATGTCCGTGTTGGCGGCGAGCGTCCGGTCCTTGAAGGTGACGTAAGCGCCGCCCGGCCACACGAAATCGAGCAGGAGCTGCTTGGCCCGCGTGCCCGCGGCGTTGACGATGTAGCCCGGCGTGAAGTCGGTCGCGAGTTCGGCCCCGCTCAATTCGTCGGCCGTGACCACGTTGACCGGGTAGAGCGTGACTTGCTCGCCCGGCTCGACGATCTGAAGCTCGATGCCGGGATAGTCGGGACTGGGGCCGCTCTCGTAGTGCCAGATCGGGGTGTCGCCGATCAGCACCTGCTCCACCCGCATCCGACCGCACGTCAGCGCGTAGAGCGCATAGTCGGTCATCGCGTCGCCGGCATACTCGCTGTAGGTCGGCGCGGCGTAGTCGGGGGCGAACTTGAGGCGGCCGTTCAGCACCGGGATCGGCTGCATCGGCCGGGCCGCGTTGCCCTGTAGGCCGAATGAGTAGAGCGCGTCGCTGCTGTTGGTCTTGCCGCCGGCCTTGGGGGCGAGGAAGTGGCTGATCGCAAGGGCGCCGGCACCGACGATCGCAGCCGAGGCAACAGCGCCACCGACGCTGCCGAGCGTTCCGGCCAAAGCAGCGCCTAGCGGGCCGGCCGGGCCCGCCACCGCCGTGAGCGCCACCAGCGCGACGACCGATAAGATACTCTTGGCCGCCGAGCCGCCGCCGGACCCGCCGCCGAGCGGCCGGCTGACGAACTCGACGTTGTCGTTGGCCCCGAGCGCCCGCGTCTTCCACTCGGCACGGGCATAGAACTCGCCGTTGATCCGGCACACCGTCGGCAGATCGAAGCGCCATGCGACGCGCACGAGGTAGGCAGCCACGGTCTCGCCCATGACGGCCTGCGCTTCGGCGATCGGCAGCACGATGGCGCCGCTCTCGCAGAGCGAAGGGTCCGCCGGGTCGAAGACCTGGAGGTTATGCCGGACGGCGATGTGCATGGGGTCAGGCGCGCCTGAAGCAGCGGAGGTAGTGGAAGCCGATCGCGCGCAGCGACGGCAGATCGTCCGCCACCACGCCGTTGGCCTCGTCGATGTGCAGCACCACGCCGGCCGTGCCGGGCACGACGTAGGTGCCGAGGTGGAAGTCGCGTTTAGCCACGTTGCCCATCAGCACGAGGTCGCCGTCTTGGGCCTCGTGCTCGGGGATCTCCCGCCATTTCTGCCGCTCCGAGTGGTTCAGCATCGCCTCGGCCTGCTGCCGGGTCGTCGCCGCGACGAAGGGCAGTTCCGGCATCGGCACGGCGTAGAGCGCCGCCTGGACGTGCCGGGCGAGGCCATAGCAGTCGAAGGCGTCCGGGCCCGTCGCGCCGATCCGGTAGGGCCGGCCGATCAGGTCCGAGAGGAAGGCGATGCGGTCGGTCATCAAGCGGGCCGGCAGGCTTCCCAGGCCCGCCCGTCGGCCGTGATCATAAACTCGCGCCCATCGGGGAGAATGGCTGGGCGGGCCTCCATCCACCTTGTCGCGTCCACGGGCGCAGCGACGATCTTCAGGCTGGGCACGCTCAGCACCCGCCCGTCGAAGCTGAAGCCGGCGCTCGTGAGGCGACCGCGCACATCGGCGGCGAGCCCCGAATAGTCGACAGGCGGCAGGGCCGGCGCACTCGCAGCGGCCACGGCAGCAGGGGCGGCAACCGGCGCAAGGCCGAGCCACCGCAGAACGGATCGACGGTTCATGTGATCTCCTATGCCCCAGCCGCCACCATGAGGGCTGGAAAACGCTGGTTGTCGAAGATCTCGCGCATCACGCGCAGCTTCGTCGGGTCGGCCATGGTGAGCGTCCCGTCGAGCCGCGCGCCCTTGCGCTTCACGCTGCGCAGGAGGAGCCGGAACGGGCCGTGCCCGACCGTGTCCGGATCGCTGGCGAGGTAGCCGCGGAAGATCACCACCACGCTCTCGTTCAGCTTGGTCGCCGGTTCGAGGTAGCGAGCCACCTCCCGGTTCACGTTGTCGATCCAGATGGGCGCCTCGACCCCGAGCTTTCCGATGCGCGGGTACTCGATGCCGAAGGGCACCGCCTTGAACAGCACGCGCTGGCCCGCGTTCAGCGGCGCGCCCTCGTCCAGGCGGAAGGTCGCATCCATGGTGTCCATCACCGCGCGGATCGGCGATGGCTGGCCATTCTCCACGAACTGCGAGTGGATCAGCTCCAGGGTGACGTGCATCACCTGCGATGCGTCGACTGTGGCAGCGGCCTCGGCCCAGGCCTGCGTGGCGGCAATCGGCAAGGCTCACAGCCCCCGGACGTTGAGAGTGCAGGTCACCAAAGTCTGGTCATCTGCGAAGGGTTGCTCGGACACGCCCTCGGCGCCGTCGCGGATCTGCACGAGACGGCTGACGTACTGCTGCTGTCCTGCGTCCCAGACCGGCATCGTGAACTCGGCCGCGCCATCCCCGAGCCGGTTCCAGAGGAAGTCTCTCCACACCACAAGCTCCTGCGGTGTGAAGTAGATCTGGAACTGGATCGGCACGATGCGCAGCGTGAATTGCCGGCGCATGCGGACCTTGCCCGACTGCATCGGCGACTTCATCAGCGCCAAGCCGGAGTTCTGGATCGAGTAGCCTTCGCGCAGCCCGTCGTAGGGCAGAATGGAGGGATAGCTGAGGGCCATCTCAGCCTCCCGTCATTCTGCCGCCGGTGAGCTTCTTCAGCGCCGCCCGCGTCTCGGATCCGCTCAGCAGCGCGGCGGCGATGGTCTTGTCGATCGTGATTTCGGTGCGGGGCCCGCGCGGACCCATGGTGGTCTCCGCGCCGGTCTTGTCGCCGGCGGTCACGTAGACCTCCGTCACCATGCCGGACTTGTGGTCGCTCGGCAGGTTCGGTGACGGGGCGGCGCCCAGGCGCGCTTCCTGCACAGCAAGCGAGCCGGCCGTGAGCGCTCCCAAGTCCGGCATCAGGCCGTCGGCGAATTTCGGCAGGCGATCACTGACGAGCGCCTCCACAAGGCGGCGGTTCGCGGCCACCGCCCTCGCCGGGATGACGGCCTCGCCGTTCGAGATCCGGGCGACGATGCTGTCGCTCGTGCCGGTGCCAGGGCCTTTGACGATTCCACCATCGGCGAGCCAGAGGCCGCCGCTTGTTGGCAGTGAACCCCAGCCGCCTGCGGCAGTCGATGCGCTCGCGCCGCCACCGAAGAGCGACGAGAAGAAGTTGCCGAAGCCGCCGACTCCCTCGCCCCCGGCACCCCCGAGGAAGCCCGTCAGCATCCGCTCTAACGGCTTGAAGGCGGCATCAAGCGCGAGGTTCATCACCCGCGTCTTGAAGGTTGCCAGCGCGTCCACCATCGTCGCCGTGCCGGTGGCCACACCTTTCACCATGTCGGTGAACGAGGACGTGAAATCCTTGGCCCACTCGGGAGCGCCCTTCTCACGCAGGCGCTGCTCGATCAGGTCGAGGTTGGCGGCGATCTCCGGCGAGGACTGCGCGGCCCGGCGCACGCTCTCGATCTGCTCGGCGAGCAGCCGCCCGGGGAAGATGTCGTCGAGTGCCGCCTTTCCGAGCTTCACGCCTTCCAGCAGGCGCATCTTTTCGTAGATTTCCTGCATGACGGGCGGAATGCTCGTCATGTCGCCGGACCGCGCGGCAGCGATGAACGCCTGGATCTGCTCGCTCGCCACCTTCGCGCTCTGTGCGAATCGGACCGTCTTCTGGTCGAAATCGTTCAGCGCCGCGACCTTCGCGTCCTGATCCAACTCCTCGAGCTTCTTAGCGAGCGTTTCCTCGTTGCGCTGCTCAGGAGACTTGCGCCCCTTGTCACCACCGCGCGCAGCCTTGCGATTGGCCGAGATCTGATCGTTGAGGCGATCCTGCTCAGCGAACACGCGGCGGGCGCGATCCGCATCCAGTGCCGGGTTTGCTTGCTGAGCCTCCAGTACCTTGGCGTCGACATCCTTGCCGGCGGCCCGAAGCGCAAGCACGCGGTTGGCCTGCTCGACCTTGTTGAGCGCGGCGTCGGCCTTCGCCTGCTCCGAGGCGGCCAGGGCGCCGATGTTCGGCAGAGCGCCCGACACCCCGACCTTCACCAGGATGTTCGCGACAAGCCCGTCCAGCCCCTGCACGCGCGCCCCTAGCACCGCCATATCCGCGTTCGCCGTCAGCGCCTTCTGTGCCGCCGCTACAAGACTGTCGATCAACGGCTGAAAGCTCGGGAATTTCTGGCCGAGATCCAGCAGCGAAGTCGCGTATTCCTCGGCTGAGATTGCGCCGTTGCCGAACGCCTGGACGAGATCGTTGATCTCCGGGACGACGGCCTTGCCGGACAGCGCCCCCATCGCATTGGCGCGGGCCTCGACGATGTCCTGGGCGAATTGTGCGATCTGCTCGCGGGAGGTGTCCAGGCCATCGATGTTGATGTCCGTCTCGCCGAGCGAGAGAAGCTGGTCCTTGATCTCCTTGATCTGCGCCTTGAATGCCTCGACGGCCGGGCCAGCGTTGAAAACCGGAGCGCGGACGATGCTGTAGTCGAGCGGGAGATCCGTGGTCCGCGGCTCGTTCGTCGTTTGGCCAGCGAAGTCGGCGCTGGCCTTGCGGGCGCGCTCCAGATCATCGGCGAGCTTCGATACCTCTTGGGAGAGCGCCAGCATCTCGGGCTGCTTCAGCGCAACAGTGGCGAGCGCATCCGCAAGCTGACGAGCTGCAACCGCGCCGCCTTCACCGCCTGCGACGAGCGTCAGGCGCACGCTATCCGCTGACGTGCCGACCTGCTTCAGAGCCTCGTCGAGGATCGTCAAGTTGCGCGTGGCGTTCGGCCCGCCGCGCGGGTCCATCACCACGTCGCCCGTCTGCGCGGCGCGCCCCTGCGCTGTCCGGAGGCGCTCCGCCAGCGCCGTACGGCTGTCCACCTCGGCAGACCGGGCCCCGGCCGCGTTCGCCGCGTCCTCGACCTGCTGCTGCAGCGTGCGGACCTGCCCCCGCTCGTTGAGGTCGTTCAGCCGCTTCGTGGAATCGATCAGCCGGTCGACGGCCTTCTTGTGCTCCTCGACCTGCTCGGCCGCCCGCGCCTGGTAGAGGGTGTAGCCCGCAATCCCGACGCCAGCAGCCGTCAGCGCAGCGCCGAGTGGCCCACCGAGGAGCCCGACCAGCCCCGTGAAGGCGCCACTCGCTGCCCGCGCCGCCCCTGCCAGCGCGACCTTCGCCCGGCTGTTCTGGGCTATCGCTGCGGCTGCGTTCGCCTGCGCCGCCTGCTCGGCGAAGTAGGTCCGATTGAGCACGGACTGCGCCGCCTCGACCTGCTGGATCGCAGCCACCCGCTGAGACGCGGCAGACGTGCCCACCTGCCCGGCAAGTCCTCCAAGACGGCTCTCAGCCTCGTTGAGCGCCTGCTGAGCCGCTCGGCGCTGAGCGGCAGCTGCAATCGCCTTTGCATCCAGGTCGGCCTGGACACGTGCCCGCTTCTCCGCCGCGGCGATGAGCGTGTCGTTCGCCCGCACCTCCGCGGCAACGACCTTCTCGGCCTGTCCCGCCACCGCGGCGCGGGCCTTGCTGATCTGGTTGTCGAGATCGGCGAGCTTCCGCCCAGCCTTGTCGCGCTCGGTGGCCTGCGCGTCGCCAATCCGGCGCTCGACCTCGATCAGCCGCTTTTCGCTCTCGTTGAGGATCCGCCCCTGCTCATCCCGCTGGCCGGAGAGGACCGGCAGGCGGTCCATCTCTGCCTGCCGCCGCTGCATGGCGATCGGGATGAAGTTCGACGCCGTCGGCCGCGAGCGCTCGCGCGCCATGGCCTCGTCGAGCGCCTCAATGTTCCGCTTCGTCAGCGCGATCGTGGCGTTGGTATCGGCGAGCTTGTCGCGCTGCTCCACCACCTTGTAGAGCGCGTCGTAATAGCCGCCCTGCTGGCGCCGGGAGACGTTCACGCCAGCATTCGCCGCCGCCTGCTCCAGAGCGGGGCGCTTGGCGATGATGTCGTTGAGCGCCGCCTCGCGCTTGGCAAGGGTGTCCTTGGCGGAGACGACGCGGTTGGCGGCCGTCTGCGACACCTGGGCCGCGACCGTCTCTGCATCAGCCCGCTTCAGGAGAGCAGCAGCCTCGCGCTCGGCCGTCTTCGTGGACGCTTCGCGGAGCTTGTCGACCTGCGCGGCTTGGCGCTCGTAGGCCTGCTGCACGTCCGGCGCGGCCTGCCTAAACCGCGGTTGGGCATCGAGATCCTTGAGGGCGCGCTCGGCCTGCTCCAGGTCGCGCTGCGCGATTATGCGGGCCTCGTGGGCCGCCTGCTGCGTGGCTTTGGCCGCATCCAGCCCTCCGCGGGCACTGGCGCTCGCGCTCTGGAAAGGCGCCGCCACACGGGAGCCGGCACCGGTCAGCAGCCGGGCGCCAAGCGGGCCGGCGAGCGCCGCCACCGCAATGGCTGCACCGTCACCGATGTTGTCGAGGTTGCGGGCGACGAACTCGAGGCCGCCCACCAGCGCCTTCGTGGCGCCGATGCTCTTGTCGACATTCCCGATGTAACGGGTGAGTGCGTTGTCGATCTGCTGGATGCCGGCAGCGATCGTCGGCGTCGTCCGGGCGAAGATGGTGTCGACCTCCTCGCCCGCGTTCATGATCGCCTTGAACACGCGATCCGCGGTGAGCTTGCCCTCGGCGCCCAGGTCACGCAACGCGCCGACGCCGACGCCGAATTCCTTGGCAATGGCCTGGATCAGGACCGGGCTGTTCTCGGCGATGGACTTCAACTCGTCGCCCGCCAGCCGGCCAGAGCCGAGGGCCTGCGAGAGCTGCGTCGCGATGGATGCCGATTCCGAAGAGGTCGCGCCGCCGGCCTGAAGGGCCTTCTGCGTGATCTCGACCACGCGCAGGATCTGAGCCTGAGACGCGCCGAGGTTCGACGCCGACAGCGTCATCCGCGAGAAGATGTTCGCAGTCGCCTCGTAGGAGGTGCGGGTCCGCTGGGCGGTCTGGAAGATCTGGTCATCGATCTGTGCCCGCTGCGCCTGGACCGGGATCACCGCCGTCAGTCGGTTCTGGATGTTGGTGGCCTGATCCGCGTAGTTCTTGAAGGCATTAAGCGCCACGCCGTCGGCGAGCCCGCCCACCGCAGTGCCGAGCAGCGTGAAGGCCTTGTTGAGGGCCGGGACGCTGGTCTCAGCCCGCAGCGCCGAGATCGCTACGGCGTTGAGCGCGGAGTTCGACCGGCCGAACGCTTCGCCAGCGCGAGACGCCCGCTCGGCCGAGGTCGAGATCCCGTCCATGGACCGCTTGACCTTCGACCCGGTCTGCTCCGAGATCGAGGCCATGCCGCGCATGTCGGTCTGAAAACGCTCGACACCGAACGTCTTCAGATAGACCTCAACGCTGCCGACGGTTGCGACCATCAGGGATTCCTGACCACGTTCGCACCAAGCCGCCGGAAGAACTCCCGAGCGCCGACGTTCCGGCTCTTGGGTTCACCTGCAGGGAAGACTTGGTCGTAGGGCGGGAGCTTCGCGAAGCCTGTCAGCGAAGCCGTCATGTAGGCAGCGGACTGCGTGTTCTCGCGCTGCGTGGAGCGCCGACCGTTGGCGATCCGATAGACCTCGGCCGGCGTGTGGATCAGGATCTCGTCGGTCAGGAGCCCGGCTGCGTATCCGACCCTGACGGTTCGCTCGATGATGTCGAGTCCATCAGGGTCTCGCGAGGGTCCAGGTTTTCGTCTCCATCGAAGATCGCGCCTTTTTCACGAAGGCGAGCGTTGCGCTCCTCAATGGCATCCCGCTCCTTCTGCTCGGCGAGCAGGGTCGCGTAGTCCTTGCCGGTGACGCCGAGCACGAGCGCGTCGATGATCGGCTTGCGGGCGTCGGCAATTCCGAAGGGCGGATCGTCGAAGCTGATGCCGGCGTAAGGCTTGCGCCCGTCAGCCTGCTTGAGACCGGCCCGCAGGCAATCGAGGATGGCCACCGGATCGCTTACCGCAACCCGCGTGTTCAGCCGGTCCATGAAAGTCTCGACCGCATCCTGGTCGAAACCCAATTCGTTGCGCACTTTCACGGGCGTTGGCTCGCCGTATTTCTCGCGAAGCACCACGAGGTCGGCCAGCCGGAAGCGCAGGTAGGCCCCCTCTCCCGCGAGGAAGAAGGGCACCTTGTTCTGAGGGTCGGTCATGGCGCGCTATCAGGTCCGAGCGTTCGCCTCTTCGATCACGGGCCCGGAGATGCGGCCAGACACGGCGCGGCGCCGCGGGTCGCCGCCGGAGCCCATCCGGTAGGTGTGGCCGGTGAGCGAGAGCGTGAACCGCACCTGAGTGTCGCTCTCGTCGGGGTCAGGCTGCACGGTAATCTCCACCGAGGAGCCGTTGTCGTAGGCCGCCTTGATCGCCGTCTGGCTGGCGTCGTCGCCGAGATGGAACATCACGATCTCGAGGCTCTGGCCGTCCTTGAGGCCAGCGATGTAGCGGATCTCCTTCGAGCTGAGCGGGGTGGCGTTCACCTCCGGGCGGCTCTGGGCGATGTCGCCAATGGTCTCGACCTCGTTGAGGACAGCCCCCGCCCCGGCGCCCGTGCCCACCTTGTAGAGCACGATGGTCCCGCCGTTGATCGTGACACGATCTACCATGTCTTTCTCCTCTGTCTGGATGCGCGGGAAGAACCACGATCGCCACGGCGCCGCGCACGCAGGCTTCGGGCGGTGGAAAGTGTCAGGGCGTCTTGAGGCCCTTGAGGACGCTGTTCAGCACCTGCTCGCCGGCCTGACGCGCGACCTCGTCCTTGGTCTGCTCGAAGGCCGGCCGCATGAACGGCTTCGCCCGAGCGCCAGGATGCATCTGCCCGCTGCCGCGGTTCGGCTGCCAATGCGGCGCCGTTCCGAACTCGACGAGATGGCCCGTGGAGGCGTGCTTCTTGCCGCGGATCGGTCCCGGGCCGTGGTGTCCTGCCCCCTCTCCGCAACGCCGAGCGAGGCGGACAGCTTCCCGGTCTTGTTGCTACCGTTCGACGCCTGATTGGACTTGGCGGCCGCCACGAAGGGCTTCAGCGCCTCGCCGCGCGCGGCCCGCATCTGCCCGGCAGTCGGTCGTCGCGACAGGGCCTGGAACATCGCGCCGAGGTCTTTGAAGTCGCCCATCAGGCCGCCACCGGCTCGGTCGTCCAGACGTAGAAGTCGATGATCGGGCGGAAGACCGAGGCGTCATCCGCGTGCTCGGCATAGTCGGAACCCGTCGCCATCATCGTGACGCGCAGGTCGCCAACAGTGCCCCGGAAGTCCTTCAAGGCGCGCATGACGGCCGCCCCCAGGTTCTCCGCGGCCGAGAAGCTCTTAGCGCGACATTCGATCTGCACGCGCGATGCGATGAGCCCCGTCGATCGAGCCAGCCCGTAGGTCGGGCCGCCGCTGATCCGGTTGACCACAATGTCCGGCAACGTGCCGTTCTGCGGGCCGACACCAGGGTTGATCCGCTGCCCGACGATGGCGGTCACCGCGGCGTTCGGCTGCCGAAAAGCTTCGTCTGGTAGGCCCCGATCGCGCTGATGAGGTCGAGGATCGGCGTGCCGAGGGCGAGGTTGGACAGGCCGTTGACGCCATCCATCAGGCGCCCGCGGAAATGGATCACGTCGCTCTCGGGCACGATCAGGTAGCTCTCACCGAGCACCGCCAGATCGTATTCCGTGACCGCCACGATCTCGTAGAAAATCCGCCCGCGGTCGCTCACACGCATCCGGCACCGGCCGGGCATGATCGGGATGTACTCTTCGATATCCCCTTCAACCGTGCGCGGCGTGTATACGTAGGCGTTCTGGGCGGTCTCAAGGTGAAGCACCACCATCCGCCAGAACTCGACCCACGTCATCGCCGTGTCGTTCGGCTTGGTCATCAGCCGGTAGGCGATCGGGTTGGAGCCCGCCTCGACCATATCCCAGCCGCGGGCGCTCCGCCGGCGCCACATCAGCATCTCGGCTTTCGACAGATCGCGCGCCTTCACGTCGGCGCACATGATCATCAGAGACAGGCCGGTGGCGCTGCCGCGATAGTAGCCGCTGCCGACGCCGAGGAAGCCGAGATCGTCCCAGCCGCGGTCGTACATCTCGCGGACGATCGTCTCGCGCGGATCGGTCGCCGGGCCTGAGTAGACGAGCTGGCCCGCCTCATCCGACTTGGCGAGGCCAGCCCACATCTCGGCTTCGGTTTGGCTCATCGGCGGAATACCGTGACGAGAAGGGAGGTGAGACTCACGCCGAGCGCGAAACAGGCTAGGCCGAACGAGATGTCGCTTGCGGTCATGCGTCGAATCCGATCAGGCCGCGCTCAAGGTAGATGTTCGGCTTGATGACCTTCACGCCGCCGGCGATGTTGCCGGCCTCGGCCTGCAGCCGGGCCGCGTTCGCCGAGATCAGGGCGTCCATGCCGTCGATCGACTGCCGGGAGCCCTTTTGCTCCTTCTTGGGGAGCACGTTGTCGTTGGCGTCGCGGTAGCCCACCACGTTCCCGGCGCACCAAGATGAGATCGGGTTGCCGTCGTGCTGGAAGCGCTCGGGATCTTGGTGCCGGGTCGCGATGTCGTCGGTCGCGTAGGTGATGTGTTTGGCGACCTTCGGAACTATGTAGGCGGCGTAGCCCTCGGCCTCGACCTCGCCCATCAGGTAGTCGGCCTGGTGCTGGTCGAAGGCGAAACCGGCCACGTTATGCCCGCGGACCATCGCCAGCACGTCGTTCCGGATCGTCGGGTGGTGGACGTGGCTGCCCTTGGTCAGCGTCAGGTGGCCGGCTCGTGCCCAGGCCGCGAATTGGTCGGCGTACCGGTCATCCTGGAAGCGCACCGATCGCTCGGGCAGCCAGTACCGGAACACCGCGTAAAGCACTTCCTCGACGCAGATCAGGAAGCAGGCCGCGTTCAGATCCGAGTGGCTCGCGAGGTCGACGCCGACTAACATCGGGTATCCCCGGAGCGCGTCGAGCGTGAGCTTCGGATCCCCGCAGGCGTCCCATGACTCCACGGAGAAGAGGTTGCCCGCCGCCCGGCTCCAGATGTTCAGCCGGGTCCGCTTGTACTCCTGGAGCTTCGCCTCGCTCTTCCGTGCCTCGCGCTCCTCGGTCTCCAGCGAGACGGGATTCAACGAGATGCCGAACAGCGGGTTGAGCTTCTCCACGATGATGGGATCGAAGCGGCGCTCCTCATCCTCCACATCGGCCGCGTACATCGCGATGAAGACGCGGTCGGCCCGCATCTTCCCCTCCAGCACCTGCTGATCGCTCTTCCAACCGTCGTAGGCGGGCCCCGTAGCGTTCCGGCCTGCCGTGGAGATGCCGAGCCACAGCGGCTGCAGGCGGGCGCCCTGGGTGGTCTTGATGACGCCGATCACGTCCTGGTTCTGCGCGTGAACCTCTTCGGCGAGCACCACGTGCGGGTTGAGGCCGTCGAGGTTCGGTGCGCGGCCGGCGAGCAGCTTCAGCACCGCGTTGTGCCGGCGGAAACGAATCTCCTCGTGCGTGCCCTTGGCCAGCGTCCAGTCGCGCAGCTCGGCGACCTCGTCGATTGTGTGCCGGATCGCCTTGAGCGGAATGTCTGCCTGCCGCTCCGAGCCGGCGATGATGACGCCCTCAGCTCCGGGCTCGCCCTCGAAATTCTGGCAGTAGAGGACGACGATCTTGGCGAGTTCGGTCTTGCCGTTCTTCCGGGGCACCCAGAGCGCCACCTCGCGCGTCCAGCGCCGGCCGGTGTCGCGCTCGCGGAAACCGAAGATCGCCGCCAGCCACCAGCACTGCACCGGCTCTAGGACGATGGTGCCCTCGAAGCCCTTGCTGTGCGGCAGCGTCTCACCGAAGGCGCAGACATCGGCGACCCGGTCCGCGTCGTAGATGAACTCGGAGCGTGGCTTCCGAGCCTCCTGAAGCATGTGCAGGAAGCGAATGCAGGCCAGCCGTTCCCAGCGACAGGCCGTCACCGCCTCCTGCACGACCGCCTGGCAATACCATTCGGCATACCCGGCGTAGTCGGGCGTCGGATCCCCTTTGAAGTCGATCAGCGCGAACCGCTGATCAGCGACGGCCCGAGAAACCGAAGCGCGCGTACCGGTTGACGGGCGCTTCTATCGGCGCGGAGATCGGCTTGTCGAGGTCATCGATCGCAAGCTCTTTCTCGGCACGCCTCATTTCGTTGAACCACGAGGCCCGGGGCGTCCGGCCTTCCTCGCTGATGCCCGTGATCTGATCGACGAGGCTGGCGTAGCGGCTCAGCGCCATGTGCTTGGCCTTCGACAGCCGGCCAGCGTGCCAGAGCAGTCGAGCAAGCTCGTCGTAGGTCTTGCGCGCCTTGTCCGTCTTGAGCACGAAATCGCACGCGGGCAGCGTGCGGAAGCCCGGATGCGCAACAACCTTAGGGTCTCCTTGGCCTACTTGCGCTGGATCGCTTCGGACGCTCATAGTTGAGTGCCTGCAATTGCACCAAGGCCGGAGACAATTTCATGTGGCCACGCGATCGGTATACCGGCCCTAACGGCGGGCTTTACACAGGGCCAGGGGGCGGGCTCTACACAGGACCAGGCGGCGGCGCTTATTCAGGACCAGGTGGCGGCCTGTACTCCGGCCCCGGAGGCGGAATGTATACTGGCCCAGGAGGCGGATTGTACACGGGGCCCGGCGGAGGGTTATATACCGGTCCGGGCGGAGGCATGTACACCGGCCCTGGTGGTGGGCTTTATTCTGGACCTGGCGGAGGCTTATACACAGGCCCCGGAGGCGGGTTGTACACGGGAGCCTGCAATGACCACTATAAAAGCAATCAACCACCGCTGAATGCGCTCGTAGCATATCTGCGCAAAAACAATCAGGTCGCGCTGCTTGGATTACTGGAAAGGGTGCGCCTTATCTGAGTCGCTTCGGCCTTTCCGATGGGTTATCGCACCAGAGCGGCAGCAGATAGATCTGCCCGTGTTCGCGAGCGTAGACCTGCATCGCCGCCTTCAGTCCGTTGTGATGGTGCCAGCAGAGACTTTGCAGGTTCGCGGCCTTCAGCCGGTCCCCACCATCGTCAATCGGTATCTTGTGGTCGACCGCATCAGCGAGTCGCTGACGGCCTTCCTGAGCGCAGAAGACACAGAACGGGTGGCGTCGCCGATGCCGCTCCGATGTCTTCCGCCAGAGGTTGTCGTAGCCCCTTCCCGCCGTCTTCGGTCTTTCAGGCTCTGGCGCTCGCACGACCCGAGCCGCTGGCGTGGCTCGTCGGCCGAGGATCGTCGGCACCCGGTGATCTCCAGAGGCAATTTTCCGTATGGCGGTTTGGATACCGTCGTTCCGGGGAATGGGCAACCGGAATTTTACGATTCATCTCAATGCGTTGGTTGAAATACGCCGCACAACCGATTCTCGGGACAATAGATAAATCCTATTCTGCGACATTCTGTCATCGGAGTTATCTATCACGATGAGCATGCGTTCGCTGACCCGGAAAGAGAGCGTCATCCTCGCGCTGATTCAGGATCGGATCGTGAGCCAGCAGCCGTGCCCTTCGCTGCAAGAGATGGCCGAGACCATGGGGATGCGCAGCCGATCAGGGCCCCACCGACTGGTGAACGGGCTGATCGAGAAAGGCTTCCTCACGCGGAAAGGGCACGGCCTGCGGCTAGTTGAATTGCCCGATACCAGCCCAGCGGTGGCGATCGTCGAGAAGGAGGTGGTTCGCCGCGTGCTGCAGCCGGTCCCCATGCTCGTGCACGAACCGGTCGTCTCTCCGCACCCACCCAAGGATCGGGCGCGGCTCGCCACCACCCGGCGCAAGCGCACCTACGTCGTGGAGTTGGAGGCGGACGTGAACCGGCGGCTGCGGCTGATATCCGAGAACGCCGGCATTCCGGCCGAGGCGATTATCTCGCAGGCGCTGCGGGCCTGGATCATGGATGCGGATGAGAACGCTTAGCCACCGCTGGTGATCGGGCCGGCCGTCATGATGCGGTTGCCGCGAATGAATTCCGTCTCTCCGTGGAAACGGATCTCGTAGGTCTGCTGCAGGAAATCGGTTTCTGCACTCGGCGCATTGCCGAAAAGATCTCTGATCTCCTCGATCACGCCCTCACGCTGGCTGCCGTCGCGCATGTCGACACGAACGCGGTGGTTGGCGTCGTAGGCCTCGCGCAATTGATCGCGGAGAGGGGCTTGGCGCGCTTCTTCAGCTTCCCTGCTCATACTTCCTCCTTCGCTGCCGCCAGCAGCACGTCGAGATCGGCCGCCGATAGCGAATGCGATCCCACCGGTGTGTTCGGGAACCACGTCAGCGTCCAGAGACAACCGGTCTCGATCGCTTTCTGCCGCTGCTCTGGGCTCACCCATTCGTCGTCGTCGAGATCGTCGGTGTAGCGCTCGACGGTCGCGTACGACGTGAGATGCGGATTGTGCTCCAACACCAGCCCGGCAGTGTGCTTCGGGAAATCGCTCGCGTCCATTTCATTCTCCTAACGTAAATTGCGCCTCAAGGCGCAGCCGCGCGCGTTCCAGCGCCGCCCAGATGCCAGGCGCTCGTTCAGGCAGGCGGGCTAGGTGTACGGTCCCGGCATGTGGTGCGACGGATCGACTCTGAAGCGTTCGGGCTCTTTGGTCCAGGCTTGGCAGATGCGTTCGTAGGGTGTCAGGCCGCGTAGCGTCTTGAGGCGGCGGGCGTGATTGTAGGCATCCACGAAGAGCTGGAGGTGATCTCTGAGCTGATCGTGGCTGTCGTAATGGTAGCGTTTGACCGTCGCATCCTTGATCGTGCGGTTCATCCGTTCGACCTGGCCGTTGGTCCAGGGATGGTTCACCTTGGTGAGCCGGTGCTCGATGTCGTTCTCTGCGCAGACGCGGCCGAAGATGTGCGCGAAGGCATAGGTATCCTTCTTGCGGTTGGTGAACTGAATGCCGTTATCCGTCAGGACGATGTGGATGCGGTAGGGCACCGCCATGATCAGATCGCGCAAGAACTGCGCTGCCTCCATCTTGCCA
>NZ_SRHQ01000040.1:0-25672 GCF_004683995.1 Methylorubrum sp. Q1 | reverse complement strand
GACCGTGACGTAGCCCGGCCGTCCCGCGCCCGCCCGGGCGATCCTGACCCGTGCCTTGGGCTTGGCTTGGTCCATCGTCATCCCTCTCGGCGCCTCCTTTTCGCGGGGCGCCGGACGCCCCCGCGCCGACTAGAGGTTCGGGCGAACGGGACGCTACCCGTGTCGGGGAACGGGCGTCAGCGGCGCTGCGTGGCGAAACGCCGGCAGCCGGCCATCCATCAGGACTTGGCGATCTCGCGAAGCAACGTCGGCACGCGCGCCCACGGTTCCGTTGCCTGCTGGTTGTGCAGACGACTGAGCACGTCATTCTGCCCTCCCACGATGAGGATATCCGGCCACCGGGCGCAGAAGGCTTCGACGCAGGCGGGATCGAAATGCCGTCCGCTCTCGGCCCGAATGCAGTCCAAAGCCTCTTCGAACGGCATGGCTCCCTTGTAGGGACGCTGCGTCGTCAGGGCATCGAACACGTCGGCCACGGCAACGATGCGGGCCGACAGCGGGATATCGGTCCCCGCAAGCCCCTGCGGATATCCGCTGCCGTCCCACTTCTCGTGATGCGATTCCGCAATTTCGGCAGCGAGGCTGATCAGCTCGGATGAACTATCGCCGAGAATACGCTTGCCGATCGCGGCATGGGTCCTGACGAGCGAAAATTCCTCCGGATCGAGCCGACCCGGTTTCAACAGCACTCCGTCCGGAATCGCGACCTTGCCGACATCGTGCAGGGGCGCTGCGAGATACAGGTTCCGGCAGACATCCGGCGCGAGGTCGAGGGCCTCGGCCACGATCTGGCTGTAGCGCGCCACGCGCCACGTGTGATCACCGGTGTCGTTGTCACGATATTCGACGGCAAGCGACAGGCGGAAGATGATTTCCTCCTCGCGCTCGCGCAAATGGCGCAGGGCCATCTCCACCTCGCCATCGAGCCACGTGGCCTGCTCTGCCAATTTGCGGACGGCTTGGGCCAGCCGGATGAGGTTGCGCAGCCGGACGGTGAGTTCGATACCGCGCATGGACTTGTCGATGAAGTCGGTCGCACCGGCATCGAGCGCGGCAAGACGCACCGAGTCGGCGACATCGCTGGTCACCATGACGATCGGGACGAGGCTGTAGTGAGGGACCCTTCGCAAGCTTTGGATGAATTCAATCCCATCCATGGCCGGCATGTGGTAATCGACCACGACGAGGTCGAAGGCGCGCATGCTCGCCTCCAGCAGCCCCGCGGCCGGATCGGCATTGTCCGTCACCGTCACGTCGGGCTCAGCCTCCAGAAGGCCGCGCAGGCGCAGGCGCATGGTCGCGCTGTCATCGACCAGAAGTGCGTCCATCCTCGGATCTCCTAATCGGAACGCGAGATTGCAGAGCCTCGATGCAAAGCATCACGTACAATTTTCATGTCGGCAGGCACGCACGGACCAACGCATAGCCATCAAATGGTAAAAAATTTCAACAACTTCATCCGTCCGCAGTCGTCCAACGGTCACTGCTTACGAAATTTGTGTTTCAGTATTCTCATGTATTATTTTCATGATTTATCATAAATATAAATTTCCTATTTTCATTAGACCAATGAAATAAAAATAGAGAACCCGGTTCGCATACAACGAGTGCGCTGACGCGGATCTAGCCTACGAGCGCCGTGTCCGGAGCAAGTCGAACGCTCTGTTAGCATGCCGCAGACGCTCTGGGATCGCGGTTCCATTGCCATCCGCACCGCAGGCGGCCGCGATGTTATCGCGACCGGACACGGTCGGCTCGAAGTTGAACGGCGGGCGATCCTGAGATCGTTGGAGGACGTGGCATCGGTGTGCCGTACCCCGATATCTGGACTCCGATGATATCCGAACGGATGACGGCTGCCCGGCACACGCGGCCTGACGCTTTGATCGGCAAGCGCCTGTGGCCACCTGCCCGACGTCCCGCACAGCTTCGATATCGACCGACCGCACGCCGCCGCCCGGCCGGGCACGCCCTGCCTCGGCTACGACCGGCCGCCGGAACGACGATCTCGGTTTGCCGCGTCGTGATCGCCCGGCATCGCCACGGATGAGCTTTGGTGCGGAAAGCCGCCGATCCGCGCCGCCGGGTTCGGTCGCCCTGCGATTGATGTGGCGATGGCAAACGTCGCCAGGGTCGAGATGAGGAGAATCTGTATGACCGGCCTATCGACAACCGCTCGCACTCCAAGATCATCGCCACTTACATTCTAATAAATACCAGAATCTCGACCACGTAAATTTTTTCTTCAGCACTATAAAACAGGATTATATTCTAGAATCACAATGGATATAATAATATAAAAGATCTACATATGCCATAAATTACTGTAAATGACCCTGAAACACGCCAGGAAGACGAGCGCCGTTCGGCGCCGACTCACAGGGCGGCCGGTCCGGTGATCGCCTCCGCATCACAAGCTACAACGAGCTGATCCTCACGAAATGATCCCGGATTTCTCTTCGCCGGATCTCTCGCGCCGGACGATCCTCGGTGCTCTGCTCGGCGTCGGCCGTGCGGATCGCCTCGATCGGCGGGGCCGTCAAGGAAATCCTATGGCGCCTCGGTGCGGGACTGCGGATCGTGATGTCGAACGAGGGAAACTCCCCCGCCGCAGACACCGTCTTCGTCGAGGGCACGGCGCTCGCGCCGTCGGGCGAGCGCAGCTTCGCCGGCGCTGTCGTGCAGGACGAGATCCGCTACAGTTCCTGGCTGCGGTTGATCGGCGCGCTACGCTACGACCATGACGACCTCTCGGGGGACGGCTTCCGCTCCAGCAGCCTCCATCTCTACGGCGCCTCTGCCGAGGGTTGCCGCGCGCCCTCGATCACCGAGACGCTGGTGCAGGGCATCCACCCGTTCCCGGCCTTTGGCATCCGGCCGAACCCGAACCTGCGCCCGGAGACCGCCCACAACATCGAGTGCAGCGTCAATCTGAAGTATAACGATGTGCTCCTGCCCGGCGACGTGTTCCGGGCCAAGCTCAACGTCTTCCACAACACGGTGGACGAATTCATCGGCATTCAGTCGGTCGGGCCGACCTTCTTCGTGCCCGCGCTCGCCGGCATTCCCGCCTCGATCTGCGCCCGCATTCCCGGGCGCTTCCCCTGTGTCATCCCGGTGCGCGACTTTCAGTATCGGAACATCGCCCAGGCCGAACGGCGGGGTGTCGAACTGGAGGGCGCCAACGAGTGGGGCGCCGGCTTCGTCACGCTCGCCGCAACGCATACGGACGGGCGCGACCGGGCGACGGGGGAAACGCTCGTCACCGTCCCGCCGAACCGCCTCGGCACCACGATGCGCCTGCGCATCCTCGACGGTAACCTCACGGTGGCGAGCCACTTCACCTTCGTCGAGGCGCGGACCGACCTGCCGGCCGGCACCGCCATCCTCGCCACCGAGGACTACGGCCTCGTCGACTTCTTCGGGTCCGACATCGTCAACGACAGGGTGAGAGCGGATTTCGTTCGGCAGAACGCATTCTATAAGCGCTACACGCAATACCTCAACGCCTTGCCGAACCCAAGCCTGACAGCCAAGGCCGCGATCAGCATCAAGTTCGCGACGCATTGAGGCGTGGCCGCAAGCGGTTCGGCCGGTCGTTCGGCGCTTTTGCACAACGGCCTCTCGAGGTCACCGGCGAGGATCGCCGATGTCGGGGGGGTTCAACCAAGCTTGACGAACTTGGCTTTGCCTTGGAACGACCAGGGCCCTTTCACGCCAGATTCGGCGCAGAAGGCGTCCACCGCTCGCGTCACGCCGGGAAAGCTTCCTCCGAGACGGTCGTAATCGTCGGCGATGAACAGGCCGCCGGGCCGCAACACCGGCCACCATGCCCGGAGGTCGGCGGCGACGGATGCTTCTTCGTGGCCGGCATCGAGATGGATCACGTCGGCGGTCACGCCGCGCAGGCGCATCAGCTCGGCGGCATTCACCGAGTCGAGCGGCAGCGGCACCACCCGGTCGGCAAGCCCTTCGTGCAGAACATTGGCCAGGAAGGTGCGGTAAAGGCTGGGAAAGCCGTGTTCGGTGGCGAGCTCGGCGAAAAGGCGCTCGTCCATCCAGTGATCGACGGCACCGAGCCAGGTATCGACCGCGACGATGGTGCCGTCGATCCCGTGCTCCGCCATCGTACGAGCGAGGTAGAGCGCGCTCGCTCCCTTCCAGGTTCCGATCTCGACGACCACGCCGGGACGGTGCCGGATCACCGCTTCCTCCAGATACGGGTGAACGCTGCGCCAGCCCTGAAGATCGAGGGGCCTCAGGGTGTCCGGGGGATCGGCGAAGGGATCGCGGCCGTGCCAGAGGGCGGCGATGATGTCCGGTCGGGTCATGTCTTCGGCTCGGAAGAGAGGCGGGGATCAACAGGAGGCAGGGTTCAACCGGCGCGGGCCGCTGCGTAGAGGGACTCGCAGCGGTCGAGCCACCGATCGCGGGTGAACAAGCGGTGGACCCGCGCACGCGGCACCGTGCGTGGGATCGTCAGCGCCGTGCCGATCGCCCGTGACAGGGCAGCGTCGTCCTCGGGCGGAACGAGACAGCCAGCCTCACCGACGACTTCCGCAGCCGCGCCCCTGGCGAAGCCGGCCACCGGCAGGCCGCAGGCCATCGCCTCGACCGCCACCAGCCCGAACGGCTCGTCCCAGCACGGCGTGAACAGGAAGACGGAGGCGCGGCCGATCTCCCGCGCCAGCGCCGGGCTACCAAGATGGCCGCCGTAGCGGATCGGGCCGCCAATGAGTGGCGCGACCTGCGTCTCCCAGTATTCCGGCTCCTCGATCGGACCGAACAGGGTGACGGGCAGGCCGGCCTTCCGGGCGGCTCGAACGGCGAGATGCGTCCCCTTGATCGGCGCGATGCGTCCGCACCAGACGGCGCTGCCGTCGCCGTCCGCCTGAAAGGGCCACGACGCCGGATCGATCCCGTTGTGCAGGACCGAGACCTCGGGCGGCGGCCCGTCCGGCCACCAAGCCCGCGCCTGCGCCTGCGAGGTCACGGTGATCCGGTGACCGGGGGCGACACTGTCGTGCACCCACCAGCGCAAGGCGTCATAGGGCGGTACGTGCAGCGAGGTCACCGTCGGCACGGCGGCCGTGCGGTGGCGCTCAAGGGGCAGACGGCTGAGGCTGTTGTTGTGCAGCACGTCGAAGCCGCCGGTCGCAATACGGTCGCAGGCGGCGGCGTAGCCCGCGTCGACATGCGCCTTCAGTCCTGAGTCGCCCCGATGCTCCAGCCCCGGAAAGCTCCGCTCGTGATGAACCGGGATCACCGGGTCGATTGAAAAGCGCGGGTCGCTGTCGCCGGCCGCGAACAGCGCAACCTCGTGGCCGCGCGCCGTCAGCCCGTCGGCGAGGTGCCAGGTATAGGCTTCCAGGCCGCCGGCGAAGGGCGGGGCGATCGGGTGGCGCAGATGAGCGAGGAGCGCGATCCTCACGCCGTCACCGGCACGGAGCCCGGCGGCACGTCCCGTTCGCGTGCGCGGGCCTCCAGATGCCGGATGACCGAGGCGGAGTTGGTATAGGGCTGGTGGCTCTGCTGCCCGGTGAGCGCGAGATCCTCGGCGTCGGGCCGGCGCAGGATGCGGATCGGCTGCTCGGGCGTGTCGTCGATCAGGCCCATCACCTTGAAGGCGTGGAGCCAGTGCCCCATGGTGCGGTAGCCCCACTTGGCCTCGAACAGCTCGGCGTTGCGCACCACGCTGTCGAGATGGTGGATCGGGGGCATGTGGTGCGGGTGGTACTGGTGATAGGCGAGCGCGCCCTTCATCCAGGCGATGGGAAGGCCGCACTGGTCGAGGATCTTGCCGAAATCGGTATCCTCGCCGCCATAGCCGGTATAGCGCTCGTCGAAACCGCCGACGGCCTGGAATGTCGCCCGCCGGATCGCGAAGTTGAGCGACCAGAAGCAGCGGTAATCATTGCAGATCTCGATGCCCGCAGCCGGCGGACCGCGGCGGTCGGAATGCTTTTCCGCGACCGCTGCGAGGTCGGCGTAATGCCAGTCGCCCGCGGTGGCGTGCTCGGGCAGGTGCAGCACCTCGCCCATCAACAGACCGTCGAGTTCGGACAGCGCCTGGGCGTAGTCGGCCACGAGGTCGGGTGCGGGGATGCAATCGACGTCGAGGAAGACGATGTTCTCTCCGCTTGCCGCCGCCACGCCGCGGTTGCGCGCGGCCGCGAGTGGCAGTTCCGAGCCCGATACCAGGATCTGGCGAACCGGGAAGGCGCTCTCGGGCAGGTCGTAGGGCGCGTCCTGCATCACGGCGATGACGAATTCGGCGGGCGGCCGCGTCTGGCGTTCCAGCCCGAGGAGAACGTTGCGCAGATGGGCGGGCCGTCCTTTGGCAATAGTCACGACGGAAACGGTGGACATGCGGGGGGACAGGCTCCGGCAATCGGGGATGTGGATCGGAAGGGGTCGCTCAGCCGGCGACGACGCGCAGCGGGACCGCGTCCGGTTCGTGGCCGGCCGATCCGCCCTGCCAGAGCGCGTCGGTCAGCCCTTCGAGCCAGCCGGCGGTGCGCGTGGCCGCGTCCGGTGCGTAGAGGCTGCGCAGGACGGTCCCGTCGAGGCTGCGGGCGCGGTCGAGAAGATCGCGCCATCCGTGAAAGTCGCCGGGCCAATGGGGCGCCTGAACGGCGGCGCCGAGGCGGACCAAAGCCTCGGCCTTGCGGGTCTGCTCGCCGAAATAGCGCCATTCCGGCATGACGATCAGGCGCCCCGCCACGCGCGCGACTTCGTGCACCGTGTTGTCGCCGGCCGAGGCGACCACGATGTCGGCCGCCGCGAGATAGTCGGTGACCGACGGCACCCAGCCGAGTTCGCACAGGTTGGCGAAGTCGGTCTCATGGCCCTCGCGGTGGGTCGGCCCCAAAGTCAGCCAGAGTGCGTCGGGCGCGGCGCGGGCGGCGACCGTCAGCGGCGCGAAGGGCGTACCGCTTCCCCCGCCGCCGGTGACCGCGACGACGATCTCGCGCTGCGGGTCGAGGCCGAGCCGGGCCCGCGCCTCGGCGCGATCCGGCACGCGATCGACGCTGGTGCAGAGACCGCCGCTATAGAAGGTCTTTCCGCGCAGATGCGCCGGGTAGTCGTCCTGCTCCAGCCGCTCGTCGAAGGGGGCGAGCATGCCGACGCAGGCCTCGTAGGCGCCGATATGGGCGATGTCGTTGCGGTCGCCATGCATGCGGATCTGGACCGCGGGGACGCTGGCGATGCGCGCGAGCATCGCGATCTCCGCCGACACGTCCACCACGAACAGACCGACCGCGCGCTCGTCGAGATGGTCGAGGATCTGGCGCATGGTGCGACGCATTTCGGCGAGCCCCAGCGGCACGCAGTGCATCACCGGCGGCGTCGGCTCCGCGTAGAGGCGCGGGGTCGGAACTGCCGCGCCGATCATGTTCGGCAGTGTCACGATCTCGATGTCGCGGGAAAATCCCTCGAACAGGTGCGGGCCGGCGGTCAGCACCGAGACCGGACGGTCGTGGGCGAACTCGGCGGCCACCGCCATGGTGCGGTTGGCATGGCCCCGGCCCTGATGATGGACAAAGAACGCGATGGGTTTCTTCATGGCGCGTGATTTCGAGGCTCGGATCGGGAGAAATCGAAGGCGTCGGGCTAGGAGAAGAGGGCCTGGGGCCGCAGGGCAGCGGCGATCTCGGGCGCGCTCGGCTGGCGCAGGACGCGGATCGCCGCGGCCTCGGCATCCCAGGCGATCAATCCGGCCGCGCGGAACTGTTCGAGCCAGTAGGTCATGCACCAGCGCCCGTGCCGCGCGTGGAAGCGCGTCGCGTTGGCGAGGATCGACGCAAAGTGCTGGAGCGGCGGCACGTGGACCGGGTGGTGCTGGTGATAGGCCCGCGCGCCCGCGACCCAGAAGGTCGGTAGCCCGGACGCCGCGAGGCGCGCGGCGAGATCCGTCTCCTCACCGCCATAGCCGATGTAACGCTCGTCCATTCCGCCGACCGCGCGCCACGCCGCGGCGGGCAGGGCGAAGGACAGGCCCCAGAGCTGCCCTGCATCGGGCTCCCGCCGCAGTCCGGTCTCGGGCAGGGGAGGACGGGCCGGATGAGCGCGGCCGAGCCGGTCGAGCGCGGCGGGATCGGGAGCCGTGCCGCCCGCGATTGCATCCGGCGGCAGGTAGAGGACGTCACCGAGGAACAGGCCCCGCTCGGAGGCCGCGGCGTCCGCATAGGCGGCCACCAGGGTCGGACCCGGAATGCAATCTACGTCGAGGAAGACGAGGAGATCTCCGGAGACCGCAGCCGCCGCCCGGTTGCGCGCGGCGGCAAGCGGCATCGGCTCGCCGGGCACGTGGAGGTGGCGCACCGGGCAGCCGGGATCGGGCAGGTCGGGCGCCGGTTCCGGCTGCATCCAGGCAATCACCAGCTCGCGCGGGCGCACGGTCTGGCGAGCAAGCCCGCGCATGAGGTTGCGCAGGCGGTCGGCCCGGCCGCGGACCAGGGTGAGCACGCTCGCCGGGGGAGGGGGAACCGCGGCGCCGGTCACGTCGATGCGCCGGAGCGGAGCTTACGATGCATAGGCCAGGGTCCGGCGAAAATGCAGGACGCCCTCGATGATGCCGCGGGCATGCGAGGTGCGGGCGACGTAGGAGTGCTTGAGCGCGGCGTTGCTGGCGAGGCCGTCGGAATAGTTCGCGACGATGATCGCCTGCGTCCGGGCGCGCAGCATTTCGACATCGTTGCCGGAATCACCGGCCACGAACACAGCCTGCTCGGGCAAGCCGTAGAGGGCGCGGACGTGATCGACCGCCGTCCCCTTCGAGGCCGTCGCGGGCAGGACATCGAGGTAGCGGCCGTGGCTGTGGATCACGCTCGCCGGAAGACCCGCCTGCACGAGGCCATCGCGCACCCGATGCGCCGTCGCCTCATCGCTGAAGAAGCTCAGCTTATGCGCGCGTTGCTCGAGGGGGCCCTGCGGGGCGAGCCCGTCGAGACGGCCCAGAGCTGCGCCGACCGCCTCGCGATCCCAAGCGTCCGAGATTGCCTCACGCCACGCGGTATCGGCCGTGTAGGTCACGCCATTGGCGTCGAGATGGTAGATCTCGGAGCCGACCGAGGTGATCATCACCTGCGGTCGCGGGCTCGCCTGCTGCTCCAGCACCGCCATGGCGCTGTGAAAGGAGCGGCCGGTGGCGACGCCGAAGGCCAGCCCGGTTTGGCGGCTGCGCCAGCGCCGGAACGTCGCCAGCGCGGATTCGCATCCCACGAGCGTGTTGTCGATATCGCAGATCAGGAGTTGGCGCGGGGTCCGCAGGGGCGGATTCCGCGCGAGCAGCGCGCCGAGCAGGGCGTGATAGCGTGCCGCGTGCCGGTCCCAATCATAGGCCGCCGCTGCGCGGGCGCCGCCAGCGACGCAACGCGCGCGGAAGGGGGCATCGGTGAGGATGTGCAGGCAGGCGGCGGCGATCGTCGCGGGCGCACGCGGATCGACGAGCAGCCCGTTGCCGCAGGTCTCGACGATGTCGTTGGGGCCGCCGCTGTCGGTGGCCACCAGCGGCAGGCCAGCGGCGGACGCTTCCAGAAGCGTCAGCCCGAACGGCTCGTTGAGCGCCGGATTGACGAAGACGCCGCCGCGCTCCCGCGCATAGGCGTAGATCGCCGGCACGTCCTCCGGGCGGTGTGTCTTGGGATAGGCGACGCGGCCGTAGAGGTCGTAACGATCGATGAGCACAAGCAGGTCGCGCATGGTCGCGGCCATGTCGCCGTCGAGCCGGTCGATGTCGTCGCGGGTGCCGGCGACGATGACGAGGTTGGCCCGTGCCTGGAGATCCGGGCTCTCGCCATAGGCCTCTACCAGGGCCGCCAGATTCTTGCGTGCCACCGGCCGGGCCAGCGCCAGCACGGCCGGCTTGCCGGGATCGCGCAGGAACCGGTCGATCGCCGCGTCGATCCGGGGATGCGGGCGGCTCTGCGCGAAGCGGGCGAGATCGCTGCCCGGCGGCAGGATGCGGGCGCGGCCGGGATCATAGGCGGCATAGCCGGCATATTGCACCTCGGCCTCATCGCGCGACGAAGCGATAACGAGGCTCGCCCGCGCCAGGGCCGCCTCCTCGGTGGCGATCCGGCGCGAGAGTTCGGGGTCGTTCTCCGCGCCGTCTCCGATTACGGCCGCCTTCACCCGCCCGAGCGAATGGGCCGTGAACACGAAGGGGATGCCGAGCCGGTCCTCGACGATCCCGGCGACCGCGGCCGCATCCGCGTAATGCGCGTGGATGATGTCGGGCGCGCGGGGCTGCCGGCCGATCCAGGCGATGAGATTCTCGGCGAAGCTCTCGACTTCGCCGTGCATCGCCTCCTTCGAACGGTAGCCCGGTGACGCGCTTGCGAGCCGCACGAGCACGACCTTGTCCGAGACCCGCTCTTCGGGCACGGCGTAGTCGGGGCCGGGCGGGCCCTCGAACCGGCGCGTCGCCATCACGATCCGCGCGATTCGCGCGTCCTGGGCCGAGGCGCCGACCAGATCGAGCAGGTATCGGATATGCCCGCCGGTGTCGGAGGTGAGGCCGTACACGACATCACGGCCGCGTAGGCAACCTTGCAGGGCAATGTGAAGGACGAACATCAGGCGTTCGTCGTGACGATTCGATCCAGGCCGATTGTATTGAGTAAGGTGCAACACGTGATCCGCGTCGCCCAAGTCGCTCCGAACATTTTCCCCGTTCCCCCCGAACACCATGGCGGCACCGAGAGGATCGTGCACGATCTGTCCGTGGCGCTGCGAAGCTTAGGTATAGACGTAACGCTGTTCGCCTCATCGGACAGTGCGACAGACTTGCCGCGCGTCGGCGATCACCCGAGCCTCGCGGCTCTGGAACGTCGGAACCGGCAGGTCCCCCCCGGGGTTCCGGCGGCGCTCGACGCCCTGCAACTGGAGGCCCTGCGCCTGCGGCTCGACAGGTTCGATATCGTTCATTGCCATGGCGAGTTCGCCCACGCGGCCCTGCTGGGCCCACGCCGGCGCCAGAGCCTGACGACGGTGCACTGGCGCGTGGACGAACTCGACCGGGCGCTGTTCTTCGCAGGCTTCCCCGATCTGCCCGTCGCGGCGATCTCGGCGGCGCAGGAGGCCGGCATCCCGGTCCCGAACCGGGCGGGCGTCGTGCACCATGGCATTGCCGCGGAACGCTACGCGTTCCGGCCCGAGCCCGGCGCGCACGTCGCCTTCGTCGGCCGGATGACCGACCAGAAGCGCCCGGACACCGCAATCCGCGTCGCCCGCGCCGCCGGCCTGCCGATCCGGCTCGGCGGCACGATCGACGTTGGCAATCCGGACTATTTCGAGCGGAGCGTGCGCCCCCTGCTCGGGCCCGACGCCACTTATCTCGGGCCCGTCGACGATCGGGCGAAAGGCGATCTGCTCGGAGGCGCCCGGGCGCTGCTGTTCCCGATCGATTGGCCCGAGCCGTTCGGCCTCGTGATGATCGAGGCGATGGCCTGCGGCACGCCGGTCATCGCCTGGAATCGCGGCTCGGTCCCCGAGATCGTCGAGGAGGGCGTGACGGGCTTCGTCGTCGCCTCGGAGGCCGAAGCGGTCGCGGCGCTGGCCCGGATCGGGCAGCTCGACCGCGCGGTGGTGCGCCGCCGCTTCGAGGAGCGGTTCACCGCCGAGCGCATGGCGCGCGATTACATCGCCCTCTACCGCCGTCTGCTCGCCGCCTGATGCGCACCGCACTTCTGGCCTGGGACTATCCTCCGGCGCCGAGCGGCCTCTCGACAGCGGCGCGCGAGATCGCCGAAAGTCTCGCCGCGGCTGGCGCCGAGGTGACCGTCTTCACCCTCGACCGCACCGGCCGCGAACGGGTCGGCGGCGTCACGGTTAAAGGACTCGCGCTGCCACCCGGCGGCGGTCTGGCGCGGCTACGCCTGTGGGGCTCGGTCGGGCATCTGGCCGCGCCGCTCGCGTTCCGGCGGGCGGTCCTGGCCGCCCATGCCCGAGCGCCCTTCGATGTGATCGAGGCGACGAACTGGTACGCGCCCGCCGTGCTGCTCGCCCGCCGCCGCGACCTACCGCTGGTGACGCGCAGCTCGACCCCGGCCGCGTTCACCCGAGGGCCCGGCCCCGGCCTGCGAGACCGCCTCGACGGCCGCACGGCCGATGCGCTGGAGCGTGCCCAGGCACGTGGCAGCGCCGGCCTCATCGCCAACACGGCCGAGCACGGGGCGGTGATCGCGCGGGCCTATCGCCTTTCAGGGCGGCAACCCTCCGCCGTCATCGGCCTCAGCCTGCCGCCGGAGATTCTGAGCAGCGCCCGCGCCGCTGCCTATCCGGAGACGGATGCCCCCGTGCGCCTGCTCTTCGTCGGGCGAGCGGAGGCGCGCAAAGGGTTTGACGCACTGCTCGGCGCAATCACGATCCTCGCCGCGGAGCAGGCGGCGGGCGCCGTGCCGCCCTTCCGGCTCGACCTCGTCGGGGTGCCGCCGGACGACCTGCCGCCGGATCTGCCCGACGCGGCGCGGCAGCGCATCTCTGCCCGCGGCCGGATCGGTGCGGCGGCACTGGCACAGGCCTATGCGGACGCCCATGCGGTGCTTGCGCCATCGCGCTACGAGAGCTTCGGCCTCGTCTACCAGGAGGCCATGGCCTATGGCCGGCCGGTGGTGGCCTGTGCCGAGGATGCGAGCGCCCGCGCCTTCGTCGGCGCGTCCGGGGCGGGCCCTCTGGCGCGGGCCGCCACGGAGCCGGCGCTCGCGGATGCCCTGCGTCCGCTCCTCCGCGATCCCGGCCTGCGCCGCGCCTACCGCATGCGGGCTCTGGCGGCGGCCGGGCGCTTCGACAGGGCGAGCCTCGGGCGCGACACCCTCGCGCTCTACGAGGCAGCGATTGCTGCGGCAGAACACGGGTGACCGGCCGTGCCGACGAAATTCAGTCGCGGTACGGCCGCAGCAGCGCATCCTCCTCTTCCGGGCGGCCACGGCCGGGATCGAGGGCCTCGTAGCGGCGTGAGCGACCCGCGACATGGGCACGGCTCAGGCGATGCTCGATCCCGCCGTGGAGGCTGATGAAGCTCTCGGGCCAGCCGCCGGCGAGCTGCGGCCGCTCGTGCACCCGGCCGGCGTAGCGGACGTCGTTGCGGTTCAACCGGTACTGCACGTCCGGGTAGACATCCGAGAGGACGCCATCGACGCGGTTGAACCGCGGCAGACCGATCGAGCGGACTGCATCGGCCCCGGCCAGTGCGGCGAGTGCGGGCAGGAGGCGGCCGGTCGCCGGATCGAGCGTCTCGTCGGCGTCGAGCTGCAGCATCCAGGCATGGCGAGCCAGGGCCTGGAGCGCGTTGCGCTGCGCGGCGAAGTTGCCTTCCAGCGGCCGGGCGGTCACGCGCACCGCCCCCGCCGGAAACCCGGCGACCGACACCGCGCCGGGCGGGGTGACGTCGGAATCCAGCAGGATTGCGATGTCGTCGGTCCAGCCCACTTGCGCCGGCAGGCTCGTGAGGACCGCATCGAGCTCGGACTGACGGCAGAGCAGGCCGAGCGAGACGGGACGTCCTTCCGAGGCGTCGAGGGTGTAGAGGGCGGCACGCGCGGCGTGCCCGTCATGGGGATGGCGCAGGGCTGCACGGCCCTCGGCGTCGAGCGGGCGGACGCCGCGTCCAAGCCCGGTGGCAGCGCTGCGGAGGGTGTAGAGGTCGAGCCCGTAGGTCGCGTCCGGATCGGATACGAACACCTGCGCCGCGAGAGCCTCGGCCAGATGCGCGCGACAGCGGGATGCGTCCGCCCCGCCTTCGAGCAGGACGCCGCAGGAGGCGCAGGCGAGCGGAAACAGCCGCCGCCGCCCATCCGGGTAGATCAGGTGCCGCGTGCTCGGCGCGACCATGTCGGCCGCGCAGACGAAGCATCGGCGCATGGTCATCACTGCGGCATCCTCGAATCCCGGCGAAACTCTGGTTGCGCCGGGCCGGCGCCTTACCTTCGCTGTTCCGCGACCTTTCAAACCCCGAGCCCCTGCCGCAAGTGCCCGCCGATTTCGATCGTCCCGAAGCAGAACGCTTGACTTTGCCCCCCACTGCGTCCCTGGCGATCGTCGGCAATGCGCCGGAAATCGGCGCAGCGGCGGGTGTGATCGATGAAGCGGACTGCGTCGTGCGCTTCAACAACGCGGAGGGGTTCGGTCGCCGCACCGGCTCGCGGGTCACCCACCTCGCCCTGGTGAATCGCGGCGGGCAGATGCGGGAATGGCTGGCGGACCGGGCTTTTCTCGAGCGCCCGGTGGTCCGGGCGGCGCAGGCCTTCATCCTGCCGTTCCCGATGCTGCCGGCGGAAGAGAACGGCCCCGAGCCGATCTGCTGGACTCGCGAAGCCTTGGCGCTGTTACGCCCCACCGGCCGCCCGATCCACATCCTCTCCGAGGACCTGCACAACCGGGCGCGGTCTGTGCTGGAGCCCCGCACGGCCGGGCGCCCGAACCCGAGCACCGGCTTCCTCGTGACGCTTGCGCTCCTGAACGACCGCCCCCTCGCAGCCGATCCGGCGCAGGCCTACGGCTTCGGGTTCGCGGGCTGGCCCGGACATCCCTGGGCCGCCGAGCGCGCGTGGTTCGCTGAAGCCCAGGCGGCCGGGCGTGTGCGCCTGCACCCTCTCGCAGAATGATCCGCTTGTCATGTCCACGCTGATCACGGTGCTGAAGAGCGGCGGCCGCTACGACGCGTTCTGGGTCGAGCGACTGGCCCGCGGCGTGCGCCGCCACGCACCGGCCTTCGAGCGGATCCTCTGCCTCACTGACCTGCCGCTCGATGTCGCGGGCGTCGAGCGCGTGCCCCTGCGCCACGCCTGGCCGGCCTGGTGGGCGAAGATGGAGGCGTTCCGCCCCGGTCTCACCGAGGGCACGACGCTGCTCTGCGACCTCGACACCGTCTTCACCGGCCCGGCCGACGCCCTGGCCGAGCCCGGCCTCGCGGCGATGGAGGACTACTTTCACAAGGGCCGCCTTTCCAGCGCGCTCCTGCGCTGGACCGGGGACGAACTCGCCAGGCTCTACGAGCGCTTCTCGGCCGAGCCTGAGCGCTGGATGACGGCCGGGTCCTGCGGTCCAGTCCCCAACGCCGTGCACGGCGATCAGGTCGTCATCGACCATCTGCTGCGCGAGGCAGGGTCACGCCCGAACTTCTTCCAAGACATCGCGCCGGACCTGCTCGACTTCTACGATCCCCGGCGCGCCGCTCACGGCCCTGTCGTGATCTTCATCGGGGAATCCAAGCCGGACACCGTCCGCGGACCGGTCCACGAGGCCTGGGCCGGCGCTTGAGGCGTGCAGCTCGGCCCGGACGGCGCTCCAGCTGTGGTGACAGCCGATCGGCGTCTGGCAAATGGCGATCCTTCTTCCATCATCAGCAACAGCAGGCCGCCGAGAGAGACGTGAACGCTCACCGCTCGGCCGGACCAGAATCCGGGGGCCCCTCGATGATCCCTTCCGCCGCGCCGGCGTTGATTGGTTCGTGTGATGTGGCGGGAGGACACGAGCCATGACGAAGCTTTTCATCGCCCGGGTGCGCAATGCTGGCGGTGAGCGCCCGCTCGTGACCGTGCGGGCCGCGGCCGAAGGCGAAGCGCGCCTGTTCGTCGAGGCAGCCTATCCGGAGGACGAGATCGTCGAGATTGCGGAACCCGGCGAATGGGTGAGCGACAGCGACACGGGTACGAAGAACGGCGACGTGCGCGAGCATCCGGGCACCGCGTGGCAGGCGCCGACGAGCCGGGCGTAGCGCCCGGCCATGTCCTGCCTGCCCGAGGATGTACGCGCCCTCGCGCTGATGCTGCCGGAAACGGTCGAGGGGGCGCATCAGGGCCATCCGGATTACCGGGTCGGCGGGCGGATCTTCGCGACGCTCTGGACCGATGAGGCGCGGGTGGTCGTGCGGCTGACGCCCGAGGCGCAAGCCCTGTGGCTGGAGGCCGAACCGGACGCGTTCGAGCCCGTGCCGGGCGCCTGGGGCGCGCGTGGCTGGACGAGCCTCGAACTCGACCTTGCCGAAGAGGAGACCTTGCGCGGCGCGTTGCTGACCGCTTGGCGGATCGTGGCGCCGCCCGGTCTCGTTGCCCGCTATGAGGGTCTCGCGCTCGATCCGTGAGTGCCGGTCAGCTTCTCAGCCCCGGCGCTTCCTGTCCGGTGCTCGCCACGTATTCCGAGTAGCCCCCACCATATTGGCGGATCCCGTCCCCGGAGACTTCGAGCACCCGGTTCGAGAGGGCTGCCAGGAAATGCCGATCGTGGCTGACGAACAGCATCGTGCCCTCGAAACCCGCCAGCGCGTTGATCAACATTTCCTTGGTGGCGATGTCGAGGTGGTTGGTCGGCTCGTCGAGGACGAGGAAATTCGGCGGGTCGTAGAGCATCTTGGCCATCACCAGCCGCGCCTTCTCGCCGCCGGACAGCACGCGGCAGGGCTTCTCCACATCGTCGCCGGAGAAGCCGAAGCAGCCGGCCAGCGCCCGCAGCGAGCCCTGGCCGGCCTGCGGGAACGTGCTCTCCAGATCCTCGAACACGGTCAGGTCGCCGTCGAGCAGGTCCATGGCGTGCTGGGCGAAATAGCCGAGCTTGACGCTGCCGCCGACGGCAACCGTGCCGGAATCGGGCTGCGCCGTGCCCGTGATGAGCTTCAGGAGCGTCGATTTCCCGGCGCCGTTGATGCCCATCACGCACCAGCGCTCCTTGCGGCGGATCGCGAAGTCGAGGCCTTCGTAGATGATGCGGCTGCCGTAGCGCTTGTGCACGCCCTTGAGCATCGCGACGTCGTCGCCCGAGCGCGGCGCCGGCTGGAACTCGAAGGCGACGGTCTGGCGGCGGCGCGGCGGCTCGACCCGCTCGATCTTGTCGAGCTTCTTCACCCGGCTCTGGACCTGCGCGGCGTGGCTGGCGCGGGCCTTGAAGCGCTCGATGAACTTGATCTCCTTGGCGAGCATCGCCTGCTGGCGCTCGAACTGCGCCTGCTGATGCTGCTCGTTCAGCGCCCGCTGCTGCTCGTAGAAGCCGTAATCACCGGAATAGGTGGTGAGCGTGCCGCCATCGATCTCGATGACCTTGGAAACGATGCGGTTCATGAACTCGCGATCGTGCGAGGTCATCAGCAGCGCGCCGTCATAGCCCTTGAGGAAGGCTTCGAGCCAGATCAGGCTTTCGAGGTCGAGGTGGTTGCTCGGCTCGTCGAGCAGCATCACGTCGGGGCGCATCAGGAGGATGCGGGCGAGCGCCACGCGCATCTTCCAGCCGCCCGAGAGCCGGCCGACATCGCCGTCCATCATCTCCTGGGAGAAGCCGAGACCGGCCAAAACCTCGTAGGCGCGTCCTTCGAGCGCGTAGCCGTCGAGTTCCTCGAAGCGCGCCTGCACCTCGCCGTAGCGCTCGATGAGCGCCTCCATCTCGTCGCCCCGGTCGGGATCGGCGAGACCGGCCTCCAGCTCCTTCAGTTCGGCCGCGACGACGCTGACCGGGCCCGCGCCGTCCATCACCTCGGCGACCACCGTGCGTCCGGCCATCTCGCCGACATCCTGGCTGAAATAGCCGATGGTGATGCCGCGCTCGGAGGAGACCTGCCCTTCGTCGGGCTGCTCCTGTCCGGTCATCATCCGGAAGAGGGTGGTCTTGCCGGCGCCGTTCGGGCCGACGAGGCCCGCCTTCTCACCCTTCTGAAGGGCGGCGGACGCCTCGATGAAGACGATCTGACGACCGTTCTGCTTGCCGATCTTGTCGAGGCGAATCATGCGTCCGCGAGGCCTGATTGGTAATTTGGGGGCTGTGTGCCGGTGAAGGAGCGCCCGCGCCTTACGCCAAGGGCGCAGCGAGCGGAAGCGGAGCGGCTTCAGGGCAGATCCGCTTCCTGCGACCGAGGAGTTTTCGGCTGCCTGCGCCTGACAGACCAGGGCGGGCAGAGAAGCGATGAAATCGTACTCTGTGAAGCAAATCTGGCTGCAGCAACGTCGATAGAACTACCGACCTTATGATAACATAGGTTGTTGCTGGCTAAATTTGCCAAATCGCGCTCAGAGTTGCAGCTTATTAACCGCGCCTGCCTCACATTATTGTGATCCGAGGCGGCCAGGGCTGCGCGCGGATGCTTTTTGACGGTCCCCGGGACGCGAACAGATGCGCTGGTTCACAAATCTCAAGATCATCGGAAAACTCGCCATTCCGGTGGCGCTGGTCGCCCTGGTCGCGGCCGGCATCGTCGGTCTGGCGCGTGACACGCTCGGCCAGTTGCAGCGCGGGACGCAGGACGTCGTCGATGTGCGCGCGGCTCGGGTCATCACCGCAATGCAGACCGCGCTCGCCATCGACGAAGCCGTGATCAGCGAGAAGAACATCATCATCGAGACCGACGCCTCGATCCTGTCGGCGCAGCATACGCAATTCGAGGAAGCGCGGGCGCGGGCGTTTGCCGGCGCAGACCACCTGATCGCCATCGCGGATACCGACGCGCGTCGGACGATGCTGACCGAGGTCAAAGCGACGATTTCCGGCTTCTTCACGACGGTCGAGCGTTCGATCGCTCTGGGGCTGAAGAATCAGAAGGAGCAGGCGGCCAAGGTCTCTTCGGAAGAGGTGCGCCCGGTCCGGACAAAGGCGATCGAGGCGATCCAGAAGCGCATTGCGGCGAATATCAGCGATCTCGAGGTTGCCAAACGGCAGGCCGCCGATGTCGGCACGTCCGCGGCCCTCGCCCTGACGGTCATCGCGGTCGCCGGCCTGCTGCTGGCCTTCGGGCTGCTTGGGGTGATCGTGATCGTGGGGGTCGTGCGCCCCATCGGCCGGCTCGTGCGCGTGCTTCAGCGGATGGCCGAAGGCGAGGTCGAGACCGAGATCGCCGAAGCGCGCCGTGGCGACGAGATCGGCGCCGTCGCCCGCGCCGTCGAAGCCATCAAGGCGCTCGTGGCGCGCAAGGCCGCCGAGCAGGCGGAACTGAAGCGCGTGGCGGATGAAGCCGCTGCGATCGAGCGCCGCCGCACCATGATCGAGTTGGCCGACGGCTTCGAGCGTGCCGTCGGCGGTGTCGTCGGGATGGTGTCGTCCTCCGCCACCGAGCTACAGGCCACCGCTCAGCAGATGACCGCGACCGCGACCGAGACCGCCAGCCAATCGACCACCGTCGCGGCCGCGGCGGAGGAGGCGGCCTCCAATGTCGGCACCGTGGCCGCCGCCGCGGAGGAACTTGGTGCCTCGGTCCACGAGATCGGCCGGCAGGTCGGTGCGTCGGCGGACATGGCGCAGCGCGCTGTCGGCGAGGCGGACCACAGCGCCGCCCTCATCCATGAATTGAGCCAGGCCGCCGCGCGGATCGGTGACGTGGTGAACCTCATCGCCACCATCGCCAGCCAGACCAACCTGCTCGCGCTCAACGCCACCATCGAGGCGGCGCGGGCAGGGGAGGCGGGGCGTGGCTTTGCCGTGGTCGCGAGCGAGGTAAAGGAACTCGCCGCGCAGACCTCGCGGGCGACGGAAGAGATTTCCGGGCAGATCGCGCATATCCAGGGCGCCACCGGTCAGGCGGTGACGGCGATCGGCGGCATTACCGGACGCATCCGCGAGATCAACGCGGTGGCGACGACGATTGCCGCCGCCGTGGAGGAGCAGGGCGCCGCGACCCAGGAGATCGTGCGCAACGTCTCCCAGGCGGCCGCGGGCGCGGGCGAAGTCACCAGCAACATCGCGGGCGTGGCGCAGGCATCGGAGGAAACCGGAGCCGCCGCCACACAGGTTCTGGCCTCGGCCTCCGAGCTGTCGCAGCAATCCGAACATCTGCGGGCGGAAGTCGCACGCTTCCTCGCGACGGTGCGCGCGGCCTAAAGCATCGTCCCGAAAGCCGGCAACCACCTTTCGGGACGATGCTCCAAGCCGGACCCCGCACGAATTGAAAAAGGGGACGCCTCGCGGCGTCCCCTTTTTTCGTTCGTCGAGCGGGTTTCGAAAGAAGCCACCGAGCGCCGGAACCCCCGATCGGATGGTGCCTCAGCCCGGTACCTTCTTATGAGTCACGGCAGCGGCCACTTCGTCAGGCCGGACCTCGTCGCCGCTCACCGCGCCCGAAAGCGCTGCGGCGTGGAGGGCCAGTACGGGCACGAAGACGAGCGCCATCATCAGCGCCACAACGAGCACTACGCTGCCGTTACCGCCGGATTTCGCCGCGCGAGAGCGCGCACGGCGGGAAATGACATTGGAGTCAGTCATGGCTCACCTTTTTGTCGGACCAGCCGCCAAGGCCGGTCGCGGGTGAGCCGGATCAGACGATCAGGCGCAGAACACGCGGGTGGCCGAAGGCGGCGTGGTCGATCGACTACTGTCGTCGGGCATTGGGGTCGGAAGTTCCTGTGGAGCCGCGCATCGCGCGCACGGCGACGATGAGCAGACAACGCGCGCTTGCAGGATCGGTTCGATCCCGTCAAGTCCGAACGTCGTTGCGCGTCGTGAATGTGCGCGGTCGTCGCGGTTCGACATCATCGGCGATCGGCGGCGGACCTGCGCGAACGCGTGCGGTGCAACGCGCGTTGGAACACCATGTCGAACGACACGATCATCTGGACGCAGGGCGGCATCGCCGAGGTGCCTCTGCAACGCTTTACTGGCCGAATCGGCGCGATCGAGGTCGCCACCGTCGAGTATGACGGGTCGAACCGCCTCTGGACGTGGTGGAGCCCGCTCGCCGAGGACATCTGGGGCCATGCGCAGGAGCCGGATGGAGCCAAGCAGGCGGCCGAACTCTGGCTGCGCGGCTGGCTCGAGAATTTCCGGCCTTTCTTCGAGGCGGGCCGCTGACGGCATCAGGCGGCGACCGGCGCCGCGTCCCGGCTGCGCCACATGTAGCGGGCGAGGATCGAGCGGTACGGCGCGAACTGCGCGGCCACCGCGACCGTTTCTTCTGTCCCCGTGAGCCGTCGCAGGACGCCGACCGCGGCCACGTCGCCGACGGGCCAGATATCCGGATCGAGACAGTGGAAGATGCCGGCCATGTCGGCCGTCCACGGCCCGACCCCGCGGATACGGCACAGGACCGCCGAGCGCTCGGCATGCGGGTACGTCGCGAGTTCCGGGCCGAGCAGACCGGCCTCCTCCGCCTCGCGGATGGCGTGGAGCGCCCGCACCTTGTTCGCCGAGACGCCGCAGCCGCGCAAGAGAACCTCGGTGCCTGGAACGAACAGATCGCGCGGCGTCCCGTCCTGGGCCGCGGCGGCCGCCTCGATCCGGGTCCAGATCGAGAGGGCGGCCTTCGTCGAGAGTTGCTGGTTGACGACCTCGACGAACAGGCGCTCGGCAAGGCTCGCATGTGCGGGCGGCGCGATCTCGATCAGGCCGATTGCCGCGATGGCGGCTCGCAACGGCTCCGCGACCGTGGCGGCCGTTCCGAGCATCCTTTCGTAGATCTGTGCGTCGAGCATCTTCTTCCTGGGGCGACGATGACCACGGCCGGGAAACGCCCGGCATGGTCCGCCGCTCCGTCTTCCTGCCTCCGCGTCTCGTCCGCAGTGGCCGCGCGGCCCCTTGATCAGAAGCGCGTGGTCAGCGCTGTCAGCCAATCCGGCGAGGCGTCGACCAGGGAGGTTTCGAGCGCCCGATCATAGCCCGACAGAATCAGGGCACCGGTGGCGACAAGGATCACGCCGAGCGCGAGCTTGAGCCCCTTGCCGAGGCTCATCATCCGCGCGCGCCAACGGATCAGCACCTCGCGCGACAGCATCCCGAGGGCGATGAGGGGGAGGGCGGCCCCGAATCCGAACACCAGCATGGTGACCGCCACACCGCCGAGGTCGCGCCCCTGGGCAGCCAGCAGGGAGGCCGCGCCGAGGGTCGGACCGACGCAGGGGCTCCATACGGCACCGAGGAGGAGGCCGACGGCGAACTGTCCCGCCAGCCCGGCGGTCGAAACCCCGCCGAATCGCTGCTCCGCCCAGTTGCTCAACGGCCCGGCCGCGACGGCGAACCGACTCTGCGCCGCCGGTACGATCAGGATGATGCCGAGCAGCACCAGCAGTACCGCCCCGATGGCGCGAAACCGGTCGCCATCGAGGCCGAGCGCGAACCCGATCGTCGCGATGAACAGCCCGATTGCGACGAAGGAGAGCGCCAGACCGGCAGCGAGCACCAAGGGTCCGAGGCGATGCTCCGCGACCGCCGCGCCGAGCACCAGCGGAAGCAGCGGCAGCACGCAGGGCGACAGCACCGAGAGGAGGCCGGCGAGGAAGGCGAGGCCGAGATGGCTGGCCATGGTGCGGCTCGAAACCCTTCCCCGAAACGTCCGCAGTCACACGCCGTCCGGATCGCCTCGGCCGGGTGCCCTCGTCTCCCAGCTTTCTGTACAGGCGAACGCCGTGCCCCGCATCGGCCGGCCGCCTTCCCTTGGTGCCGCATCCCAGGCGGCCCTCTGTCTTCGCCGCCGGTCGCTCCGCGCGCCCTGCCATAGCACGCCGCTCAACCGTGCCCGGCTCACCTGGGCCCATGCATCGGCGCGGACGCATTCCCACGGAGCAGCTCGCGGCCGGCATAGAGGCCGCCGACGACCTGCAGGTCGAGGCGCTCCGCGTCGCGCCGGCGATCCTCGGCCATGATCTCGCCGGCCGCGTCCGGGTCGGCCCCGATCGTCAGCAGCGCCTGCTCACCCAGCGCGAAGGCGGATTCGAGCGTCTCGCGGATCTGGTAGGCGACGCCCGCCTCGATCAGTTCCACTGCGTGCTCGCGGTCACGGGTGTGTTTAGGCGTCCAATTCTGGTTCATCCGCACTTTCGGTGCTGGCGAGACTCCGTTCGGCCAAGCTCTACGGGTCGACTTCAGGCGGCATGGAGGACACGCTGGCGCAGAAGATCGAACTTCGCGCAGCCGTACATGCTCCGCTTGATCCGTTTGAGCGGGTTGACCTGTCCCTCGACGGGGCCGCTGCTGCAGGGCTCGACGATGGCCGCGCGTACGGCAGCCTCGTCCTGCCGGAGCCCGGTGACGAAGCCGCTGAGATCGGTCTTGCCTGCGGCCTCGAGCCAAGGCGTCAGTCCTGCCGGATCTCCTTTGCGCAGGCGATCGGCGAAGGCCCGCACATTCTCGACGGCTTGCCTGAGCTTCGGGGCAGCGACGCAGAGTGCGTCGGAGAAGGCGCGATCCTCCGGCAGCAGCGTCGCCGGATCGCCGGTCAGCCATCGGGTGATGCGCCGTGTCGAGGGGATCCGAGCGGACGCCGGTCTGACCGACGCCCCTGATCGCTGTCGCGCAGCCCAGCGTCGGACGATGTCGTAGCCGCCCGTGAAGCCCTGGGCGCGCAGTTCGCGATGAAGAACGGTCGCGCTGCGCTTGCCCTCCTGCCAACATGTGTCGACGAAGGGGAGATGACGGTCGAGCCGGCTCGGACCTGGGGCTCGGCGGTAGGGCCTGAACCGGCCGGCTCGAACCCAGCGGCGCACGGTGTTGCGGGATGCGCCGATACGGCGGGCGATCTCTTTGGTCGGCATTCCTTCGCCGTGAAAGCGCAAGGCTGTCTCGCAGCGGTCCCGCCGTGGGTTATGCACCTCCGACGTTGGCGCGCTCTCCGTCGTATGGCGGCCATCGGAGGAGGCGTGCACGAGGCGATGCGCCACGTCCCGGATCTCGGACTGGTGCCGCTCGACGATGCCGCGCAGCGCCTCGGAAGCATTGACCAACAGGTGCCAGCGATCCACGACCTGCGTCGCCGTCGGTGCTCCCGTGCGCGCGGCCTCGGCCTAGGGTCCCGAACGGTCACGGCTGACGACGGTCACGCTCGGATGGGCGGTGAGCCAGTCCCGCACCGGTGCCGACGAGCGGCCGGGCAACAGTTCGATGACGCGCCGCCGCTCCAGGTCGCACACGATGGTGCCGTTGGACCGGCCGCGCCGCCACGCCCAATCGTCGATGCCGACCACCCGCGGCGGCGGAGACGGTACGGTCCCGCGACGACGGATCAGGCGCAGGACGGTGTCGCCGCTGACAGGCATGGCCAGCCGCCGCGACAACCGCGCGCCGGCCTCACCACCCAGCACCATGTCGATGTCGGCCTGCGCCTCGGCCAACCGGTCGCTGCGGCGCGCCTTGCGCGCACCCACCCCCGGCACGCGTTCGGCAAAGATCCGCCCCGGGCAATAGCCGCAGCCGAAGCGGCGCACCTGCACCCGCCACGTCACCGACCGGTCCTGCCAGGGCAGGTCCTTGAACGTCCGCCAATACCTGCCGTGCACCCACACTGAGGCACGCCCGCAGACCCGACAGGACGCCTGGGCCGCCGTGGTCCGGGCGGTGATCAGCAGCCCCGTTCCATCCAGCGTCAGGTCATCGACGTGCAGGCCGTCCGGGACCGACGGCATCGACGGGTTCGAGATCGGCATCGCGCTGCCCTCGGGCCACCATGCGAATCAACGCCCAAACCACCGCTCAGCATCGAAAGTGCGGAAGAACCCTTATTCCACGCCTAAACACAGCCCAACCTGGCTGAGGGTGAGACCGAACAGGTCCGACAAGGCCGCCATGCAGCCGCTCGTAGGACAGCACCTTGAAAGTCTTGAGATACGTCGCCACAGCATGCAGCCGCGGGCCGAACGGCGTGCCGCGCGCCGCAGGTCGGGCATTGCACAACGAGTCGCCGATGCTGGGTGACGACCGGCGCCACCTCCGGCAACTTGATCCGCTCGGAGACGCTGACGCATTCGGCGGAAAGATCGCCGTGCAGGGCTCCACCGCAGCACGCGCAGCGGTCGGGCCGATGCTCGACGACCGCGTCGGGATTGTCGCTCATCACCCGGCTATGGTCCTCGTGGGCCCTCGTGCCCGGGTTTGGCCCCGCCGGGCTTGGATTGCTCGCGCCGCTCCTTGCGCTCGGTCGCTGGCGGCTTCGAGGACGTGCGCGAGGTCTTCTCTGGACGCTGCAGCCGCAGCACCAGCGCGATCAGTGCCTCGCGGCTCAATCGCTCAAGATCGCTGCGACCCATCCATTGAGGGAATCAGCGAAACCCGACCCGCGCAGGGGGGGGAATTTCTTATGTGTGGCTGTATAATTGTGGCATGCGCCCACAATCAGACTCGACATGCAGTTCTCTGTAAAAATGGAGGTTCAAATGGACAGTCATGATGATATGAATTTTAGCGAGGCAGATAGGCTTGCCGAGGAACTACATAGGCAGTGGGAAATATACGAAGAAAAAATATCAAATATGGAAGAGCTGGACTTAGGGTTGATTAGATACGGATTGGCGAATCAATTTGATGTAATCGTCGCAGAAGCCTTGGACTGCATAATAACACTCGACGCTATAGATGAATTTACAGATGAGATTTTGTTTTTAGTAAAAAATAACAAATCTTGGATAATAAAAGGAAGACTTCGACTTTGTATTGCGTTATCTAAAAAAAATATCTTCGAAGAATCAAAGATGCATTTGGCCAAAAATCGAGATTCTTATTACAGAATTTGGGAATCAGCTGCTATATACATTGAAACTCATGGTGAGAAATTTTTGGAGAAGCTTATAAGTGTGGCAAATTCAAATTCAAAAAATTTAAGGCATCGCTCCCTCGCAAATTCGCTATTAAAATTTATACATGAAAAAGAGACAAAATGCTTATAGAATGGTAATTTCATAAAATATAATTAGGTAAAAGTCAATAATTTATTTTGCTGGTGGAAATTTACAGTAAATATATCATGTATAGTTTATGATTAAAAAATTTCTTGAAT
>NZ_SRHQ01000004.1:0-252847 GCF_004683995.1 Methylorubrum sp. Q1 | reverse complement strand
ACCCATCAGGGCCTCCTAATCGTCAGTGTCGTTGTTCGGGGAAGTTTGACGCGTTCGCGTCAGGCGTACTTGGCAATGACCTTGTCGGCCTCGCCGCGCGGCACTTCCTCGTAATGGTCGAACTGCATCGTGAAGTTGGCGCGTCCCTGGGAGAAGGAGCGCAACTGGTTCACGTAGCCGAACATGTTGGCCAGCGGCACCATCGCGTTGATGACGTTGGCGTTGCCGCGCATGTCCTGGCCCTGGATCTGGCCGCGGCGGGAGTTGAGGTCGCCGATGACCGAGCCGGTATACTCTTCCGGCGAAACCACTTCGACCTTCATCACCGGCTCGAGCAGAACCGATCCGCCCTTCTGCAGCGCCTCGCGGAAGGCGGCGCGGGAGGCGATCTCGAAGGCGAGCGCCGAGGAGTCGACGTCGTGGTAGGCGCCGTCGATCAGCTCGACCTTGACGTCGACCACGGGGAAGCCGGCGAGCACGCCCGCGCCGAGGACCGAGTTGAGGCCCTTCTCGACGCCGGGGATGTACTCCTTGGGCACCGCACCGCCGACGATCTTCGACTCGAACGCGAAGCCGGCGCCCGGCTCGTTCGGCTCGACCACGAACTTCACCCGGGCGAACTGACCGGTGCCACCGGTCTGCTTCTTGTGGGTGTAGTCGATCTCCTGACGGCGGGTCAGCTTCTCGCGGTACGCCACCTGCGGCTGACCGATATTCGCGTCGACCTTATAGGTACGGCGCAGGATATCGACCTTGATGTCGAGGTGGAGCTCGCCCATCCCGCGAAGGATGGTCTGGCCGGATTCCTGGTCGGTCGAGACCCGGAAGGACGGATCCTCGGCGGCGAGCTTCGAGAGCGCGATACCGAGCTTCTCCTGATCGGCCTTCGACTTCGGCTCGACGGCGATCTCGATGACGGGCTCGGGGAACTCCATCTTCTCGAGGATGACCGCGTCCTTCGGATCGCACAGCGTGTCGCCGGTGCGGGTGTCCTTGAGACCGGCCAGGGCGACGATGTCGCCGGCGAAGGCTTCCTTGACGTCCTCACGGTTGTTGGCGTGCATCAGGAGCATGCGGCCGACGCGCTCCTTCTTGTCGCGCGAGGAGTTGATCACGTTGGCGCCCGACTCGACCTTGCCGGAATAGACCCGGCAGAAGGTGATCGTACCGACGTGGGGATCGTCCATGATCTTGAAGGCGAGCATGGAGAAGGGATCGCTGTCGGTCGGGTGGCGGACCACCTCTTCCTCGGTCTTGAAGTCAAGGCCCTTGATCTCGCCGCGGTCGGCGGGAGACGGCAGGTAATCGACGACCGCATCGAGGAGCGGCTGGACGCCCTTGTTCTTGAAGGCCGAGCCGCACAGCACCGGATGGAAGGCACGAAGCTGCACCGCCTTGCGCACGAGCTTGCGCAGGGTCTCCTCGTCCGGCTCCACGCCGTCGAGGTAGGCGGTCATCGCGTCGTCGTCGAGCTCGACGCAGGCCTCGATCATCTTGGTGCGGTACTCGACCGCCTGATCGGCGAGATCGGCCGGAATCTCTTCCTCGGTGAAGTTGGCGCCGAGCGCCTCACCCGACCAAACGATCGCCTTCATCTTGATGAGGTCGATCACGCCCTTGAAGCTGGACTCGGCACCGATCGGCAGCTGCAGGCAGACCGGCTTTCCGGCGACGCGGCCGATGATGTCGGCGACGCACTTGAAGAAGTCGGCGCCGATCTTGTCCATCTTGTTGACGAACACGACGCGCGGCACGTCGTACTTGTCGGCCTGACGCCACACGGTCTCGGTCTGGGGCTCGACGCCCTGGTTGCCGTCGAGCACGCAGACGGCGCCGTCGAGCACGCGGAGCGAGCGCTCCACCTCGATGGTAAAGTCGACGTGGCCGGGGGTGTCGATGATGTTCAGGCGCTTGTCGCGCCAGAAGCAGGTGGTCGCAGCCGAGGTGATCGTGATGCCACGCTCCTGCTCCTGCTCCATCCAGTCCATCGTCGCGGCGCCCTCGTGGACTTCGCCGATCTTATGGGACTTGCCGGTGTAGTAGAGGATCCGCTCGGTCGTCGTGGTCTTGCCGGCATCGATGTGAGCCATGATGCCGAAGTTACGGTAGTCCTCGATCGCATGCGTGCGGGGCATCGGGGTCTCTCCGGGAGAAAGCGGGCTTGGAGCGCGGCCCGGTGGCCGCGCTCGACAGGCGAATTACCAGCGGTAGTGCGAGAAGGCGCGGTTGGCCTCGGCCATCCGGTGGGTGTCTTCACGCTTCTTGACCGCGTTGCCGCGGTTGTTGGCGGCGTCGAGCAGCTCGGCGGAGAGACGCTCGATCATGGTCCGGTCGTTGCGGCCGCGGGCGGCCTGGATCAGCCAGCGGATCGCGAGAGCCTGACGGCGCTCGGTGCGGACTTCGACCGGAACCTGGTAGGTCGCGCCGCCGACGCGGCGGGAGCGGACCTCGATCGCCGGGGCGACGTTGTCGAGCGCGGCGCGGAACACCTCGATCGGGTTGGCGCGGGCGCGGTTCTCGACGATGTCGAACGCGCCGTAGACGATCCGCTCGGCGGTCGACTTCTTGCCCTCGTACATGATGGAATTCATGAACTTGGTCAGAACGACGTCGCCGTACTTGGCGTCCGGGATGATCTCGCGCTTCTCGGCAGAGTGACGACGGGACATCTGTTTGCTCTCAGATTAATCGACTTAAGCGCCTCGCGCAGGCCGCCTTGAGCGTAAACGCCGGCGACATCCTTGCGAGGCCGTGGAAATGGCCGTCCGGAGATTCTTACTTCGGACGCTTTGCACCGTACTTCGAACGGCGCTGCTTGCGGTTCTTGACGCCCTGCGTGTCGAGCACGCCGCGCAGGATGTGGTAGCGCACACCCGGAAGGTCCTTCACGCGGCCGCCGCGGATCATGACCACGGAGTGCTCCTGAAGGTTGTGCCCCTCACCGGGGATGTAACCGATCACCTCGAAGCCGTTGGTCAGGCGCACCTTGGCGACCTTACGAAGCGCCGAGTTCGGCTTCTTCGGGGTCGTGGTGTAGACGCGCGTGCAGACGCCGCGCTTCTGCGGGCAGGCGTTGAGCGCCGGCACCTTGTTGCGCGCCTTCTGCGCCTTGCGCGGCTGGGCGATCAGTTGGTTGATCGTCGGCATCCTGTGCCCTCTTCATCCGGCCGCGCAGGGCGGCCACCGTCTGAAACCTGTCGAAGCCCCTTGCGGAGCGGCCGGGCCCCGGGCGAACCCGCGGCAAAACGAATAGCGCCAGAGGCCGATCAAGGCCTTTGACGATGGTGAGGCAGAGGATCACGCCGTGAACGACGCGTTCTTACCCGCTGATCTGACGAATACGTCAGGGTGTGATGCCGGTATCGGTCTGACGACGGTCGCCGAAGCCCCTGGCCTCGACCCGAAAGCGACTCTCGATCCACCGGAGTGGCGCGCTTCTACGCGGGGTGGCCGGGCCCGTCAATGCCCGGAGAGGATAAAGTTCGATGAACGGGCGTCCGATCTGCCGTCCGGACGGTGATCGGCGGCTCGGCTGTTATTCGGCGGCGCTGGGCAGGCGGAACGCGTCGATTCCGCGCCGATCCGGGTTGATTTCGGCCAGCGCCCGCTTGGCGGTTTCCAACGGATGTTCGGCCTCGATTCGGACCGAGCCCAGATCCGGGCTCTTGTACACAGTGACGACCGTATCCATCACTTCCGTCAGCGTCGTGCGCTTGTCCTCGGGCGCTGCGATGAGGAGTTGCAGGCCCCAGGCGCGGAAGAGATCGACCAGCGACTGACTGTTGCGGACGTCGAGTTTCGAGAAGGCTTCATCGAGAAGACAGAGGCCTAGGCCCGGCGTCTCGTCGCCGGGGCGGTCGCCGGGATAGTAGGCGGAGGCCATAGAGGCGGCGATCGCGACGTAGAACGGCGCCTGCGCCTCGCCGCCCGACCCGCGCAAAGCCCGGCTCGACAGGGTGGTGCGGTTGCCCGCCCGGTCGCGCATGCCGATCTCGTAGACGAAGTAGTTGCGGTAATCGGCCAGCCGCGCCGCGTTCTCCTCGCCCTCGATCAGCGCCGTGATCTCGGCGAGTGCGGCCGCGAGCGGGCTGTTATCTGGTCCGCCCTCAGCGCCATTGTCGGAGCTCGGCAGCACCGCCTGCGCCGCGTCGGGCGAGCGCGCGACTTCGGTGGCGAGCGCGTGGACGGCGGCGTAGCGGCGGTCCACCTCCGCCTCGAAGGCGTAGGTCTGGCCGGTGAAGGTCTGCGACGCCAGCCGCTCGTTGAGGGCATCGAGCCGGGCTCGCATCCGCTCGAACTTGTCGGCGAGCCGGGTCAGCAGATCCTCGGTCATCAGGCGGCGCATCTCGGCTTCCGCCCGGAGCGACTGGTCGCGGTAGCGGCGCAGTTCGTGGCCCGCCACCTCGTCGCGCTCTCGGGTCGCCCAGGCATAGCCGAACGAGGCCGGCTGCTCGCCCGAACCGAGCGGGTTCTCGACGCGCCACGCGGCGCAGTACTCGGCAAGATCCCGCTCGGCGGCACGGCCCTGGTTGCGCACGCTGTCGCCCGCCTCGCGGGCGGAGGCGCGGGCCTGCGAGGCCAGCGCCGCCAGCGCCTTGGTGTCGAGCGCGGCGCGGTCGGCCCGCGCCGCGGCGATTCCGGCCGCCGTGCCCGGCACGTCGGCGGGAACGGTGCCGGTGAGGCGGATGCGGACGGTGTCGCCGGAGGTCCAGCGCTTGAGCGCGGTGCGGTAGGCCAGGAAGGCGGCGCGCGCCGCCTCGTGCCCTTGCGCGACACGAGCCTTCAGCCCCGCCTCTTCCGCAAGCGCGGCGTCGCGCTTGGGCTCCAGCACCTGCACGAGTTCGGTCAGATAGGCGGAGCGCTCCTTCTGAAGCTCCTTCAGTTCCGCCTCGATCACGCCGGCATCGGCGCGGGCGACGGTATCCTGCTCGGTGGAGAGGCTGCGGCGGCGGCCCTCGATGGCGTCGGCCTCGGCGCGCAGGGCCTCGATATCGATCGGCGCTTCCGCCAGCCGGCTCCGCAGCAGCGCGGCGATGCGGGCGGCCTCGCGCATCACCGTGGCCTCGGCCCGCAGGGTCCGCGCCTCCTCGCGCGCCTCGTCGAGGCGGCGGCGGGTCTCGGCGGTGGGCCCGCGCTGGCCGCGGGTCATCATCAGCGGCACGGGGCGCACCACCGAGTAGGCCATGCCCGAGGTGGAGCGCCCGCTCGGCGCCACCGCGCGGCTCATGTTCCGGAGCGCCGCATCGTCGGGCGCGAGGTCGTAGCCGCCGAGCCGCGCCGCGAGGAAGGCCTCGGCGTGGTCGCTATCGGACTCGATCAGGCCCATCGGCCCGTCATCGAAGCGCCGCGCGGAGCGCCGCGCCGTGTCGGTGGTCTTTACCAAAAGGCAGCGGAAGAACTGGTTTTTTCGGGACTCGAGCAGGGCGAAGGCGCGGTCCAGCCGGTCGGGCTCGACCACCAGCGCCTCGCGGGCGCGGCCGAGCAGGCCTTCGAGTGCCGGGCCCCATTTCGGATCGACGATCTCGGCGAGTTCGCAGATCGGCGCCGCCTCGATGCCGAGCCGGCCCAGCTCCTCGCGGAACGCCTCCGTGTCCGAGGACAGGCGTGCGGCCGACGAACGGCCGGCATTCACTTGCACATCGAGGCCGCGGACCTCGTTCTCGCGCTCGCGGGCCTTGAGCGCGAGGTCTTCCGCTTCCTCTTCCAGGGTGCCAGACACGTCCGGCATCTGCGCGAGGCCGTCCAGCAGCCCCTTCAACGGCCCGTCGACCCGTAAAATGTCCTCCGGCGGCGCTTCGCGGCGGAGCCCCGAGCGGGCGCAGGCCTCGACGATGCGCGCTGCCTGAAGATCGATCCGGCGCAGGGGGCCGGCAAGGGCACTGAGGCGGCCGGCATCCTGCACGAGGCCGACGATCCCGGCGAGGCGGTTGGTCAGGTCGCGCCGGTCGCGGGCGACCATGGCGAGACCGGCATGAGAGGCCGCGAGCCGCGCCTCCGCGACGCTGCCGACGATCAGCGCCTTGCGGGCGGCGATCTCGCTGTCGATCTCGCGCACGAAGCCCTGGCTCGTCGCCACGCTCTCGCGGGCGATGCGCAGGCGCTCCGATGTCTCGGCGAGCAGGCGGCGGGCCTCCGCATGGTCGAGGATGCGGCGGCGCAGATCGGCGCCGGCGGCGCGCATCTCGTCGAGGGCGGCGGTGAGGCTCGCCCGCGCCCAACCCTCGTAGCGCGCACAGATGCGCGAGAGGTGGGCGAGGCGCTTCTCCAACTCCTCGATGGTCTCCAGCAGGCGCCGCCACGTCTCGATCGACTGACGGATGCGGGCGACATCGAGCGGCTCGGCCTCCAGCACGAAGCTGCGCACGAAGGCGCTGGTGTCGAAGATCGGCTTGAACGCCACCGCGTTGGAGAAGGTGCGCAGGAACTGGCGCGGATCGGGCACGGCCGCCCCCTCGCGCAGGGTCGCCAGCACGGCAGCGGTGAAGCGCTCGCCGGAGGTGCGGAACTCCTCGAACGTGTCGGCCCGGCGGCGCAGATCCGCGGCGATCTCGGCCCAGGGCGCGACGAAGCTGCCCTCGCTCGTCTCGCGCACGTAATCGGCGATCTCGAAACGGTGGCCGACGGCGATGAAGCGCGAAAGCGTTTCCTCCTTCGGCTCCTCGGAACGGGCGGCGAGCGCCAGCCCGACCGTGACGATGCGGCCGCTCGCGGGATTCTCGAACACGAGCGCGATGAGGGTTTCGCAGGCCTCGCGCGTCGGGCGCCCGCCCTCGGCCGGGTCGCTGATCCAGCCGAGGCAGTAGTCGCGCACCGTCCGTGCGCTGCGGCCCGAGGCGGAGGCGTTGAGCGCGAGCCGGCTCGCATTGTTGCCGGCCAGCACCGTGCCGACCGCGTCGAAGATCGTCGACTTGCCCGCGCCCGTGGGACCGACGAGCGCGGCCGCGCCCCGAATCCGGATCTGCTCGCGCCGGATGAGGTACCAATTCGAGATCGCAATGTCGGTGAGGCGGTACACCGGCCCGGCCGCTTATCCCGAGGTTGAACGAGAGACAGCGCAATGGACGCTACGCCTCCCGCACGCAAGGGCGGGATCGCGGCAGGCGACGAGCGGTGCTCGATCGTCACAATCTGAGGGTGCTTCAGCGCCGGACCACGACGGATCCGGGCGGCCGCCGGCATCGATACAGCAATCACCGACCCGTGATTTGACGGGGCCGTATCGATCCGAGACCAGGGCCATTCGGCGAAGCGTCCGGGCACCACTCGCGGAACAACTGGCGCAGATCTTCTGCAACGGCAGGTTTATGAAGCCGGTTCGATTACTGCCATTCCACGCCCCCTGCGTATTTTGACACATGCGAGAACCGCCGATTTTGACGCAAACCCAATACGATCCATGCCATACGACAAGATGCGCCCCCGACCGCCCAGCACTTCGATCACTGAAATGCCCGCCGACCGTACACGCCTGACTTACGGTGTTCTGTTTATTGTCGCCTCGATTGTTCTATGGGGAACGGCATCGTGGGTTGCAGGCAGTATCATCTGGGTCTGACGCCGATCAGAGGTCTTTCCTGCAAGCGATATAGCCTCCCAAAACATAACCGCCCTGCAGCGCGCAGAGGGAGGCGGCGATCATCAACAGGTCGGCCAATACCAGCTGCCCGTTGTGGAAGTGATAAATGATCCGCGCGACGATGATAAAGAAGCTCGCAACGGCAAGCATCCCCCAGTGATAAAACAGTCCGATCAATAGTCCGACAATAACGAGAAGCGGGATCGCTAGCACGGGATCATGACCCTATCCTGCCGGATCGGCACCTGAGAGCCGTTTTGACGAAATCTTTCCTTAGGTTACCGCCGCGAACGCATGCGCGCAAAGGGTTACTTGGCTTAAAACTAGGCGGATTTTGCAGGTTCCCGTTTATCGAACGGCATCGTTAACGAACCGGTCACCCTAAGGTCGGGCGTCCGGCCGGGAAGGCATCGTGTTGGTGCCGCTGCGTATCGATCCGCAGATCCGCGTATCCGGCCGTCGCCGAAACGGTACGGCTCCCGGACGATCCAGGCAGCACCCGTGCCATTCAGCCTGGGCGGCGCCTGAGCGAAGCCCAAATCCGCCATTCCGGATGGATCAGACGGATTTGGGAAGGAAGGGGTCCCGAGGGACCTCTGGGCGCCCCCGCTTTCGCCGACGGCGATACCGCTCGCCTCAGACTGACCGTCTATTTGGTTGACTCCGTCAACTTTCTCGTCGACGTTGTGGTCATGAAGGATGTCAGCGCCGACGACGTCATCGCCACGGTCCGCCGCTTCAACCGGTTCTACACCGGACTCGTCGGCGCGCTCGACGATCAGTTTCTCGGCTGCGACGTCACGCTTCCGGACGCCCGCCTGCTGTTCGAGATCGCGACGCACGACCGGGCGGAGAAGCCGCTCACCGCGTCCGCGGTGCAGGCAACGCTCGGCATGGATGCGGGCTATGTCAGCCGGATCCTATCCCGCTTCGAACAGCGGGGCTGGATCACCCGTGCCCGCGGCGCGGATGCGCGTGCCCGGCCGATCCGACTGACCGAAGCCGGGCGCAGCGCGTTCGAGGACCTGGACGGACGGCAGCGCGCGGCCGTGGCCAGCCTCGTCGGCGAGCTCGATTCCGTCCAGAGGGCGGATCTGGCGCAGGCGATGGCGCGCGTGCGCCTGCTGCTGCGACCTGAATCGGTTCCGGGCTTCGCGGTCCGCCCGTTCCGCACGGGCGATATGGGCCTGATCGCGGCCCGGCAATCGATGCTCTACGCCCGGAGCCACGGTTGGGGCCGCGGCCTGGAAATCACCGAGGGCGAGATCACCACCGACTTCCTGCGGAATTTCAAGCCGGGGCGCGAGCAGTGCTGGATCGCGGAGATCGACGGCCTCCTGGCGGGGTCCGTTTTCCTCACCGATGAAGGTGACGGCACCGCCCGGCTGCGCCTCCTCTATGTCGAGCCTTTCGCCCGCCGCCGCGGCATCGGCGAGACGCTCGTCGAGACCTGCATCGGCTTCGCCCGCGACACGGGCTATTCCCGCCTCACGCTGTGGACCCATACGGTTCTGGAAAGCGCCCGGCGCATCTATGCCCGCCACGGCTTCACCTGCGTCGAGACCGCGACTCATACCGGCTTCGGCATGCCGGTCGAGGGTGAAACCTGGAGGCTGCACCTGGGTGTGACGGGGCAAGCACCGAGTCAGGCCACGTGACGGGGGCGATGCCCCCGCCACATCGGTTATGTCACGCCGAGTCCCCGATCCCCGCTCCGGACAGGCCCTGTCGCGGGAAGATTAGCCGCCAAAATTCTTGGCGAGCCACGTCCCGGAGGCGGCCAGATCGGCCTGGGACAGGCCGTGACCGGCCGGATTGACCGTGTGGGTCACCGCCGCGCCCGCTTGCTGAAGACGCGCGGCGAGCCGTTCGGCATTCTCGGCGGGCACGATCGGGTCGAGAGCGCCCGAGAGCAGCAGCACCGGGCGGCCGGCGAGGTCGGCCGGCGGGCTCTCGGCGAGCGGCACCATCGCCCGCAGCAGAACCGCCCCCGCCAGCACCTGCGGGTGCAGGAGCAGGGTCGCTGCGGCGATGTTGGCCCCGTTCGAGAATCCGACCGCCACCGGCGCGGCGAGCCCGTAGGCCGCCCGCGCCTGCGCGACGAAGGCGGCGAGGTCTCCGGCCCGGCGGCGGACATCCGCCTCGTCGAACACGCCCTCCGCGAGACGGCGGAAGAAGCGCGGCATGCCGTTCTCCAGAACCGGCCCGCGGGGCGAGAGCAGCGCGGAGCCGGGCGAGAGCGCGCGGCCGAGGGAAAGCAGGTCGTTTTCGTCGCCGCCCGTGCCGTGCAGCAGCAGGAGCGGCGGCGCGGGCTCGTCTGCGCCGGGCTCGAAGCGGTGGATGAAGTCGAAGGTGACGCCGTTCGTCATGGCTGTCTCCGTTCCGTCTGAGGAAAGTGCGACCGCCCGGATCGGATCCGGGCGGTCGCGAAGGCGTGCGGTCGGTTCAGGCGACCTTCGGCAGCACCGCCTCGATCCGCCCGCGATGCGGCTCGAGGAAGGGCGGCAGCTTCAGCGCGGTCCCGAGTTCCGCCACCGGCTCGTCGATCGCAAAGCCCGGCGCGTCGGTGGCGATCTCGAACAGCACGCCGCCGGGCTCCCGGAAGTAGACCGAGCGGAAGTACTGCCGATCGCGCTGCTCGGTCACGGACAGGCCGTGCCGATCGCTCAGCCGCTCCGTCATCGCCGCCTGCGCCGCGTCGTCGGCGGCACGGAAGGCGATGTGGTGGATCGAGCCCGCCCCCTGCCGGCCGGGCAGGAAGTCGCCGACCGCCCGAAGCGTCACGAACCCGCCGAGGCCCGCCCCGCTCGTCAGCCGGATCTGGCTGCCCTCGCGGGCGGCTTCCGCAAAGCCGAGCACGTCGGTGAGGATCGCGGCGGTCGCCTCCGCCCCGCGCAGGAGCAGGGTGACGCCGTGGAAGCCGCGGATCGCGGTCTCCGGCGCGATGTCCTCGAAGGTCCAGGCCGGCTCGGCCTCCGCCCCCTCGACGCCGACGAGCGCCAGCGGCATCCCATCGGGATCGCGGAACCGCAGCACCGTCTCGCCGAAGACCGTCACCGGCGCCTCATGCGAGACGTTCAGCGATACGAAGCGGTGCGTCCAGGCACCGATGGAAGCGCGCGGCACGCGGAAGGCGGTCTCCGATACCTGCCCGATGCCGACGCGGCCGGGGGCCGCCTGGGCGATCGGGAAGAAGGTGAGGATCGTGCCGGGAGCGCCCGCCTCGTCGCCGAAATAGAGGTGATAGGTGCCCGGATCGTCGAAGTTGACGGTCTTCTTCACCAGCCGCAGGCCGAGCACGCGGGTGTAGAAGTCGATGGTGCGGGCCGTATCGCTCGCAAACGCCGTGACGTGGTGGATGCCGTGCGCGCTCATGGTGCGGGTCTCCTGTTCGAGAGGATCGCGGCGGGGATCCATGTCCGGGCTGCGATCGGTGTGAGCGCAATCTGGCCCTTGCCTGCTCGCCTGAAAATGGAAACGATTGAAACGCATCGTTTCCGGATTTGAGCAATGGCGAAACTTCCCGATTTCGAGGCCTGGGCCGTGTTCGCGGTGGTGGCCGACGCCCTCTCCTTCGCCCGTGCGGCCGACGAACTCGGGCTGTCGAAGGCGACGGTTTCCAAAGCGGTGGCGCGGCTGGAGGGCCGGCTCGGCGCGCGGCTGTTCCACCGCACTTCCCGCCGCCTCGCGCTCACGGAAGCCGGCCGTCTCGCACGCGAGGACGCGGCGGGGTTGCTGGCCGCGGGCGAGGCGGCGGAAGCCCGCGCGCTCGACGCCAACGGCGTGCCGCGGGGGCGGGTGCGGCTCGCGGCCCCGATGTCCTTCGGGGTTGCTCATCTCGCGCCGGTGCTGCCGGAATTCCTGGCCTCGCACCGCGAGGTCTCGGTCGATCTGCACCTGTCCGACGCGCTGGTCGATCTTGTCGGCGGCGGGTTCGATCTCGGTCTGCGCATCGCCGCGCTGCCCGATTCCTCGCTCCGGGTGCGGCGGCTCTGCGGGGTGCGCCGCTCGCTCGTGGCGACGCCGGCCTATCTCGAACGCTATGGACCGCCGCAACATCCCGAGGATCTGAAGGCCCGCGCCTGCCTCGGCTACGCCTACCTGCCGACCCCGGACCGCTGGCCCTTCACCAACAGTGCCGGCGAAACCGTGACGATCGTGCCCGAAGGCCCGCTACGGGCCAACAACGCCGACGCCCTGGCGCCGGCCCTGCGCGCCGGGCTCGGCCTCGCGGTGCAGCCGGATTTCACGATCTGGGAGGATCTGAAGTCGGGCCGCCTGGAGCGGGTGATGCCGGACTGGCAGCCGCCGCCGATCGCCCTCAACCTCGTGATGCCGCCGGGCCTGCCGCGCCCGGCCCGGGTCTCGGCACTGATCGCCTTCCTGGAACGGGCCTTCTCCACCGCGCCCTGGGCCCAGGCCGAGAGTCAGGCCCCCCTTCCCTCCCCGGCGGAGGCCCAGGCGCGAACCTGATCCATCCAGGCATCCGGCGAGAGCACGGTGATGCCCGGCATCACCATCAAAGGCGTGACCCGCTCGGCCCGGTCACGCTCGCCCAGCCGCAGGGCGCCCTTGCGGGCGAACAGGCGCAGGATCTCGATCAGGCGCGCCTCGTCCGGCGGCTCGGCGCGGGCGGCGGAGCGGATTGCGTCGGCGATGTCGTCGGTGGTGCATTCCACCGTGCCGTCGGTGGAGACGCGGTGGTCGCGCAGACCCTCCTCGTAGGCGAGCCGGAGCGCCAGCAGCACCAGCGTCTCGTCCTTGCGCAGGCGTTCCCCTTGCGCGTCGTGGCGCACGCCGTCCGGCGGCAGGACGAGGAACACCATCTGATCGCGGTGGGCGACCTCGAAGCGGTAGCCGAGGCAGGCGAAGTAGTCGCGGAAGAACGGCGCGTAGTGCCGCGCGAGTTCGTAGGAGCGGCCGATGCCGGTGGTCGCGGCGTAGATGCACTGGCTCTTCAGCATCACCTGAAGCGCGCGGGTCAGTTCCTCCTCGCTCGGCGCGGCGCTGCCGGGCGGGGGCGTCTCCTCGCCGTCGAGGATGGCGCGGAAGGGTTCGAGCATCGGATTGTCCGTTCAGCCTGCTTTGCTGGCTCCGCGCCGGGCGGCGGGGGGCGGTATGCGCTCGATCATGAAGTCCGGGCAGTCGAGCCAGCCGTTGGAGACGCGGCCCTCGATCCGGGCGACGCGGTAGCGGCTGCGCAGCACGCCGTCGAACAGAACGTCGATCTCGCGCAGGCGCTGAAAGACGACGAAGGCATCGACGTCATCGACCTGGATGTCCGAGCCGCGCAGGGCCTTCGCCTGAGCGAGCCGGGCGTCGAGATAGGCGACGATGCGCTCCGGCGTCACGGTGATGCGGCGGCGGAATTCGTCCTTGGCGGCGATGAAGGCCTCGATCGCCGGATCGATGTCGATCTCCGGCAGGGGCTCGTACTCGATGATCCGGCGCGGCATGCGCGGATTCGTGAGCTGCGGCGGGCCGATCGGCGGGCGCAAGAGCGAGATCTGCGGCAAGGGCAGGCCGGCGAGGTCGTCCTCGCTTGCGCCGACCGCGCGGAGCGCCGCCGCCGCCCGCTCGATCCGGGCGGAATCGCGCGGATCGCGGTAGCGGAGCGCGGCCGAGATGCGCCGCTCAAGCCGCGCCACCACGTCGGCCACCGCGTCGAGATGCGGGTCGAGACCTTCGAAGATCGAGAGGATTTCGACGAGGTCGGTACGCACCATCCGCTCGGCCGCGGTGATGTCGGCGGCGCGGCCCTCGCGCAGATTGCCGTCGGCCAGCGCCCGGAGCGTCAGCGGATCGCGCAAGGCGCGCCCCGCCTCGCGCACGATGCCGGAGCGGAAGCGGAACGGATTGAAGCGGGTGTGCAGGGTCCGGTAGTCGGAGACGAGGTGGCGTTCGACGAACTCCTCGAAATAGAGCCGGAAGGCCGCGCTGAGATCGGGCTCGCGCAGGATGCGCTCTTCGAGCTTGCGCATGGCGCCGGCCAAGCCGCGCAGGTGGCCGAGGAAGGTACGCGAGGCCTTGGCCGCGTTGCGCAGGGCCTCGGAGCGGTCGGCGGGGCTGGCGATGGCGCTCTCCAGCGCGCTCAGCACCTCCAGCACCGCGCCGCCGTAGGAGCGGGTCTCGCCGCGCTCGATCCGGGCCAGTTCCTCGATCAGCAGCCGCGCATCGGGGTCGAAATCGACCACCGGCACGTAGCGCTCGCGCCGCTCCACCAGCCAGCCGGCCTCGATCAGCCTCCGGAACACCGCCGAGCGCCGCTCGATCGGATCGACGGGTGTCGCCTCGTCGTCGGCGATCTCGGCCTGGCTCCAGCCGGCGGAAAAGTCGCCGATGGCCGCCAGAAGCTCACTCTTGCGCAAGGGCTCGGCGGCGTCGCCGAACACGCGGGCGTGCAGGTGCAGCAGCAGGGCCGCGTTGAAGGCGCGGCTCGGCGAGGCGAGCGGTCGAAAGAGGTCGTCGGCGAGATGGGTGAACAGCATGACGGGATGGGCGCGACCACAACCCGCTCGGACGCCGCCGGTCAATGCTCGCGCAGCTCCATCCCCCATGCATCGACCGGGGCATGCGACCGTTGTCTCGGTGACCGCCACCGATGGAGTCGCTCCATGCGCATCGAAACCGTCTTCCTGTTCGATCTCGACGGCACGCTGGTCGACAGCGTCTACCAGCACGTGCTCGCCTGGAAGGAGGCGCTCGATGCGGAGGGGATTCCGCTCTCGGTCTGGCGCATTCACCGCAAGATCGGGATGAGCGGGGGGCTGTTCACCAACCAGCTCCTGCGCGAGACCGGGCTCGCCATCGACCCGGAACGGATCGACCGGCTGCGGCGGCTGCACGCGGAGGCCTATGGCCGGCTCTCGAAGGGCGTGGTGCCGCTCCCGGGCGCCCGGGAACTGCTCGCGACGCTGACCGAGAACCGCATCCCCTGGGCCATCGCCACCAGCGGCCGAATGGAGACCGCGGGCCACAACCTCGTCGCGCTCGGTGTCGATCCCGGACAGGTGCCGGTGGTGACGCGGGACCTCGTGAAATACGCCAAGCCCGATCCGGACCTGTTCCTCGCCGCCGCCGAGCGGCTGAACGCGCCGATCGAGCACGCGGTGATCGTCGGCGATTCGATCTGGGACATGCTGGCGGCCCGCCGCTGTCGCGGCCTCGGGGTCGGCCTGCTGTCGGGTGGATACGGCACGGAAGAGTTGGAACGCTCCGGCGCCGTCAGGGTCTACGACGACCCGGCGATGCTTCTGGAACATCTCGACGAAGTCGGCGGCCGACGCTGAGCGCTGAGCGCACGCTATGGCCAAGGTTAGGCCGAAGATCCGCCGTGCCCGACCCCGTTCACGGGTTCGTAGTTCGATCCTGACGATTGGATGAACGGCCCCTTGCCGCTTCGTTCATGCGACAGGACGTAGCGTGAGCTTCGGCACATCGGGAGTGAACCGAATCCAGGCCGTACCCGTTGGGGTGCCAATGGATCGATGATCCACCGTTCTCGGAGAGACTTCATGAAGAAGCTTGCGATTCTGTCTGCCGTGGCCGTCCTCGGCGTGGGCGCCCTGTCCTCGACCGATGCCGAGGCCCGCTGGCGCGGCCGTGGCGGCGGCGGCGCGATCGCGGCCGGCGTCATCGGTGGCCTCGCGGCCGGCGCGCTCGTCGGTGCGGCCGCTTCGAATGCCTACGGTTACGGCGGCTATGGTGATGGCTACGGTTACGGCGGTGGCTACGGTTACGGCGGTGGCTACGGCTATGCCCGCCCGGTCGCCGGTTACGGGTATGGCTATGCCCGCCCCGCCTACGGCTACCGCAACGTCGGCTATTACGATGGCGGCTACTACGCGCCGCGTCGTGCCTACGGTGGCTATTCCTGGGGCGGCCCGGCCTACGATTACGGCTACGGCTGGTAAGTCTTTCAGGCCTGACAGCCTCTGACAACGAAACGGCCGCGCCCCATCCGGGCGCGGCCGTTTCGCGTTTCAGGCAGCGGCGTCGCGGGCGGCGATGGTCTCGGACCAAACCACGGCGCGGCGGGCGACGCCGATATGCTGGCGCTCGTACATGCGGCCCTCGACCTTGATCGCCGCGCGCTTGGCGTTCTCCGGCAGGTTGAAAGCCTCGATCACGAGGCGGGCACGGCGCACCTCCTCCTCCGTCGGAGCGAAGGAGGTGTTGGCGGGCTCAAGCTGGTTCGGGTGGATCAGCGTCTTGCCGTCGAAGCCGAGATCGCGCGCCTGCCGGCACTCCTCGCGACAGCCCTCCGGATCGGCGATGTCGTTCCACACGCCGTCGAGGACGATCAGCCCCTCGGCGCGGGCCGCGGCCAGGGTCAGCATCATCCAGGGCAGCATCGGCACGCGCCCACGCACCAGTTGCGCCCAGGTGTCCTTGGCCAGATCGTTGGTGCCGAGCACGAAACCGGTCAGCCGGTTGCGGCGGTCGCGACGCGCCTTGGCGATCTCGTGGATGTTGAGGATCGCCGCCGGGGTTTCGATCATCGCCCAGACGGCGATGGAATCGGGGGCGTCGAGCGCCTCCAGCGCGTCGGCCACGCTTTCCAGCACCGCGGGCGAGGACACCTTCGGCATCAGGATCGCGTCGGGCTTGGCCTGGATCGCCGCGCGCAGGTCGCCGTCGCCCCAGGGCGTCTGTGGCGCGTTCACCCGGATCACGAGTTCGCGATGGCCGTAACCGCCGCCCTTCACCGCGGCGCAGACCTGATCGCGGGCCATTTCCTTCTCCTCCATGGAGACGGCGTCCTCGAGATCCAGAATCAGCGAGTCGGCGGGCAGCGTCTTCGCCTTATCCAGCGCCCGCTGGTTCGATCCCGGCATGTAGAGAACACTGCGGCGCAACCGCAAATCGGACATGTCTCGTCTCCTCCCAGGGGCCGGTGAGGGGCCCGGCGCGCCGCTCCCCACCCTCGTTTGAATGCATAATACGAACAATCCCGATCGGTTGGAAGCGGCCGGAAGCGAAGCTATTTAACCGCGAGCGCCCGGCAACCGCCAGAGGGCGCAACCTCGCCTTGCGGCGCCGCCGTCCGGATCTCGGATCTTGGGCGACGCGCCCGATCCGTATTTCGGCCTCGTTTCCCCGTCGGGGACGACGCTTCATTCTGGAGAATCCCATGCCCTTGATGCGTTTCGACCTGATTGAGGGCCGCAGCGACGCGGAACTGAAGGCGCTTCTCGACGCCGCGCACGAGGCGATGCTCGAAGCCTTTCAGGTGCCGCCGGGCGACCGCTACCAGATCGTGACCGAGCACAAGCCCTCGCGGATGATCGTGGAGGATACTGGCCTCGACATCCCCCGCACGCGGGATGTGGTCGTGGTGCAGATGATCACCCGGCCGCGCGGACGTGAGAAGAAGGAGCTGTTCTACCGGCTGCTGACCGAGAAGTTGCAGGCTGCCTGTGGCATCGCCCCCGCCGACGTGATGGTCTCGACGGTGGAGAACACCGACGAGGATTGGTCGTTCGGGCACGGCCGGGCACAGTTCCTCACCGGGGAATTGTGAGCCCCGGCCGCTCGCCCTCCGCCACGAGCCAGTCGACGAAGGCGGTGAGCGCGGGCGACTTGTCGGCATCGAACGGCGTCAGAGCAAAGTAGGCGGCGCGCCCGACCCGGATTTCCGGAAAAGGCGCGACGAGCCGGCCCGCAGCGACCATCCGATCGAGCACGGGAAACGGCCCGATGCCGAGGCCTGCACCGTCCTCGAGCGCCTGAAGTGTCACGAAGAAGTGGTCGAAGACCCGGCGGCGCACGCCGCCGGGAAGCGTCACCTCGGCGGCCGTCAGCCAGTCGCTCCAATCCCCCGGCCGGGTCTCGGTGCCGAGGAGGATGTGAGCGTCGAGGTCGCGCAACGTCGCGAGCGGTTTGTCCCGCAGCAAAGCGGGGCTTGCCACCAGCGTGTCGGTCTCCGTCAGGAATGGCACGGCGCGGTGCTGTGGCCAGGGCTCGGGGCCGCGCCGGATCGCGAGGTCGAACCCGCCGCGCAGCGCATCCTGCAAGGTCGTCGTGGTGGTGACCCTGACCTCCGTGCCGGGGCGAACCGCATGGAATTCGTCCAGGCGCGGGATCAGCCAGCGCATCGCGAAGGTCGCGGGCGCGCTGACCCGCAGAACGCGCGGCGCCTGCGGCCGTCCGCACGCTTCGGCCGCCGCCGTGAGCCGATCGAAGGATAGGCTGATCTCCTCGGCGAAGACGCGTGCCGCCGGGGTCGCCACCATCCGTCGCCCGACCCGCACGAAAAGCCTTTGGCCGAGCCATGTCTCCAGGGCGGCGACCTGCCGGCTCACCGCGCCGTGGGTTAGCCCGAGTTCGAGCCCGGCCTGCGCGTAGCTGCCGGCCCTGGCGGCGACTTCGAACACCTGCAACGCGTGCAGCGGCGGTAACCGGCGCATGTCCCTCGCCCTCGCAATCCGTGAGCAAACCGCACGGAACCCGTGAGGCGATCGGCTCTCATCGCGCAAAACTCACAAGTCTAGGATCGCCGCGCAATCGCAGCCGGAGATTTTCGTGTGAGCCAGGCCCTTCGACTCGATGGATTCCAGCGAGCGGATCGCGCGAGCCCCGACCTCAAGCGGCGCAGCCTCGGCGGGGCCTGCCTCGCCCACGCCCTGCACGACGGCTACACCGACCTGCTCTACGTGCTGCTGCCGGTCTGGCAGACGGAGTTCGGCCTCGGCTATGCCGGGCTCGCCGTCCTGCGCAGCCTCTACTACGCGACCATGGGCGGGTTGCAGATCCCCGCCGACCGGCTGGCGGCGCGCTGGCCGATCCGCGTGAGCCTTACCGTCTCGACCCTCGTCGCCGCGGCGGGCTTCGGCGTCATGGCGCTGAGCGGCAGCCTGTTCGGGCTCTGCGCCGGTCTGGTGCTTGCCGGGATCGGTGCGAGCCTCCAGCATCCCCGCGCCTCGCTCCTCGTCGCGCAGGCCTATGGCGGCGCCGCGCGCGGGCCGCTCGGGATCTACAATTTCGCCGGCGATCTCGGGAAGGCGGTGTTTCCGGTCGCCGTCGCGCTGCTGCTCGGGGTGATGGCGTGGCGGCCGGTCGCCGGGCTGATGGCGGCGGTCGGCCTCGCCGCGGCTTTGGCGCTCGTCCTCGTCCTGCCGCGGGGATCGCTGGCCGCCGCCCCCCCGCGCGCCGGCGGGAGCGGTGGGAAGGGCCGGGGCTTCGCGCTCCTGATGACGGTCGGCGCTCTCGATACCGCCACGCGGATGGGGACCCTGCTGTTCCTGCCCTTCCTGCTGGAGGCGAAGGGCGGCACGGGCACGACCACCGGGCTCGCCCTCGCCCTCGTGTTTTCCGGCGGCGCCTTCGGCAAGGCGGTGTGCGGCTGGCTCGGCGAGCGGCTCGGCATCGTGCCCTGCGTCGTCGCGACAGAGACGGCCACCGCCCTGGGGATCGCCGCGCTCCTCGTCCTGCCGCTCGGGCCGACCCTGGCCCTGCTGCCGCTCCTCGGCCTCGTCCTCAACGGCACCTCCTCGGTGCTCTACGGGACGGTGCCGGATCTCGCGCCGCGGGGGGATGTCGGCCGGGCGTTCGCGCTGTTCTACACCGCGGTGATCGGATCGGGCGGCCTCGCGCCGATCGCTTACGGGGCGCTGGGCGACAGGGCCGGCCCGGCCGTCGGCCTCCTGGCCGCCGCCGCCACGGCGCTCGCCATCGTTCCGCTGGTCCTTCGATTGCGCCGGTCGCTCGCGGCCAGCGGCCAGGCTTGAGCAAGAACAAACGCGAATTCAGCCGTTGTCTTCGTCTATACGGCCAAGTCACGAAACAAAATCAGGTCAACCTTTCGTCAAGATCGAACGTCAAGGGCGTCCTCGAAGTGCTTTTCGAGGGGACGAACCGGATGCGAAGAACCTGCCTCGGCGCCTGTGCCGGCCTTTTGCTGCTCGCAGGAATGTCCGCACCCGCGCAGGCCGAGAACCGGACGGCGATGAGTGTCGGAGCCGGCGCCGTGGCCGGTGCGCTCGTGGCCGGGCCGGTCGGCGCCGTGGTGGGGGCGGTGGCCGGTGGCTTCATCGGCTCGAACAGCAGCGCGCGTCCCCGCTCCACCCGCAAGCGCCGCGCCGCTCTGCGCCGGTCGGTCCGTGCGCCCCGCCGCGCGGCGATGGCCGAGCCGGCGGTCGCCCGCTCCGAGGCGCCGCGGGCGATGACCACCGGTGGCGCGAGCGCCGCCGCACCGGTCCGTTCCGGCTGGCAGGATCCGCGTTGAGCGTGTCCGGACCGGCCCCGGCAAGTGTCGCTTTCACGTCACAGCCAGGGAAATGCGCAAGCGTGGCCGGTCCGGTGCCATTTTCATGACGCGATGCGGCGCGCAGGATCAGCTCATGCAATCGTCCGAGAGCGAGGAAGCGATGGCTGATCCGAGCGCCGACCCGAACCGAACGGACCGACTGCAGACGGTATCCTGCCTTGAGCGGCCCGTCGTCAGCCGGGTGACCAAAGGTGTCGCCTCCGCCATCGGCAAGCGCCTGTCCGTCGATAAGGACGGCGCCCTGCCCGATCGCCTCGCCTTCCTCGTGGATCGTCTCCAGGCCGGACCTCTCGGCCGCACCTCCCTCAAGCATCGTCGAGTTGCCTGAATGTCCAAGTTCGATCGCGCCCTCAACGACGCCGCCGTAGTCCCCTTCCCCGCTGCCGCCGCCGAGGCGGTGGCCGACGAGAACGTCGCCTCGATCATCGAGGTGCTTCAGGATCAGCTCAAGCTCGCCCGCGAGGGCAAGCTGCGCTCGGTCGCCGTGGTCTCGGTCTCGAACGACGGCAGCGCCATCGGCACGCAGTGGTCCTGCGCCCACGGCGACGTGGCGAGCCTGATCGGCAAGCTCACCGTCCTGTCCCACGACATGATGGCCGCCCGGAACTGAGTTTTTCGCACTCGGCGAGAACGCAGAAAGGGCCGGCGGTTCATCCGCCGGCCCTTTCTCATTTGATTCCGACCCATGCTTCGGTCGGCAAAGCGATCCGGGCAACCGCGGGCGGCCCCCGGATCAGGCGGAAGCCTCAGACGAGCCCGAGCTTCTGCGCCAGCCCGATGCGCTGGAGCTTGCCGGTGGCGCCCTTTGGGATCTCGTCGAGGATCAGGATCTTGGCCGGCACCTTGAAGGCGGCCAGACGCTCCGAGGCGAAGCTGCGGATATCCTTCTCCACCGCCTCGACGCCCTCGCGCAGAACGATCGCGGCGGCCACATCCTCGCCGAGCTTGTCGTGCGGTACCGCGAAGGTGACGCATTGCGACACCGCCGGGTGGTCCATCAGGATCTCGTCGACCTCGCGAGGGCTGATCTTCTCGCCGCCGCGGTTGATGATCTCCTTGAGGCGCCCGGTGATCGAGAGGTAGCCCTCGGGCGACAGCACGCCCTGGTCGCCGGTGCGGAACCAGCCCTGCTTGGTGAAGGCCTCGGCATTGGCCTTGTCGTTGTTCTCGTAGCCCTTCATCACGTTGTCGCCGCGGATGACGATCTCGCCGGTCTCGCCCGCGGGCAGCGGCTCGCCGTCCATATCGACCACCGCGATTTCCGGGCCCGCCGCGAGGCCGACCGAGCCCGCATAGTGGGGCTTGGGCGGCAGCGGGTTCGAGGCCATCTGGTGCGCGGCCTCGGTCATGCCATAGGCCTCGATGACGGGCGCGCCGAAGGTCTCCTCCAGCTCCTTCATCACCTGCGGCGGCAGGGACGAGGAGGAGGAGCGGATGAACCGCAGCGGGTTCTTCGCGATGATCTCCCGGTTGCGCGCGGCCCGGCCCAGGATCGCCTGATGCATGGTCGGCACGCCGGTGTACCAAGTGGGGCGCACCTCATCCATCCAGCCGAAGAACTTCAGCGCGTTGAAGCCCGGCGTGCAGGACACTTGGCCGCCGACCGAGAGCGGGGCGAGGATGCCGGCGATCAGGCCGTGGATGTGGAACAGCGGCATGATGTTGAGGCCGCGATCCTCGGGCACGAAGGCCAGCGCGGTGCGGATGTTGCGCGCCGAGGCGCAGACATTGGCCTGCGTCAGCGGCACGATCTTCGGCCGCGAGGTGGTGCCGGAGGTGTGCAGCACCAGCGCGATGTCGTCCGACCCGGCGGGGCCGCTCTTCGCCGCCGGACCGGCGCTCTCGCCGGCAAAATGCAGCGTGAAGCTGCCGGCGCCCTCCTCCGGGGTCGGCCGCAGGCGGGCCACCGACACGCCGAGCTTCTCCGCGATGGCGACGGCCGGCGACTCGGAGCCCTCCGCGACCAGCAGGAGCTTGGCCCCGAGGTCGCTCATGTAGAACTCGAACTCGTCGGCCTTGTAGCTCGGGTTGAGCGGCGCGGAAGTGGTGCCGGCGGCCACCGCGATGAAGGCGGCGGCCATTTCGGGTCCGTTCGGCAGCACGATCGCGACGCGGTCGCCGCGGCCGATGCCGCGGGCGTTGAGGTCGGCGACCGTGCGCTCGGTCAGCGCCCGCAGGGCCTGGAACGTCAGCGGCACGCCGCCGGGGCTCGACAGGGCGGGGGCCGCATCGGCGCCGGCCTGGATCAGCTCGTGAAGAGTCGTCGCGGGCACGCTGGCCTCCTTGGAATCGGTGGGGAGAAGGGCGGAAGGTTCGGGCAGAAGCATCGTCATGCTCCCTGGATCGCGAGGCGGCCGTTGGCACGCTCCAGGCTCTGGGCCAGGAGCCGCATCAGGGCGAAGACGGTGTCGATATGCGGGGTCGGGGTGCCGGTGAGGCGGCCGAGTTCGATCACCGAGCCGACGAGGGCTTCGAGTTCGATCGGCCGGCCGGCCTCGACGTCCTGCAGCATCGAGGTCTTGTGCGGGCCGACCTTCTCGGCCCCCGCAATGCGCTTGTCGATGCCGAGGCGGAAGGTGACGCCGAGCCGATTGGCGATGACCTCGGCCTCGCGCATCATCTCGGCCGCGATGGCCCGCGTGTCGGGGAAGCGGCAGATGTCTTCCAGCGTCGCGTGCGTCAGCGCGGAGATCGGGTTGAAGCTGAGATTGCCCCACAGCTTGAGCCAGATCTCGGCGCGGATATCGCTGGTGACGGGCGCGCGGAAACCGGCCTTGGCGAGGCGCTGCGACAGGGCGAGCACCCGCTCCGATTTCGAGCCGTCGAGTTCACCGAGACCGAAGCGGTTGCCCTCGATCACCTTCACGGTACCGGGATCGGTGAGCACGGTCGCCGGATAGACCACCGAGCCGATGACGTGCCTGGGGTCGAGATGGTCGGCGATCAGCCCGCCGGGATCGGCGCTTTCCAGCCGCGTGCCGGCATGGTCTCCACTGTAGCCACCCAAGAAATACCACCACGGAATCCCGTTCTGCATCGTCACCACGACGGTGTCGGGGCCGATCAGGTGATGCAGGTCCGCGGCGATCGGGCCGACCTGATGCGCCTTCACGGTCAGCAGCACGACCTCGTGCACGCCCGCCTCCTGCATGGAGCGGGTCGCCTTGACGGATTTGGAGTGGATCTCGGTGCCGTCCTCCTCGATCAGGCGCATGCCGTCCGCCTGGATCGCCGCCGCGTTGGAGCGGGCGATGAAGGTCACGTCCTCGCCGGCCTCCGCCAGCCTGACTCCGAGATATCCGCCGATGGCGCCGGCGCCGACGATCGCGATGCTCATATTCTCACCCGTGCTGCCGTTTCCGCTCCGCCGGCTTTGTTCTGAAACGCCGTTCGAGGCCGGTTCCGTCCGGCCGCGGAGACCACTTTTGCTTGAGCGTGACTTTAATCGAACCGGTTCGAGAGCGTTCCAACGCCCTCGATCACCACTTCGACCGTTGCGCCTTTGGGGATCGGCCCCGACCCGACCGAGGTACCGCAGGCGATCACGTCACCCGGCTCCAGCGTCATGCCCTGCGAGAGCTGCGCCACGAGCCGGGGGACCGGGATCAGCATGTCGCCGATCGGGAAGTTCTGACGTTCGCGACCGTTCACCAGGGTCCGCACGGTCAGCGCCGCAGGGTCGAGCCCGGTGGCGATGACCGGACCGAACGGCCCGAAACCGTCGAGGCCCTTGGCGCGGGTCCATTGCGTGAAGCTCGCATCCGCCTTGAGGATCGCCGAAGCGGTGACGTCGTTCACGCAGGTGAAGCCGAAGACGTGGCCAGCGGCCTCCTCCTCGGTGAGATCACGGGCCCGCTTGCCGATGACGATGCCCAGTTCGCCCTCGTAGAGCGCCCGGCCCGCTGCCTCCGGCACCGCCACGGTTGCGCCGGAGGGCCGGTAGGTGTTGGCGGGCTTGATCAGGAACAGGGGCGCCTCGGGCCGCGAGAGCCCCTGCTTCTCCATGAGCGCCCCGAAATTGTTCCACAGGGCGATCATCTTCGAGGGCCGGCAGGGCAGGCCGACGCTCACATCCGCGAGCGCCAGCACCTGCCCCGTGGATCTGTTCTCGCCCAACAGGTCCCCCTCGCAGACCGCGATCCGCTCTCCGTCGAGCCGGCCGAAGCCGGGCTCGCCGTCGTGGACGAAGCCGATCCAGCGCGTCACGGTCGCCTCCGTCACTGGTTGCGGGCCACGAAGCGGGCGCGCATCGGCTTCAGGACGAAGAGCGCGAGGAAGCCGGCGACGAAGGCCATGCCGGAGGCGAGGTAGAACACGTTCTGCCAGGAGCCGGTCGCGGTCTGGATCGCCAGGAAGGCCGGCAGCATCAGCGAGGCCGTGCCCTTGGCGGTGTAGAGCAGGCCGGCATTGGCGGTGGCGTTCTTGTCGCCGTAGGTGTCGGCGCAGGTCGAGGGGAACAGCGAGTAGATCTCACCCCAGGCGAAGAACACCAGGCCGGTGAGCAGCACGAACGCCATCGGCGAGTGGGCGAACATGCCGAGCGCCAGGATGCCGGCACCCTCGATCATGAAGGCGGCGAACATGGTGTTCTCACGCCCGATCCGGTCGGAGATCCAGCCGAAGACCGGCCGGGTCACGCCGTTGAGCACCCGGTCGATGGTGAGCGCGAAGGTCAGCGCCGGCAGGGTCAGGCCCATGAGCGAGACCGGGATCGAATCGACCTGGAAGTCCCTGGCGATGGGCGCGAGCGAGGCCGTCGCCATCAGGCCGCCGGCGGCCATCATCACGAACATCGCGTACATCAGCCAGAAGACCGGGGTGCGGACCATCTCGGCCGACGAGTACTGGCGGCGGCTCGTCGCGTTGGGGGACACGCGGCCGGCCAGCATCCGCTCCTTGTAGGCGGCGCTCGGCGAGGAGAGCAGCAGAGCGGCGACCATCACGACGATGCCCTGGCCGAGGCCGAAGGCGAGGAAGGTCTGCTCGTAGCCACTGTCGCGGATCATCGCGGCGATCGGGATGACGGTGAGGGCCGAGCCCGCGCCGAAGCCCGCGGCGGTGAGGCCGGCGGCCAGACCGCGGCGGTCGGGAAACCACTTGAGGGCGTTGCCGACGCAGGTGCCGTAGACCGCGCCCGCACCGATGCCGCTGATGGCGGCGGCCAGATACAGGAACAACAGCGAGTCGGCGACCGAGTTCATCGCCCAGCCGATGGCGCAGAGCACGCCGCCGAACAGGGTGACGACCTTCGGGCCGTACTTGTCGACGAACCAGCCCTCGATCGGCACGAGCCAGGTCTCGGTGAGGACGAAGATCGTGAAGGCGACCTGGATCGCCGGCTTGCCCCACTGGTACTTGTCGTTGATCGGATTGACGAACAGCGTCCAGCCGTACTGCAGGTTGGCGATCATCGACATGCACAGCACGCCGAGGATGAGCTGTCCCCAGCGCCCGCCCAGAGGCGAATCGGCGCGCGAGGCGGAATAAGCGCTAGCGCCGGGTAATGGATCGGCGGCTTGAACGGCCATGGAGCGGTCCCTCGAACTCACGTCTTCTTGGCGGACCGGAACGGGTGCCCGGCTTAGCCATATTGGAATTTTGGATACCGCATACGTAACCGCTCGTGACCCAAGCGCTGACAGGAAAATATTTGGCCGCCGCGCAGATATTTTTTGAACGCTGCCACCGCGTTGGCCGCCATGAATGCCACGGCCAGCGTGTGTGCGCCGATGCACGCCGCATCATAGGAGTGGAACCAAGCGATCGAAGCTGCCGTTCAGTGTGCCGAGAGCGTCGCGACGCGGCGTAAGACCCATGAACGGAGAAACGCGATGAGCAGCACGACCGACAAGATCAAGGGCGCTGCCAACGAAGTCGCCGGCAACGTCAAGCAGGGCGTCGGCAATGTGACCGGCAACGACAAGCTGCAGGCCGAAGGCAAGGCGCAGGAGCTCGAGGGCAAGACCCAGCGCACCGTCGGCGAGGCCAAGGAGGGCGTGAAGAACGCCGCCGATGCGGTGAAGAGCAAGCTCTAAGGCACGAGGCCGGCGGGACTTTCCGATCCAAGATCCGACGGCCGGAGCCGCACCCGACCGGGTGCGGCTTCTTCGTTTCGGGCCCCGTCATTGGGTGGGCTCGGCAGTCATTTGATCAAAAGGAATTTATCATGAACAGGGACCAGATCGAGGGCCGCTTCCGCAATCTCAAGGGCCGCGGTCGCACCGTGCTCGGCGCCGTGGCAGGCCAGGCCCGTCCGCAGGTCGAGGGTGCCTACGAACAGGTCGCGGGCGTGGCGCAGGCGGCCTATGGCCGGACCCGCGAGCGGGCCGAGGACATCTACGAGGACGGCTACCGTCTCGCCGACGAAGCGGTCTCCCGCGGCCGGCACCTGCGTGACGAGGCCGCGCAACGGGGTCGCCACCTCCACGACGAGGCCCATGCCCGCGGGCGGCATCTGCGCGACGAGGCGAACCGGCGCGGTCGCGCCCTCGCATCGCAGGTAGAAGAGAACCGCGGCACGACCCTGGCACTGGTCGCCGCGGCGGCCTTCGGCCTCGGCTGGCTCCTCAGCCGCCGTCGCTGACGCCAGCCCGTCTGACCGCTTCCTTGGCCTCGTAGAGGACACGGTCGGCCCGCGCGAGCAGGGCATCGACCGTGTCCTCAGGGCCCTGTGCCGAAGCGAGGCCGAGACTGGCGCCGATCCGCACCGTCTCGGCGTGGATGGCGATGGGCGCGGCGATGACCGCACGAACGGCCTCGGGCGACACGTCCACGCCGTCCGGCACGATCAGAACGAATTCGTCGCCGCCGGGCCGCGCCGCGAACAGGCCCCGCGAAGCCGCCAGTTCGGCGAGGCGGCGGCCGATCTCCGTCAGAACGCGATCGCCCGCGGCGTGGCCGAGGCGATCGTTGACGGGCTTGAAGCCGTCGAGATCGAGGCAGAGCACGCCGGGGCGCTGTCCGGCGGCCAGTTGCTTCGCGAGATGCCCACGCAGATACATCCGGTTCGGCAGGCCCGTGAGGTCGTCGTGTCGGGCGAGGTGGCGGAGCCGCTCGTTCGCCGCCTCCCGCTCGGTCACATCCCGGTCGATGCCGCGGTAACCGCGCAACGCGCCGTCGGGACCGAGCAGCGGCACGCCGCTGGTTTCCAGCACGACGAGGCTGCCATCCTTGCGCAGGTTGCGGTTGAGAAGCTGGGTGAAGGGCCGCCGCTCGGCGGCAATGGCGCCGAAGATCCGGCCCACCCGCTCGGCCTCGTCCGGCGGCATGAAGTCGAAGGGTGTGCGACCCAACACCTCCTCCGGCTCGCGGCCGAGCAGAGCGACGCACTGGCGCGAGGCGTAGGTGTAGCGCCCCTGCGCATCGACCTCCCAGATCCAGTCCGAGTTCTGCTCCAGCATCTCCCGCAGGCGGGCCAATTCCCGGCGCATCGCCTCGGACGAGTCGTCATTCGCCGCACCGGGGTCGGAGGGCATCACGCCAAGCCTGTTATAAGGAAAAGTGTTCATGGCAATTCGGCAATGGCGACGGACGCAATCCGGCGACCGTTAAGCCAGCTTGACTAACGCGTGGTTGATGCGGTCTCCGCTCGATGGAAGCCGGGAGCGCATGAACGAGCCGGCGCGGCGCTCGACCCGCGACAACGGAGATGACAGCATGCCGGCGCGATCCTGGCTCGACCTCACGACGGCGGAGATCCGTGCCCGCGACATGAGCCGAACCATCGCGGTCCTGCCGGTCGCCGCGGTGGAGCAGCACGGGCCGCACCTGCCGCTCGGCACCGACACCCTGATCGCGGAAGGCTATCTCGCGCGGGTCGCACCGCAGGTGCCGGAGGCGCTCGACGTGCTGCTCCTGCCGGTCCAGGCCGTTGGCAAGTCGGATGAGCACGATTCCTTCCCCGGCACGCTGACCCTGACCGCGCCGACCGCGCTTGCGGCCTGGACCGAGATCGGCGCGAGTCTGCACCGGGCGGGCTGCACGAAGCTCGTGATCGTCTCCTCCCACGGCGGCAACAGCGCGCTCATCGACCTCGTCGCGGGCGAGCTGCGCAGCCGACTCGGGATGGTCGCGGTCACAACCTCGTGGAGCCGGCTCGGCCTGCCCGAGGGGCTGTTTCCGCCCGGTGAGATCCGCCACGGCATCCATGCCGGCGGCATCGAGACCGCCTTGATGCTGGCGCTGCGGCCCGACCTCGTGCGGCAGGAACACATCCAGGATTTCGAGCCCCGCACGGTGGCGATGGAGCGCGACTTCGCGCTGCTGCGCGCCGGCCGCCCGGCGGCCTTCGCCTGGAAGACGGAAGACCTCCACCCGTCCGGGGCTCTCGGGGACGCCCGCCTCGGCACGGCGGAAGCGGGGGAGGCCGCCCTCGCTTACGGCGCGCAGGCCTTCGTGCGGCTGCTGGAGGAGGTCGATCGGTTTTCGCTGTAGCGGCATCAGGCAGCGGACGATCGGACCGTTCGAGCGAAGGCTTCGACCGCATCGCAGGCCTCCCCGACGCCATCCTCCTGCGCCATCCGTGCCTTGGCCGCCGCGCAGGCCTGGGCGACGTGCGGATCGGTCAGCAGCCGGCGCAAAGTGGACGTTGCGCGGGCCGGCGTGAAGCGGCGGCGGCTCAAGGAAGTGCCGACACCGAGACGTTGCAGCCAGCGCGCCTCGTCGAAGTGATCGAAGGCGACGGGCACCACCAGTTGGGGGATTCCGGCCGCGAGCGCCTGTGCGACGGTACCGATGCCACCATGGTGGATCAGCGCCGCGCAGCGCGGTAGCACGCGGCTGAACGGAGCGTAGGGGACGTGCAGCACGCCCGCAGGCAGGTCCGTCGGCACCTGCCCGCCCTGCGGCGCCAGGAGGAGGCCGCGCCGTCCGAGCCTTTCGCAGATCCGCAGCGCCGTGCGGAAGAAGCCCTGGCTCCCCGACATCGCCGATCCGTAGGTGAAGGCCAGCGGTGGCCCCTCGTCCAGGAAGCGCGCGACGGCGGGCTCCGGCTCGGCGACATCGCCGAAACGATCCGCGAGCGGGAAGCCGACCTGCAGCGATTGGGGCATCCGGTGCGGCTGCGGCGCGGCGTACCATCGCGGAAAGGCGAACAGGACGCGCTGCGGGCTGCTCCACCAGCGGCGGAGCCGGAGCACCGGCGGCAGATCCAGCCTCGCGCGAAATTCGTTCAGGGCCGGCAGGGCGGCGGGCCCGATCACGAAACGGTCGGCCCCGCGTCCGATCCAATGCCGGAAGCGCGCCGGCAGCCGCTCGGAGAGCGGGAGGCCGGGCAGGATCGGCGGATCGGTGCGGCTCCGGGCGAGCAACGGCATGAGATGCACCGTGACAACGTCCAGCCCGCGCTTTTCCTGCGCCACCCGTGCCCCGAGCGCCAGCGTCGAGGCGAGTACGATGCTCTCGCCGGGCCGTGCCTCCCTGGCGAGCCACTCATAGACCGGCTCGGTCGCCGCCGAGACATGGCGGAACATCGCTCCAACGCCGCGCCAGGGTCGCCAGAGTTCGGTCTCGGTCGCGGCGAGCCGGTAGTCGTCCTCCGTCCCGAGGGCGAAGAACGGCAGATTCGCCCGGGCGGCCATGGCCGCGAACGGAGCGGGCGCCGCCAGCGTGATCGCATGCCCCCGCCGTCGCAGCTCGGCCGCGATCGCAAGGAGTGGCAGGACATCGCCGTGACTGCCGACGGCAACGATGAAAGCCTGCATCGACCTCAGTGCCGGCTGGCGTCCGGACGGACCGGATCAGAGCGGAAGGGCGGGCTCACGTTCGGGGCATGCAGCGGGGGCGAGCACCTGCTCGCGCAGCCGCTGCGGGCCCAAGGTCATCGCGAAGAAATCGTAGGCGCCGGGCCGCTCGTTCGCGAGAAGGAACTGGAAGTGCATCCGGAAGGGACGGAAGCGTACCCGCCGGTAGGTCTCCGGGCAGATCAGCTCGCGAAAGCGCGCCGAGCGCACGAGGGGATTGGCGACCGGTTGCCCGTGCAGGTCGAGGCCGAGGTGGAGCAGCGGATTGAAGCCGGGGAAGTTCATCCAATCCTGGGGCGCGTGGAAGTCGCACCAGACGATGCGCCGCTCCGTGACGAGGCCCGCGATCTCCGCCCGCAGGCGAGTGGCCGCCGGCTGCATCGCCACGAGCGGCAGACCGGATCCGAGCGTCACGAGGGACAGGTTGGCGCCGGAGATGCCGATCGTCCCGTCACGGGCGAGCACGCGGGCCGCAACCTCGACCGCCGTCAGCCCACCGGAGGAATGGCCGACGATCATCACCTCGTCGGTCGCCTCCCCCGCCGCGGCCCGCGCCGCGAGGGCGGACAGGATATGCGCAGCGAAGGCATCGAGGCGGCGCTCGTAATCGGGCCGCCAGCCCTGGCCGTGCTGCCAGTTGAACACCCAGTCGTTCAGGAGTTGCCAGAAGAAGACGCGGTTCAGGAAGGCTTCGATCGCCTTGATCCAGACGATGCCCGCGACCACTGCCAGGGGCAGCGAGACCCAGAGCGGCCATCGGAGGCTGTGACCGAATCCGTCGCCGAGATGGGCATGCACCGCCCCCCCGATGACGAGGGACAGGGCGGTGAGCAGGATCACCATCACGAAGGGGTAGAGGATGACGTTGCCGTATTTCCAGTGCAGCCGGTAGAAGCGGAACAGCAGGCCGATCAGGATCATGTGCAGGGTGCCGGCGACGAGAAGCGCCACGCTGAGAAAGCGGGAACGGGCGAAGTCGGCGGCGACGATGTCGTCCCACAAAAGCACGTCGTAGCGGGTCTCCGCTCCGTCGCCCTGCTCGGGCGCACTGACGGTCCAGCTCTGGACCAGCCCGTCCTCGCTCGACTGCGCGCGGGAGATCTCCCGCCTGCCGCCGAACCGCTTGGTGTAGCGGGCCCATTCCCGCACGAAGAGCAGCCGGTAGCGGGTCTTCGCCTCCGGATCATAGCCGGGAATGTAGAAGACGTAGCGGCGGCGCACCGGCTCCGGCCGGGCCTCCTGCAGATCCGGCGGCGTGAAACTCAGCGATTTCCGCATACGTCCGAACGCCCCCATCCGGATGACGGCCCTCACGCCGTGGCCGAACACGTCAGCCGCCTGCGGAAAGAGCCTCAAACCTTTTCCAAATGCACCATCATCCGTTACAACTCTGAAAGTTGCGGAAAGGGCGCAAATGCTGCGCTCTTGGTCTCGGACTCACGCGAAGGTAAAGATTTTTGTCCTGCGCCGCATCTTGGACAGGCCAGCCGCCGACGGGGACAGTTCTCGCGCGCTGCCCGACATGTCTGCAAGATCGCGGGCGGAATGGTGCCGGTTGCGGGACTCGAACTCGCGACCTACCGCTTACAAGGCGGTTGCTCTACCAACTGAGCTAAACCGGCAGCGTACAACCCGCTATCAGCCCGCCCCGAACGGCGCAAGCGCATCCCCAGCCGCCAACTCCACTTGTTCAATCCCCAATCTGTATATTGTGCACAACTGAACTTGTCTCGGTGACAAGCTCAAGCATTGAGGTCAAGCCGGCGTAGAGCCCATCCGCACGGGATCCGATCGAACGCCCGGTTCAGGCCTGGACACGGGCGAAGCAGCGGTGGGCCCGCGTCGGAGGCGAGGCGGCCTGCGGACGGGTGTTCTCAGGCTGCTTGCGGGTGCCCCTGGACCCCGGCCCCACTGACCTTCGAGGCTGCCGCGCGCCGCGCAGGCCCGAGGATCACCGCGAACTCGCCGCCGGGGCGCGCATGAGCGCAAGCCGAACCGATGGTCCGCTGATTGTCCCGATGACAATCCTCTCGGCAGGACGGATACGCGTCGGCACGGGAGCATATCCGCCCGATCGAGCAGCGGAGCCCGCGAGACCTTCATGACGCAAAGCCCCTTCACCCTCGAGGCGAACGGCCTTGTCCTGGCGGTGCGGTTGACACCGCGAGCCAGCCGAACCGGACTCGACGGCGTCCGCACGGAGGCGAGCGGACGGCCGGTCCTGTCCCTGCGGGTCGCGGCTCCACCGGTCGAGGGCGCCGCCAACGCGGCGCTGACCGCCTTCGTCGCCAAGAGCCTGGGGCTGCGGAAGGCGGAGGTCACGCTGATCTCCGGGGAGGCCTCCCGCACCAAGCGCCTGCATCTCTCAGGCGATCCGCAGATCCTCGCGGCGCGGGTGGAGGCTTGGCTCCACGGAGAAACTTGGCTCGGCGGGTAAACTCGGCGAGACGGGCGGACCTCTCAGGCAGCCTTGAGCCGCTCGACGATGGCGACCGCCTCGGCGAAGGCGGCCTCGGCGTCGAGTTCGGTCGTGTCGAGCACCACCGCATCCTCGGCGGCTTTCAGCGGGGCGGCAGCGCGGCTCGAATCGCGGGCGTCGCGGGCGCGGATGTCGGCGAGGATCGCGGCGAGGGTGGTTTCCTCGCCGCGGCCGAGCAACTCGCGATGGCGGCGGCGCGCCCGCTCCTCCGGAGCGGCGGTGATGAACAGCTTCACCCGCGCATCCGGACAGACGACGGTACCGATGTCGCGTCCGTCGAGCACCGCTCCCTCCGCCGCTTCGGCGAAGCGCCGCTGCCAGGACAGCAGGGCGGCGCGGACCTCCGGCACCGAGGAGACCCGCGAGGCCGCCTCGCCCATCGCCCGCTCTCGCAGGCGCGGGTCGGACAGCCGCTCCGCCGACAGGTCGGAGGCCGCCCGCGCCGCCGCTCCCGTGTCGTCGAGGTCGGCCCCCGCGTCGAGCAGGGTCAGCGCGACCGCGCGGTAGAGCAGGCCGGTATCGAGATGGGGCAGGCCGTAATGGAGGGCGAGCCGCTTGGCGAGCGTGCCCTTGCCGGAGGCGGCCGGGCCGTCGATGGCGATGACAAGGCGCGCGTTGTCCCGGTGCACGGCGATCTCATCCGGGATCATGCCGCGGCCCCGTCCTCGATCCGGGCGCCGAGCGCCAGCATGGTCGGGCGGAAGCTCGGGAAGCTCGTGGCGATCATCGCGCCGTCGTCCACGGTGACGGGGCTCCTGGCGGCGAGCCCCAGGACGAGGAAGGCCATGGCGATGCGGTGATCGAGATGGGTTGCGACCGTGCCGCCGCCCGCGGGCGCCTGCCCTTCGCCGGTCACGATCAGGTCATCGCCCTCGATGGCGTGGGTGACGCCGTTGGCGGCAAGCCCGGCGGCGACCGCCGCGAGCCGATCGGATTCCTTGACCCGCAATTCGTGCAGGCCGTTCATCCGGGTCGTGCCTTCGGCGAACGCGGCGGCGACCGCCAGGATCGGATATTCGTCGATCATCGAGGGCGCCCGCTCGGCCGGCACATCGACGCCTTTCAGGCGGCTCGCGCGCACCCGCAGGTCGGCCACCGTCTCGCCCCCCTCCTCGCGCTCGTCGAGGCGCTCGATCTCGGCGCCCATCTCGATCAGCGTCGTGATGAGGCCGGTGCGCAGCGGGTTCATCATCACGCCGCGCAGAATCACCTCGGAGCCCGGCACGACCAGCGCCGCCACCAGCGGGAAAGCGGCCGAGGACGGATCGGCCGGCACGACCACATCGGTGCCGCGCAGGGTCGGCTGGCCGGTCAGCGTGACGGTGCGGCCATGGCCGCCCTCGCCCGACGGCGTGACGGTCACTTCCGCGCCGAACAGGCGCAGCATCCGCTCGGTATGGTCGCGGGACGCCGCTTTCTCGATGACGGTGGTGGTGCCCGGCGCGTTGAGCCCGGCGAGCAGCACCGCCGACTTGATCTGCGCCGAAGCCACCGGAAGTTCGTAGTGGATCGGAATCGCCTCGCGCGGCCCCCTCAGGGTCAGCGGCACGCGCCCGCCCTCGGCCTCGGACACGATCTCGGCGCCCATCTTCAGGATCGGATCGAGGATGCGCCGCATCGGCCGCTTGCGAAGGCTCGCATCGCCGTCGAAGGTTGCGGTCACGGGCTGGCCGCCGACGACGCCCATCATCAGCCGCGAGCCGGTGCCGGCATTTCCGAAATCGAGCACGCCGTCCGGATCCTGCATCCCACCGATGCCGACGCCGACGATCCGCCAGCGCCCCTCGCCCTCGCGGGTGATCTGCGCCCCGAGCGCCTTGGCAGCGGAGGCCGTGCGCAGCACGTCGTCGCCCTCCAAAAGCCCTTCGACCCGCGTCTCGCCGATGGCGAGCAGCCCGAGGATCATCGCCCGGTGGGAGATCGACTTGTCGCCCGGCGGCTTCAGGGCCCCGTTCAAGGGGCCTCCGGGATACGCGGTGACAGCCTGCGGTTCGGAATCGTGCGACACGGGAATCTGCGTCTTGCTCAAGCGCTGCGCTGAGGCGTGTCGGCACCGCCAGGGCACCGAGAGCCGCCCGCCGGACGGGTCCGGCGTGACGGGCGCCCGTTACCATGCGGACCGGCTCGCGTCATCCGGAAGGCCGGCGACGGCCTCATATGGTGCCGCTGGAACCCGCGCCACGGCTCGCTCGACCGCTTCGCCGTTAGCGTACGATCCTGCCGGAGCACCCCAGCCTCCAGCGATAAACCGCCGTCTGCGGACAATGCTGCCACGGCCGATCAGGCACCGCGCGGCACTCCACTGAATTTCGTTCATACGATTCTGTGCAAAGGAGGGGCGGTGCAGGCTTGGCGCAGCATCGAGCGTTCGACAACGCCTGGCATGTGTTTATGGTGCTGCCGATGACGCCCGTGCGCCAATGCCTCCGCAAGGTTGATCATGCTTCGGCCATCGCCGATTCGGCGGCTGGAACATGCATTCTCGAAGCCTTGAACGAACTCGAGAGCGCCTATCGCCACCCCAGCGAACGCATCGTCGCCCTTGAAGCCGTCCTTCATGAGTTCGTCCGCGACGGACGGGTGGGCGATACGCCGTTCGGCCGGCTCCTGCGGGTCACCGTCGAGCGGCGGCAGAACAAGTGGGCGCGTCGCGCCTGACACCGCCCCATCCTTCGTCGCAACCGTTCTCGCCAGCGCCCGGCTTCGCCCTTCGACAAGCCGCTCGGCGCACAACGCGGCATGACACGCGACACGGCGTTTGACATGGACGGAGGCTGCGACTAACGGGGCCCCTCCCCCGGATCCTTTCCGTTATCCGTCCCCAGAGGTGCGCAGCCGTGGCTAGACCGGAACTCGGCGTCAAACGCCAGTGCATGAATTGCGGTGCCAAGTTCTACGATCTCGACCGTGATCCGGCGACCTGTCCGAAATGCGGCACGATCTACCAAGTCGCGACGTCCCGCGTCGCCCCGCCCGTCGCCAGCCGCGCCACGGATGAGGACGAGGACGAGGACGAGAAGAGCGGCCCGGAGATCGTCTCCCTCGACGAGGCCGAGGCCAGCGAGGACGATGCCGATATCGCCGTGGACGACGAAGAGGGTGGCGACAACGCCGCCGGGGGAACGGACGACGACACCTTCCTCGAGGAAGAGGATGGCGACGACGACGTCTCCGATCTGATCGACAACGATACGGATGGCGACGAGGAAGGCTGAGTGCGCCGCCGGACCGGGAGACCGGTTCGGCGAAACGGGCGCGTTCGCGTGAGTGGACAGAGCCGGTTCCGATCCGGGCCGGCTCCCTCGCAGGCCTGCCTCGGACAGGCAGGCAACCGTGCTTCGGAGGGGCGATCTCTGCGCCCTTCCCTCTCCGGACACCCGAACCGGAACGACGTCAGCCGCCGAACCGCTCCGTGCGGATCAGGCCCGGCTTCACGCCCGCATCCACCAGCAGATCGGCGACCGCGCCGACGAAGCCGTTGCCGCCGCAGACGAAGACGTGGCGCGGCATGCCGAGGCACTCGATCGCTGTGTCGATCATCACGCGGTCGATGCGCCGGCCCGCGGTCGGCCCCTCGCGGGTCAGGAGCAGGGTCAGGTCGAAGCCGGTCTCGTCGCGGGAGAGCGCGGCGAGTTCCGCCCGGGCGATGGCCTCGGCGGCATTGCGCACGGAGTAGATCAGCAGCATCGGCACCTCGGGCGCGTGCCGGGTCCGCTCGCGCACCATCGCCAGCAGCGGCACGATGCCGGAGCCGCCGCCGATCAGCAGCACCGGCCCGCCATCCGCCGGACTCCACGAGAACGCGCCGAGGGGACCGCGCAGCTCGATCGTGTCGCCGACCTCGGCCACGGTGTCGAAGAAGCCCGAAACCTCGCCCGCCTCCAACCCCTCGATCATCAGTTCGATGCCGGCGGGATCATCCGGCGCCGAGGCGATGGAGTAGCTGCGCTGCGCCCGGTAGCCGTCGGGCGCGGTGAGGCGCACATCGACGTGCTGGCCGGCCCGGTGCGGGCGATCCAGAGGGTCGAAGCGGAAGCTTTTCACCCGCGGCGTCACGGGCCTGATCGCCCGGATCGTCACTTCCCGCCAGGGTGACGGCGAGGGCGAGGGCGCGATGCCGTTCACGTCGGGCAATCCTTCAGTCGCCGCTGAAACGCTGCTCACGCCAGGGGTCGCCGTACATGTGGTAGCCGCGCAGTTCCCAGAACCCGGCCTCGTCGCGTTCGGTAAAGCGCAGACCCTTCACCCATTTGGCGCTCTTCCAGAAATAGAGATGCGGTACGAGGAGACGGGCGGGGCCACCGTGGTCGGGCGGGATCGGCTTGCCGTCGTAATGGGTCGCCACCATCGCCTTGCCGCCGGTCAGATCCGCCACCGGCAGGTTGGTGGTGTAGTCGTCGTGGCTTTCGGCCAGAAGGAAGCCCGTCGGCGCCTCGAGACCGGCCGCCGCCAGGATGTCGTCGAAGCTCACGCCCTCCCAGGCGGTATCGAACTTCGACCACTTGGTCACACAGTGGATATCGCCGCTCCAACGGGTGCGGGGCAGTTGCGCGAACTCCTCCCAAGTCCAGCTCGCCAGCGGTCGCGGGCCCTGGCGCAGGGTGAAGCGCCAGCCCTCGGTCGAAACCCGCGGCGTGGGCCCAAGCTGGAGCACGGGGAAATCGTCGGTGAGGTACTGACCCGGCGGGAGCCGTTCGCGGATCGCCGCGGCGGGGGGCCGCCCGGTAAAGCCTCGCGTCGCCATCACGCTCCTCCGCCGTCCCATCTGCCGGGAGCCGTGCCGGCGCACCGCCTCCCTCGATCCGATACGAACCCCAGGAGCGGCAACGGAGCTTCGCCCGAAAGCGTTCCGCGCCGACCCATGTTCCCAAGGCGCCTTGCCGAAACGCCGTCAGGCCGGCCGTGACACGTCGGGGCGCGGAAGCCGCAGGATGCGCGGCCGCCAGATGCCGAGCACGACGTTGACGACCGCGACGGCGAGGATCACCCAAAGGGTGTTGCTCTCGGCCGCCAGCGCGCCCGTGAGGGTGGCGGGATCGATCTCGCCCCGGAGCGCGGCGGCGCTGCGCCGGGCCTCCTCCTGCATCGGCCCCTGGATGCCGACGAAGCCGCCCTCGAACACCAGCACGCCGGTGGCGAGCTTGACCCAGGCCCACCCCGCCTCGCGAAAGCCCGGATGCAGCGCGACCGCCAGCAGCCCGGAGATCAGCGTCAGGCCGAGCGAGGGCAGGAAGATCCATGTCGCGACGGAGCCCATCGCCCCGCGCATCAGGGCGTAGCCGGCGAGCGAGGCGGGAGGCGGGGTGTGGCTCAGGAGGATGACGAGGCAGGCCATCGCCCCCATCAGCCCGACCGCCCCCATCGTGTGCAGGAACTTGAGAAGGCGTCGCATGTCGGTGCGCCCCGGCCGTGGCAATCGCGCGAGGATCGTAGTGGCGATTGTAGACACGAAAGCGCAAGCGAGGCGAGCGGCGCTCCATCGGGGCGACGCCGCCGCCGAACGGCCCGGACATCGGCGGCGCAGAATCCCGTTCGAACGATGACTTCCAAGCCATGCGGCCGGCGCAGATTCGTTTCTACTTTAGACTTGGAATAAATTGTTGTTCCGCCGCAACGACATGATCTCCATCGAAATAATCCTGCAAAATAGACAATCATACGCTTGCGGACTGCAAAGCCACATATGTAAACGCGCCGTGTTGGTTCCGTGGAGCCGGCTCTCGCATCGGAACGACTATGAGCAACGCAGCGCAGGAAAGAGTGCATCCCGTCACTCCGGGGTCGGCTGCGATCGTCACCGGCTCGCGCGCCCTGCTCGGCCTCGCCCTTCTCTGGCCGTTGAGCGTCCATGCGCAAACCGTCCCCCCGGAGGGCGCCGAGGCCGTTTTGTCCGAACTCTCGGTCACGGGCAGCGGCGAGCGGGCGAGCGGTCCCGTCGTCGGATACCGCGCCGCGCGCTCGGCCACCGCGACGCGGACGGACACGGCGTTGCGCGACACGCCGCAATCGATCCAGGTCGTCCCGCGCGAGGTTCTGGTCGATCAGCAGGCCGTGCGCCTGACCGACGCGCTCACCAACGTCAGCAACGTCCAGCCGGGGGGCACGATCCAGGGCCGCTCCGACACCTACATCCTGCGCGGCTTCCGCACCCAGACCTACGCCATCGACGGGCTGGTGCTGAACCCGGCCAACACGTTTCAGCCGACGCAGCGCGATCTGGCCAACGTCGAGCGGATTGAGGTGCTCAAAGGCCCGGCCTCGGTGCTCTACGGCCAGGGCGATCCCGGCGGCCTCATCAACATCGTCACCCGCCAGCCGACCCTCACGCCGTCCGCCGACCTGACGGTCCAGGGCGGCTCGTTCGGCTTCCGCCGGGTGCAGGGCTCGGTCTCGGGCGCGATCCCGAGCGTGGAGGGGCTCGCCGCACGCTTCAGCTTCGGCACGCAGAACGAGGCGACCTTCCGCGATTTCGGCGGCCCGGAAAACTCCCGGCACTTCTTCGCGCCGGCCTTCGTCTGGACGCCCGACGCCTCGACGCGGGTCTACCTCAACGCCGAGTTCACCCGCCAGCACAGCCAGTACGACGAGGGCCTGATCGCGTTGCGCGGCCGGGTGCCGCTCGACAACGTCCGCCGCTTCTACGGCGAGCCGTGGTCGCGCTACTACGGCGAGGCGAACGCGATCACCCTGCTGGCGGAGCACGACGTCAACGAGAACCTGACCCTGCGGCAGGCGATCAACGGCCAGTGGGGCTCGTTCAATCTCCTGGCGACCCGGGCGACGGGCGTGAACGCCGCCGGGACCACGGTGACGCGGCGCCTCACCGAGGGCGAATCGATCTATCACTCCATCGACAGCCGGACCGAGGCCGTCGGGCGCTTCATCGATCCCCTCGGCTTCCGCCACACCGCCCTGGCCGGTTTCGAGATCGTGGACGGCTTCCGCCATCCGTTCACGACGCAGGGGGCCGCGACCTCGGTCTCCTTCCTCAACCCGATCCGGGGCTCGGTGCCGCAAATCGGCACGCTCACCCTGCAGAGCGACCTGCGGCAGAAGCTCAGCCTGTTCGGCCTCTACCTGCAGGACCAGATCGAGTTCTTTCCCGGCCTGCAGCTCGTGCTCGGCGTGCGTTTCGATACGGCCGACCAGCTCTATTTCCAGCGCACCCCGACCACGCGGACGATCCCGCCGGAGCAGAACCTCACCGGGGTCTCACCGCGGGTCGGCCTCGTCTGGCGGCCGGTGGAGCCGCTCACGCTCTATGGCAGCTACACCACCTCCTTCGTGCCGCAGACCGCCAACGTCCTCAACGTCGCGAGCCCGCCCCCGGAGACCGGCGAGCAGGTGGAGGTCGGCGCCCGCTTCGACCTGATCCCCGACCGGCTCACGGTGAGTGCCGCCGCCTTCCGCATCCTGCGGGCGAACGTCGCCGCGTCCGATCCGGTCAATACCGGCTTCTCGATCATCACCGGCGAGCAGCGCTCGCAGGGGTTCGAAGGCGACATCGCCGGCGAGATCCTGCCGGGCTGGAAGATCATCGGCGGCATCGGCTATCTCGATGCGGAGGTCACGAAGGATGCGACCGTCGCCATCGGCAACCGCCTGCCGGCGGCGCCGGTCTTCAGCGCCAGCGTCTGGTCGACCTACCAGTTCCAGGGCGGCCCCCTGCACGGTTGGGGCTTCGGCGGCGGCCTGACCTATGTCGGCGAGCGCTTCGGCGACATCACCAACACCTACAAGGTCGGCGCCTATGCCCGCCTCGACGCGACCGTGTTCTACGAGATCGACCCGACTTGGCGCTTCGCCGTGAACGGCCGCAACCTCACCGACCGGCGCTACATCGAGCAGCCGTTCAACGCGTTCAACAATCAGCCCGGTGCGCCCCTGACGGTGCTTGCCAGCCTGACGGCGCGCTACTGAGGCGCCGGCCTCACCGGATCATCGGACGAGTCCATTCTCGGAGCGTCATGCCGTCAGCCTTCTCTCCCGCCCGCACCGTTCTGTTTCGCCTGCACTGGGCGCTCGGCCTCACCGCCGGGCTCGTGCTCGCGCTGACGGGCCTCACGGGCGCGCTGATGAGCTACGAAGAGGCGATCACCGCCTTCGCCAATCGCGACCGGATGCAGGTTTCGGCGGCGCAGGACCGGCCGCCGCTCACGCCCTCGGCCCTGGCGGCACGGATCGAGGCGCAGCTTCCGGGACGGCGCGTCTCCGCACTGACCCTTTCGGGCGATCCCGTTCAAAGCGCCGTGGCGCGTTTTGCCCGCGACCGGGCGGGCGGGCGGCCCTCGCCCGTCTACGCCGACCCCGCCGACGGGTCCGTGCTCGGCCCCGTGCGGCTCGAGGCGTTCTTCGCCACCGTGCGGGCGTTGCACCGCTGGCTGCTGCTTCCCGGCGAGGGCAAGGGCTGGGGCCGCACGATCACCGGCGCCTGCACCCTCGCTCTGCTCCTCTTCCTCGGCAGCGGGCTGTATCTGCGCTGGCCCGGCCGGCACGGCTGGCGGGTCTGGCTCCGGCCGAACCTCGCCCGGCCCGGCCGGGCCCGTTGGTGGTCCCTGCATGCGGTCGCCGGGACATGGCTCTTGCCGGTCTACGCGGTGAGCGCCCTGTCGGGCCTGTGGTGGTCCTATGAATGGTACCGCGCGGGCGCGACATGGCTTCTGACCGGCCCGGCCCCCCCGGCGCGGGCCGCAGAGCGCGCCCCCGGCGGCAAGCCCCCCGATGGCAACATCGCGGATGGCAAGATGCCGGATGGGACATCGGCCATCGACACCGCCTGGGCGGAGTTTAGGGCCACGCGCACGGCCTCCCTCGCGACCCTGACCCTGCCGGGGCCGGACGCCGCAGCGATCCGCATCCGCTGGTACGCCCCGGATTCGAACCTGCGCAACGAGACCACCTACGACGCCCGCACCGGCGTCCGGCTCTCCGACAAGCGCGCCGCCGACTCGGCCCTCGGCGCGCGTATCGCCGACAACATGCTGGAAGTGCATCGCGGGCGCTTCTTCGGCGCGCCCGTCGCCCTCTTGTTCTGCCTCGCGGCGCTCGCGCTCCCCGGCTTCTTCGCGACCGGGCTGACGCTCTATGTGCTGCGCCGCCGGGCCGGACGGCGAAGGGTTACCGGCCGGGCGTCCCGGCCGGCCGAGGCCTCGGCGCGGGGATGACGGCACGGCTTCGCGGGTCGAAGTCGGCCTGAAGAACGCCGAATCGTCGCCTGGAGAGCCACCGCCCCAACGCGGATTCCGCGAGAGCATCATCCCGAAAGGTGGTTGCCGGCCTTCGGAAAAGGATAATGCAAAAACAAGGGGAGCGAGCATCGTCCGGTCGCGCCGGCCCGTGCGCCGTCCGGGAACATCGAACGCAACGTTCAAGGGCCTGCGTTTCCGCAGGAACGCGAGAGGGGCTGGAACCAGCGATGGGTGTATCATCACCACGAAATCGCCTACTTCAGGCGTTGCCACCCAGCGAGCTGGAACAGCTCCTGCCGCAGTTCGAGCGTGTCCAGGTTCAAAGAGGCGACATCCTCTGGTCCGTCGGGGACCCGCTGGACTTCGTCTACTTTCCGGAAGCCGGATTGTCGTCGAACGTCGCCGTCACCGGTGAGGGGCGGCGGATCGAGGTCGGCTGCTTCGGCTCCGAGGGCATGGTCAGCACGGCTAGCGTGTTGAAGGTAGATCACGCCACGCACGAGCTTCTGGTCCAGGTCGGCGGCCCCTGGCTGCGGATCGGGGCCGAGGCGTTCCGCGACGCCCTCCGGAGCAGCCCCGCCCTGCACGACCTGCTGCTGCGCTACACTCACACGGTGATGATGACGATAAGCCAGACGGCGATGTCGAACGGCGCCTACTCCGTCGAGGAGCGGCTGGCCCGCTGGATCCTGATGGCGCATGACCGGCTGGTGGGCAACGATCTCTCGCTCACCCACGATTTCCTGTCGATCATGCTGGCGACGCAGCGATCGACCGTGACGCTGGCGATCCAGGCGCTCGAAGGCTACGGCGCGATCCAGGCCAAGCGTGCTCTGATCACCGTCCGCGACCGCGGGCTGCTGTGCGACCTCGCGGGAAGCAGCTACGGTCCCGCCGAAGCCGCGTACGAGCGCCTGATCGGTCCGTTCCGGTAAAGTCCGAGTGAGGACGCCGGACGAAACGCCACCGTCATCGCCGTTCGATCCCGACGCCTTGGAGTGAATCACAAAACTCCCGGTCTCTTTGCGTTCTCGCTCGGGCGATGACAGCGCGGCGGGAGTTTTGTGAGAGACATTTATCTCGCCCGGAACGGCATAGGGAAACGCGACCGATGGCAAAGGACATTCTCTGCGGCTTCGGCATCGACGTCGATGCGGTCGCGGGCTGGCTCGGCTCCTACGGCGGCGAGGATTCGCCGGACGACATCTCGCGCGGGCTCTTTGCCGGCGAAGTGGGCGCACCGCGCCTCGTGAAGCTGTTCAAGCGCCTCGACATCCGCACGACGTGGTTCATCCCCGGCCACTCGATCGAGACCTTCCCCGAGCAGATGAAGGCGGTCGCCGATGCCGGGCATGAGATCGGCATCCACGGCTACAGCCACGAGAACCCGATCGCGATGACGCGCGAGCAGGAGACCGAGGTTCTCGATAAGTGCATCGAACTCGTCGAACGGCTCTCCGGCCGGCGTCCGACGGGCTACGTCGCGCCCTGGTGGGAGTTCTCCAACGTCACCAACGAACTCCTGCTCGAACGCGGCATCAAATACGATCACTCGCTGATGCACGACGACTTCACACCCTACTACGTGCGGGTCGGCGACCAGTGGACGAAGATCGATTACGCCGGAAAGCCGGCCGACTGGATGGTACCGCTGAAGCGCGGACACGAGACCGGCCTCATCGAGATCCCGGCCAACTGGTATCTCGACGACCTGCCGCCGATGATGTTCATCAAGAAGGCGCCCAACAGCCACGGCTTCGTCAACCCGCGCGACATCGAGCAGATGTGGCGCGACCAGTTCGACTGGGTCTACCGCGAGATGGACTACGCCGTCTTCCCGATGACGATCCATCCGGACGTCGCCGGCCGGCCCCAGGTGCTGCTGATGCTGGAGCGCCTGTTCGCGTACATGAAGGGCCACGAGGGCGTGCGGTTCGTGACCATGAACGAGATGGCCGACGATTTCGCCCGGCGTTTCCCGCGTCAGGCCTGACCGGAGCCGAAAGGGAAAGCCCATGTGCTCGCTCTGCGGCGTGCTCGGCATCGAGACGCACTGGACGGATGCCGTCTCACGCCCCGGCACCTACTCGCGCAACGATACGGCCCGCGAGCGCCGGCTGGAAAGAACGCGGCGGATCCGCCTCGCGAACCGGATCCTGTCCGCCTACCGGCTGACCCTCTCCGACTTCCAGGGGCGTGCCTACGTGCTCGCCACGGCGACCGGCAAGGTCGAGATGATCGACACCCTCGCCCATCTCTGGCCGACGGCGGAAAAACTCTCCGGGCGAGCCTTCGACCCGCTCGACGAGGGGCTTCTCGCTCACATGCACCGCACGGCATGACGGCGCCCGCCCTCCTGCCGGTGAATCTGCTGACCGGCTTTCTCGGCTCGGGCAAGACCACGCTGCTGCGCCGGCTCCTGTCCGATCCCGCGCTTTCGGGCGCCGCCGTCCTCATCAACGAGTTCGGCGAAGTCGGCCTCGACCACCACCTCGTCGAGCGGATCGACGAGACGATGGTGCTGCTGCAATCGGGCTGCGTCTGCTGCACCATCCGGGGCGAGCTGTCGGAGGCTCTGCGCGATCTCCTGTCGAAGCGAGCGCGCGGCCTCGTGCCGGCCTTCGACCGGCTCGTGATCGAATCGACCGGGCTCGCCGACCCGTTCCCGATTCTCTCGACCCTCCGGGCCGATCCCGTGCTGTCCCATCACCTCGCCCCCGGCAGCATCGTGGCGACGGTCGATGCGGTCAATGCCGACGACCAGATCGCGCGCCGGCCGGAAATGACCAAGCAGATCTCGGCCGCCGACCGGATCGTGGTGACAAAGGGTGACCTTACTGGGCCGGCGGCGCGGGACGCGCTCATCCGCCGCCTCGCCGCGCTGAACCCGGCCGCGGCAGTCGTGGACGTTCACGGCGCGGCGTGGGACGCGGCCTGGCTGATGGCCGATGCGACCGGGCTCGCTCCGACTCAAGAGCCGGAAGGGGACCACAGCCACTCGCATCCTGACGGCCACCACGGGCATCACCGGCACGATCCGAATCGCCACGGCGAGACGATCCGTTCCTTTTCCGTGACGCTCGACCGGCCGATCGACTGGACCGGCTTCGGGATCTGGCTGTCGATGCTGCTCAACCGTCACGGCCACCGCATCCTGCGGGTCAAGGGCATCCTCGACCTCGCCGGCGAGGCGCGCCCTGTGGCCGTCCACGGCGTGCAGCACCTCGTCCATCCGCCGACGCATATGGCGGCGTGGCCGGACGGCCCGCGCACGTCCCGCCTCGTCTTCATCGTGGACGGGATCGAAGAGGCCCGCATCCGCGCCTCGTTCGAGGTCTTTGCAGGGCTTCGCTGAGGCGGGGCACGAACATCCCGGTCGTCCCATGCGGGAAGGGCGCGGCGCCTCCGCTGAGATCGAAGCGCAAACAGCTTGACCGCTCAAAGGCTGCTGAGGGTGGGAAACAGGCTTCCGCACTGCGGCCGGAAGCATTTGCCCGTAGGCGGGATGTTACGTAGTCGGGACCGGATTCGGGCGGACGCCGCCAAGGGCATCGAGCGCTTTTACAACCCGGCGCAGCGGCACTCGACTTAGGGCTATCTCATCTTGATAAAGATCGAGAACCGAATCCATTTTGCCTGGGCTTGTATCCACCAAACCGTCAGCAAACCATAAGTCACAACGTAAGACCACCCCCAATTTCGGCGCAACAGGTAGGACGATCCTCCCGGCGCGTAGCATAATCTTTATTGCCGTCGTAGTACTATCCAGCAAGGCGCGCGTGCGTCGCAGACTGCCTACACCGGGACTTTATGCATCCACTCAATTTGTCCTTCGCTCCGGCAGAATTCCTTCGGCTGATCGAGGATGACGGGCTGACGGGAAGTTGGGCCTGGATCTTCGCCTCCGGGCAGCAGACTTGGTCGCCCGGCCTCTTCCGCCTGCTCGGGCTCGATCCCACGCAGACCCGCGCGAGCTACAGCCTGCTCACTGATCTCGTCCATCCCGCAGACCGGTTCTACTTGGCGAGCACCGCCGATCTCCTGCAGGGCCACGTCCTGCCAAAGCGCGAGATCCGGATCGCGCGACCGGACGGAACGCTGCGCACGATCACGATGCGCACCGAATTGCATCTGACGCCGGAGGGCCGACCGCGGGCCGCCGCCGGCATCGTCCTGGACGTAACCGATGCAGCCGCCCTGTTACGGCTGCGCCAGACCGATCAGCGTCGGCGCAGCGCTTTGCTGGCTGCGTCCCGCATCCTGTTCATCCCCGTCGATCTCGACGGGACCTATCACTTTCCGCCCGAGGCGGCGCAGTTTTCCGGGCGCCCGATGGAAGATATCATCGCCGATCCCTATGCCGACGTGGCGCCGGCCGAGCGCGCGGCGTTTATCGACAGCATCGCACAGCGCCAAGCCGAGCAGATGTTCCAAGCGGCGCCGCTGCATCACCTTCGCAACCGCGAACCTGAGCGCTATCGGGTGCTTTCAGTCCCAGTCTTTGACGAGCGCGGGCGCTTGATCGAGCGCAACGGGATCCTCTATCCCGCTGCGCTCGGCGCTCCGCCGCTGGTGGCGGACCTGATGCGCATAGGCCTGGAACAGCTAGTGGAGGGTCACCACCTGCGCGCCGCTCGAGCCCTGCTCGACTGGTCGATGACGATGCTGGCGCAGGCAAGCGGCTTGTCGCTCTCGACGGTGCGGCGCCTTGAGGAGGATGCCGATAGCCGGGGCTCCCACTCTCGCCGGAAAGCCATTGCGGCCCTGCGTCGTGCCGGCATCCGCTTCATGATCCTGGATGACAACAGGGTCGCCATTGCCCGCAGTTGAGGCCGCCTGAAGGCACCGCTGGCGCCCCCTGTCCGGACGCATGCCAACGCCGGCTTGACCGTCATCACTTCCACCCCACGCGGCCGCCGACGCCAGTCCGTTTGGGTGTGCCCTGGCACACCATAGGCTGCGGTCTGCTCTGGATGATCGGCAAGGACCATCCAAAAAGAACGTTATCAAGCGCCATCCCTGGAGAACCGGTGCGGTGGAATGGCCGGAATTGGATATCGTGACGGCCCAGACCGGATCGGAAGCCGTCCTGCATGGTCAGGCCGTTGGGTCCGCCCCTACGGCACCCCCACCGCCTCCTTCGGGAACCGCATCGAGAACACGGCGCCCTGCCCCGGTCCGTCGGAGAACGCCTCGGCGCGGCCACCGTGGAGTTCGGCGATGCGCTTGACGATGGAGAGGCCCAGCCCCGTCGAGCCCTCGCCGCCGGTGGGCTTGGCCGAGAGGCGCTGGTAGCGGCCGAACAGGCGGCCGGCATCCTCCGGGGACAGGCCGGGGCCCTGGTCGGCCACCGCGCAGACGAGGTCGCCCCCCTCCTCCCGCACGCTCACCGTGATCGCGCCGCCGGGATAGGAATACTTGATCGCGTTCGAGACGAGGTTGTCGAGCGCTTCGCGCAGCCGTTCGGCGTCGCCGCAGAGCGAGAGCGGGGCGGACAGATCCGTGTTCAGGCTCTGGCCCTTCGATTCGGCCAGCGGACGGTTGGCCTCGCAGACCTCGCGGGCGAGGCCGGCGAGATCGACGGGCTCGCGCCGCAGGGTGATGTCGAGAGCGTCGTTCATGGCGTCGGCCATGAGGCTGTCGATCATGTCGATCAGGCGGGTCGCCGAGGTGCGGATGTGCTCGACCTGGGTCAGCATCGCCGCCCGCGCCTTCTCCGCGCCGGACGCCTCCCCCTGATCGAGGCCGATCAGGTCGGTCAGCATCTCGGAGCGGCCCAGGATCACCGAGAGCGGATTCTTCAGGTCATGGGCGATGGTGCCCAGAATCTCGGTCTTGAGGCTATTGGCCCGGCGCAGGTCCGAGCGCTGCATATCGAGGCGGCGGTTGGCGCGGATCAGTTCGGCAGTGCGCTCGACCACCCGCTGCTCCAGGGTGACGTTGGCGCGCTGCAGCCGCTCGTAGAGAATCACGTTGTCGAAGGCGACCGAGAGGCGCCCCGCCAGCAGGGTGATGAGCGCCCGGTCGGTATCGGAGAGCGGGCGGTCGGTGTCGATCAGCGCGACGATCTCGCTGCCGCTCGCGGTCTGGACGTAGAGCGTGGAGAGGCCGTCGCCGAAGCTGTGGCGGCGCGCCGCGAAAGCTTGCTCGACCAGGGGCTGGATGCCGGGATCGAGCGGCCAGCCGGGATCGCGCCCGACATAGCCGCCATAGAGCCCGGAGCCCGCCAGCACGCAGAAGCCGCCCTCCCGCCGGTCGGCGGCATCCTCATCCTCGCGCAGAACCAGGATGCCGGCGCAATCGACGTTGAGGAGCGAGGCGACCTGGGTCAGCACCCCTTCGGCGAGCCGCTGCATCGACTTGTGGTCGAGCAGCATCGGCGCGGCGTCGATGATGATTTCCAGGCCGCGCCGGGTCTCGTCGAGCCGCCGGAGCTGCTGGTAGGCCCGGAGCGCCGCGGTGAGGCTGGTGAAGAGCTTGTCGGCGGTGAGTTCGGTCTTCGCCTTGTAGTCGTTGATGTCGTAATCGACGATGACGCGCCGCTCCGGCGCCTGCCCCGGCTGGCCGGTGCGCAGGATGATGCGGACGGTCTCCTCCTTCAGCTCCCGGCGGATGTAGTCAACGAGCCTCAGTCCGGCGTCGTCGGTCTCCATCACCACGTCGAGCAGCACGATGGCGACGTCGCGCCGCTCGGCGAGCAGCGCCCGCGCCTCCTGCGCCGAATAGGCGGAGAGGATGTCGAGGCCCCGCCCGTCGAGGCTGTAGCCGGCGAGCGCGTAGCGGGTGCCCTCGTGGACGGCCGGATCGTCGTCGACCACCGCGATGGTCCAGGTTCCGGCTCGGGTCGGCGCTTCCGCGGCCTCGTCGGGGATGAGTTCGAGCCAGTCGTCGTCGTTCATCGCGTGAAGGCCTTCCGAGCTCATCGAGGTCGCCCGCATGCATCCGCCGACCGAATCAGCGTAACGCATGCGCACCCGCCGCCCTTTGTGCTGCGGCGCGAGCGGTTGCACCGTTCGAAAGCACACACCGCGATGCTGACCGAAAGCTTGCGACGAAATCTTATCGAAAGGCGAGTGGCCTCAACACATGCCCCGCCGCTCACCCTTGGGCGGCTTCAATCATCGTACACAAGTTCGGCGCGGCCCGTCCGCCAAGATCCGTTGATCGCCCTCCCGGTGGCGTCGCCAAGCGCGGCCGGATCGGGCATGGTGAGGGCGAAAGCTGTCGAGTCCAGCCGAAAGTGCCTTTTCGATTCGAGGGACGATCGAGGTGACCATCCGATTCTCTTCGCCGGACTGGACAGGCGCGGACCTATGACGGCGACCGGCCCCCACATCGCCGTCGTGGACGACGAGGCCGATGCCCGCGCCATGGTCGGCGACTACCTGCGCCTGCACGGCTTCGACGTGGCCCTGTGCGAGGGCGGGCGGGCACTGCGGGCCCATCTCCAGATCCGGACGCCGGACCTGATCGTGCTCGACCTCAACATGCCCGAGGAGGACGGCCTCTCCATCGTGCGGGATCTGAAGGCGCGAAGCCCGATTCCGATCATCATGCTGACGGCGACCGCCAGTCCGATCGACCGGGTGGTGGGGCTCGAACTCGGGGCGGACGATTACCTGCCCAAGCCCTGCGAGTTGCGCGAACTCGTCGCCCGGGTGCGCTCGGTGCTGCGGCGGGCCCAGGTCGCGCCGCCATCGCCGCAGGCGGCGCCCGACGCCGCGGCACCGGCGCGAACCGTTCGGTTCGGCACGAAGTGGCTCGAACTCGATGCCCTGCGCCTGCGCGACGATGCGGGCGTGGAGCAGCCGCTCACCCGCTCGGAATTCGATCTCCTCAAAGCCTTCGCCGACCATCCGAAGCGGGCCTTGTCGCGCGAGCGGCTGCTCGATCTCGCCGACGCCCGCGATCCGGACGCATTCGACCGGGCGATCGACGTGCGAATCAACCGCATCCGCAAGAAGGTGGAGCCGGACCCGGCCAACCCGCGCTACATCCGCACCGTGCGCGGCCTCGGCTACATCTTCCGCCCCGAAGGCGACTGAAGGTGCATTCGCCGCCGAATGTTTCGTCGGCGGCTGCGAGACGCAACAATCGCCCCCTGATCCGGTGATCCTGTGACGGGCGACGCAAAACGCCGGACACGCCCCCTGCCTACAAGCACTCCCATCGACGACGGCAAAGCCGCGGGAGGATGTCATGCAGGGATTGGTCTCAATGATCGCCGCGAGCGCGGTTTTGTCCGCCGGCCTCGTTGCCGGCTTGGCCGCGACGGATGCCGCCGCCGGCCCGAAGCCGGCGCTGTCCGCGGCGCCCATCGAGGCGCCCGCCGCCATGGCTCCCAAGGTCACGGAGTCCGAGGCGCCGGCGCTCAAGGGTGAAACATCGACGACAGCCCCCTGTGCCGCCGCGTGGCCCTACCAACCGGCGGCCTGCGCCGCCGACGGGCGCAAGGTCCGCATCATCGCTCTCACCGCGCGTTGAGGAGGGCGCCATGCCGCATTTCTCAACGGAGGATCTGGAGGCCTCGGCGGAGACGCTGGCCCATCTGCGGGAGATCCTGCACGGGCGCCAGCAGGGCGGGCGCGACGGCCGGCCCGTCCCGACGACGCCGACCAAGGAAGGACGCTTCGGCACCTCCGGCGGCCGGGGGACACCGGTGCGCAAACGGCGCCACACGGTCCCGGCGGGCGCATGAGGGCGGCGCGGTTCGCCGTCCCCATCCAGACCGGCGCGACGCCCTTGTCCGGCGACGCGTTTCCGGCGACGATCCCGCCCCGACGAAGGACGCTCCCGAGGGAGCCCGCCACGGGGCGAGGATGCGGGTCGGCCGGAAGATTGCCCTGGTCGGCGGTGTCCCGATCCTCGTCGCCGCGGCCATCGCGGCGGCGGGCTGGTTCCTTCTCGCCCAAGGCGAGCGAGCCCGGGCCGGCGCCCTGCTCGCCACCCGCGCCTATCACGACCTCACCCTGGCGCGGATGGTCCGCGACGATTCCGTCTCCGCCCGCGCCGACGCACGCGCGGCGATCGAGACGCGGTTCTTCGACCTGACCGCCAGGGCCGGACAGGGTCTGGAGGCGCTTCAGAATCAGGCCCGCATCCGGAGCCAAGCCGAGCGGGCCGCCGCGGCGCGCCAATCCCTCGACCGCTACGTGGCGCGGATGCGGGATTTCTCGGCGGTCGCCCGCGAGAACGACGGCCTCATCGCCGAGATGGGACAGCGCGCGAACCGCCTCACCGACCTTGCCGAGCAGGCGCGCCAGCGCCAGCAAGCCTCCAATGTCGATCTCGCCTGGACGATGACGGGGAAGGTGAACCGGCTGCGCGCGACCCGCGACGTCGTGGCGGGGCTCAACGCCGTGCTGGCCGCCGCGTGGCAAGGCGCCCTCGCCCGGCAACGCGGCGAGGAGACCGCGCAGTCCGGGCGCACCCGCCTCGTCCATGCCGGCCGCGACCTCGCGGCGGCCCTGCGCGCCACCTCCCGCGAGACCGAAGCGATGGAGGCCGAGGGGCTGACCGCCTCCGAGCCGCCGGCCGGCGACCGGCTGACCGAGTGGGGCGAGCGCTGGCTCAAGATCGTGACCTCCGAGCAGCGGACGCTCGACGACGCGGTGGCGCAGCTCCTAACCTATGCAGGCGAGGCCAACGCGACCGAGCAGGCGACGCAGAATATCGGCATCGCCACGCTCAAGCTCGGCCAGCGCACCGCCGAGGCGCTGGCGCGGCGGGACCCGGAGGCCATCTCCACGATGCTCAGCGAGGGCGAGCGGCTCTCGGCAAGCGCCTCCGCCCTGCCGATCTCGCCGCTGATTCAATCCGACATGATCGAGGCCATCGACGGCTGGCGCGCGCGGCTCGCCACCACGATCGACGGGCTCAAGCGCCAGAACGCGATGATCGCCGAGATGGACGGCCTCGCCGCCGGCCTGAGCGAGGCCTCCCGCGACCTCAACGACGACGCGGTCGAGGATGCCGACCGGTTCGGCACCTTCCTCGGCCGGCTCCTCCTCGCCGGGGCGGCCATCGGCCTGCTGCTCGGAGCCCTCGCCGCCCTGGCGGTGGCCCGCTCGATTCTCGTGCCGCTGCGCCAGCTTCAGGGCGACATGATCGCGCTCGCTGCCGACCCGAAGGCGGAGGGACTCTCCGGCACGCAGCGCACGGACGAACTCGGCGACATCGCCCGCGCGACGAACTTCTTCGTGACCGAGATCGGCCGGCGCGAACGGGCGCTGCGGCGGGCCAAGGATCAGGCGGACACCGCCCTGCACGATCTCCGCCATGCCCAGGACGACCTGATCCGCGCGGAAAAACTCGCCTCGCTGGGGCAGCTCGTGGCCGGCGTCGCCCACGAGATCAACACGCCGCTCGGCATCGCGCTGACCACCGCGACGCTGGTGCGCGACGAGACGCAGACCTTCCAGGGCTTGGTCGCGGCGGGCGCGCTCTCGCGCTCGCGCCTGATCCATTTCGTCGATCGGGTCGGCGAGGGAACGCAACTGCTCTGCGCGAACCTGGCCCGCGCCGCCGACCTCGTCCACGGCTTCAAGCAGGTGGCGGTGGACCGGGCGAGCGACGAGCGCCGGAGCTTCGACCTCGATGTCTGGCTCGGCGAACTGCTCGCGAGCCTGCAGCCGATGCTGCGCAAGGGCGGCCACAGAATTCGGCGCGAGGTCCCGCCCGGAATCGTCCTCGATACCTATCCCGGCGTGCTCGCGCAGGTCGTCACCAACCTCGTCGCCAACGCCGTCGTGCACGGATTCGCCGGCGCCGAGCGGCCGGGAACCATCACGGTGCAGGTCTCGGCGCCCGGAGCGCTCGTGCGATTGGAGGTGATCGACGACGGCGGCGGCATCGCGCCGGACCATCTCCGGCGGATCTTCGACCCGTTCTTCACCACCGCCCGCTCCCGCGGCAGCACCGGGCTCGGCATGCACATCGTGCACAACCTCGTCACGGCCAAGCTCCAGGGCCGCATCGCCGTCGAGAGCGAGCCGGGCCGGGGCACCCTCGTGCGCCTGGAATTCCCGCGGGCGCCCGGCGGCACCGAACGGCCGGGCACGGCGCGCCGGCCGACCGGGATGGAGGCGCGATGAGACGCCTCGTCCGCGCCGCGCTGCTGGCCCTCGCCGTCCTGACGGGAGCGGCGCCGGGGCAGGCGCGCACCTTGGTCTACTGCTCCGAGGGCAACCCGGAAGCCCTCGATCCCGGCCTCGTCACCACGACCACGGCGATGAGTGCGACGTGGCAGATGTTCAACAGCCTCGTCGAGTTCGCCCCCGGCACCACAGACCTGCGGCCGGCGCTCGCCGAATCGTGGGAGGTCTCCGACGGGGGGCGGACCTACGACTTCACCCTGCGGGCGGGCGTGCGCTTCCACGCCAATGCCGGGTTCACGCCGAGCCGACCGCTCAACGCCGACGACGTGCTCTTCAGCTTCCTCCGCCAGTGGAAGCCGGACCATCCCTATCACCGCGTCGGCGGCGACTTCGCCTATTTCCGCGACCTCGGCCTCGCCAGCCAGATCGAGGGAATCGAACGGCTCGACGAGCGCCGGGTCCGCTTCCGCCTCAAGGAGCCGGACGCGACCTTCCTGCCCAATCTCGCCCAGGCCTTCGGCGGCATCCTGTCGGCGGAATATGCCGAGCATCTCGCACGAAGGGGCGCGCAAGCCGAGCTGGCCCGAGCGCCGATCGGGACCGGCCCATTCCGCTTCGTCGAATACCGCCCCGACGTGGCCGTGCGCTATCGCCGTTTCCTGGACTACTGGCGCCGATCAGCCGAAGCCGGAGCGCATACAATCGAAGGGCTCGTCTTCTCGATCACCCCGAATCCGGCGGTGCGGCTGACCAAGCTCAAGGCCGGCGAGTGCCACGTGATGGCCTTTCCCGGCACGGCGGATCTCGACGCGGTGCGCGCCGACCCCGACCTGGCTCTCTTTTCCGGCGAAGAACTCAACGTCGCCTACCTCGCCCTCAACACCACGCGCCCGCCGATGACCGATTGGCGGGTCCGCCGTGCCGTCAGTCTCGCCATCGACCGCAAGGCCATCGTCGAGGCCGTCTACGGGCCGGCCGGCACGGTGGCGCGCAACCCGCTGCCGCCGTCAAGCTGGGCCTTCCACCCCGATCTGCCCGAGCCCGCCTTCGACCGTGAGGCCGCCGCGCGCCTGCTGGCCGAGGCCGGTTTTCCCGAGGGGTTCGAAACCGATCTGTGGTTCCTGCCGGTCAGCCGGCCCTACAACCCCGATGGCCGGCGCGTGGCGGATATGATCCGCGCCGACCTCGCCCGCATCGGCATCCGCACCCGACTGACCACCCGCGACTGGACCGCTTACCGGTCAGCGCTCTACGGCGGCGCGCCGACGATGATGCTCTACGGCTGGACCAGCGATAACGGCGACCCGGACAACTTCATGAACGTGCTGCTCGGCTGCCGGGCAGCGGCGCCGGGGGGCGCCAACCTCGCCCGCTGGTGCGACGCACGCTACGATGCGGCGGTCCTCGACGCCCGCCGCACCGACGACCGCGAGACCCGCACCCGGCTCTACCGGGACGCGCAGATCCGATTCCGCGAGGCCGTCCCCTGGGTACCGCTCGCCCACACCATCGTCCACATGGCGGCCCGGCGCCATGTGGACGGCTTCCGGACGGACCCGCTCGGGCGCACCCTGTTCGAGGGGGTAACGTTGGCGGACTAGTGTTTTGCAGGGCCGTATCTCTCGCATTGCGGCATAGCATATGTTATCCACTAGCGAGTTCGCATGGATGCTACGCTCGCGCGACGGGTTGCATCGCAGCTCGCCAATCGCCAGATGTGCGCGTTCCCCGCTCTGTCCGCGTGCTTTGGCCCGCGCGTTGCAGCGGGCGTCTCTCGTTCGGGTCTCCGGACGAGCGGATGGTATTCCGGGCGCGAGGTCGAGGCCTCGCCGGAGCTGTTCGGCATGGATGCGGATCGAGGCGGGCGTCGGAAAGGACGATGAGGTGAGTGTGGCCATGACCGACGCGGCCGATCAAGAAGCGAGCTTCCTCAACGAACTCGGCCGGCGCGTCCGCCACGCGCGGACGGTGCGTGGGCTGTCGCGCAAGCTGCTGTCGCAGGCCTCCGGCCTGTCCGAGCGCTACATCGCCCAGCTCGAGAGCGGCCAGGGCAACGTCTCGATCATCCTGCTGCGGCGCGTCGCCAATGCGATGGGGATGCGGCTCGACGATCTCGTCTCGACCCAGGAAGCCTCGTCCGACTGGCGCGTCATCCGCGACCTGCTCGATCAGGCCAGCCCGGACCAGATCGCCCTGGCCAAGTCGGCGCTTGCGGGCTCGACCGGTGCGGAAGCGCGGACGATCCGGCGGCGCGTGGCGCTGGTGGGCCTGCGCGGTGCCGGCAAATCGACGCTGGGCCGGATGGCGGCGGCCCATCTCGGCTGGCGCTTCGTGGAGCTCAACACGGAGATCGAGCGCGAGAACGGTCTGTCGGTGCGCGAGATCTTCGCGATCTACGGCCAGGAAGGCTACCGCCGGCTGGAGCAGAAGGCCCTGCGCGGTCTCGCCGAGCAGCCGGGGCCGATGGTGCTCGCCACCGGCGGCAGCATCGTCGCCGAGCCGCTGACCTACGACCTGCTGCTCTCCTCCTTCTACACGATCTGGCTGCAGGCCCGGCCCGAGGAGCACCTGCAGCGGGTGCGCGACCAGGGTCATGTCGAAGGCAAGGGCGATCCGGCCTCGGTGCTGGACGATCTGCGCGCGGTGCTGCTCAGCCGCGAGCCGCTCTACGCCCGCGCCTCTGCCGTCGTGGACACCTCCGACGTGCCGGTCGAGGTCATGGCCGCGCGTCTGATCGAAGTGATCGAGTCGCGCTTCAGCGGCAACGACACCGGCGGGCGGCGCCCGGCGGCGTGACCGCAGCCTTGCGGCGCCATCCGCCGCAGGGTGTGACCCGGCCCCTTGATGCGGCGCGGGATCGCCCCAAGCTGTGGGGCTTGACCCGGTGCGGGCGAAGACGCTTCTCTCCCGCGCGGTTTTCGCGATACGCGTCGTCACTCCATGCCCCACCCGGCGGCATAACCCGTCTAGCGGGCCGCCTCGGCAAGGCCGTGCGGGGCGGCGCGAACACGCTGCCGGCTGCGAGCCCGTCGCGGCCACAAGCCGGATGGACAGCCCACGCTGTCGAGGAGGAATGCATGTCCGCCAGTCCGTCGCTCAGCCCGGCCTCCGGGCGCGAAGGCATCGCCGGAATCGTCGATCCGCTCTGGACGCGCGTGCGCACCGAGGCGGAAACGGTGGTGCGCGACGAGCCGCAGCTCGCCTCGTTCTTCGTTGCCACCATCCTCAACCATCCGTGCCTGGAGGCTGCGGTCGCGCACCGCGTCGCCACCCGCCTCGGCCACGCCTCGCTCTCGAGCGAACTCGTCGCCCACGGCTTCCACGAAGCGATCCAGGACGACGTTCGCATCGGCCAGAGCATGCGCGCCGACATCCTCGCGGTGATGGACCGCGACCCGGCGACGACCCGGGCGCTTGAGCCGCTGCTCTACTTCAAGGGCTTCCACGCGATCCAGGCGCACCGCCTCGCCCACTGGTATTGGGGCCAGGGCCGGCGCGACCTCGCGCTCTACCTGCAAAGCCGGTCGTCGGAGGTGTTCCAGACCGACATCCACCCGGCCGCCCGGATCGGGCGCGGGGTGTTCTTCGACCACGCCACCGGGGTCGTGATCGGCTCCACCGCGGTGATCGAGGACGACGTCTCGATTCTGCACGCGGTGACGCTCGGCGGCACGGGCAAGCATGGCGGCGACCGCCACCCCAAGATCCGCCGCGGCGTGATGATCGGCGCGGGCGCCAAGATCCTCGGCAACATCGAGGTCGGGGCCTGTGCCCGGGTCGCGGCGGGCTCGGTCGTGCTCCGGTCGGTGCCGGCCCACACCACCGTCGTCGGCGTGCCGGCGCGTGTCGTCGGTGCGGCCGGCTGCGCCGAGCCCGCCCGCTCGATGGACCAGCTCGTGGCGATGAGCGAGTTCATCGATATCGCGGGCGGAATCTGATCCGCAGCCCGAAGGCCGCGGACAGATCCTCACGGCTCTCTGAACCATCGTCCTGGATACCTGATCCAGGACGATGGTTGAGGCTGTTGTTTTCGCATCATCCTTTTCCGAAAGCCGGCAGCCACCTTTCGGGATGATGCTTAGAGAACCCGGACCGGGTTGCCCCGCTCCAGGGCGTCGTGACGCCGATGCGCCTCGTCCTGAAGCGCGCCTCGTTCCATCGCGGCCCGGATCTCGACGAGTTCGGCGAGCCGCTTCAGGGCAATGTCCCGGTTCCGGTGCTGGGAGCGTTCCTCCCGGGCGACGACCCGCAGGCCGGTCGGCCCATGGGTGGCGCGCACAGCGCTGTCGGTCGTGTTCTGGTGCTGCCCACCGGGACCGCCCGCCCGGAACGCCTCGAACCGGACGTCCTGCTCCCGGATTGCCTGGGCGGAAGGAAGCGGCGGCAGTTCCGAGACCGAGACGAACCAGTTCTTGCGCTTATGGTTCGGCCGCACCGGGCTCTGGGCGATCCATTGAATCGTCCCGGCCCAGGAGGCAGCGAGCCGGGCCGCCTCCGGTCCGTCGAGGACGAGCACGACCGAGGCCGGCCCGTGCCCTTGCGGATGGGGCGGCCCGTCGATCTGGGACAGATCGAGCCCCCACGCCTCCGCCTCCTGGCGGAGGAGCCGCACGACCCGGGACAGCGCGATCCGGCACTCGGCCGGGCCGCGTCCGCTGGTGACGAGGAGGCGCAGGCTCATCGCCCCCTCCCCTGTCCGGCCCCTTGGGAACCACCGCGCCGGCCGATCGTGCTCAGCCCGGTCTTGAAGGTGACGAGCGGCCGGAAGGTCGCCACCACCTCGGCCAGGCCAAAGCTCACGAGGTCGTCGATCACCCGGTCGATCGCCTTGTAGGCGTCGCCCGCCTCCTCGATCAGCAGATTGCGGTCCTCGCAGACCACGACCCCACCGAACGGGTTGCGCTTGAGCCCCTCGCGCACCGAGCGCACCCGCTCGATGCGGCCGTGCATCGAGCCCCGGTCGTACTTGCGGCCGGCGCCATGGGCGAGGCAGGCGAGCGCGTCCGGAGACGCATCGACCCGCGGCCGCACGAGATAGGAGAGGGTCTCCCGCGAGCCGGGGATCGGCACCAGCCCCCGGTCGGCGGGCGCGGCCCCCTTGCGGTGGAGGATGCCGCCCCCCCTCGGTTCCAGGAAGTTGTGCGGCCGGTCGGCCACCGGCTCGACCGCGCCGCGCAGGGCCTCGCCGGCCCGCTCGGCGATGATCGCCCGGTTGAGCCGCGCCCAGGCGACCGCGTGATCGTGGGCGGCGAGGTAACGCCGCCCCTCCTCCGAGTCCGGTGCGAGTGGTCCGGCCTCCGCCCGGACCAGAGCGTCGAGGATGGAGGCGCCCAGCGCCCGCGAGCCGGAATGAACGAGGAGGTGGACCCGCTCGGGGTCGATGCCCGCCTCCCGGCAGGCGGCCTCGTCCCGCATCTCGTGGACGGCCTGCACTTCGCAGAAGTGGTTGCCGGAGCCGATGCTGCCGAGACCGAAATCGTAGGGCGTCGGGGCGAGCCCGGCTGCCTCCATCCGCCCGCGCCGATCGCCGTCCCAGGGCTCGTCGAGCCCCTTGAGGCGTTCGGCGGCCCGGTCGGTCCGCAGCTTCTTCAGCTTGAGGTCGGTCCGGAACAGACCCATGCCGCAGCCGATATCCGACCCGACCAGGGTCGGGTGAAGTCCGGGCGCGAGCAGGCCCATGCCGACCGGGCCGTATTTGCCCGGATGCAGGTCCGGCATCGCGGCGAGCGCGACGATGTTCGGAATGGTTTGGGTGAGAAAATCGAGTTGAGCGAGGGCGTTACCCTCGATCCAGGCGCTTCCGGAAAAGAAGCGGTGAACCGGTGTCTTCGTCAAATCGTCCGTGCTTTCATGTGGGAAGTCTCGGCGTGGCCGAGAGCCCGCGGAGCGGGCACGCGGCGGCTCGGTCGGTCGTCTGCCGGAATGCCTGGGTCATGCTCCGCCTCCTTCGAAAGCGTGGTGCGGGAATGCGTGTCGAAGCACGGTGTGTGCCGCGTCCGCTTAGCCGATTCGCGCGCCGCCGTCTTCGGTCGTTCGGGTTGCCTGCCCCCCGATGATCTGGCAAGCCGCCGCTCATCATCCGATCGGCGCCGCGCCCCGCGCCTCGATGCGCGGCGCTCCCCCAGAAAAAAGGTTGACGGTGTGACCAAGACCGAAGTCGCCAAGCTGCAGGATTACCTGCGCCGCAAGTTCGCCAATGCCAGCATCCGCGTCGTGGCGATGAAGACTGGTGATTCCGCCGAGGTGTTCATCGGCGACGAGTCGATCGGCGTCCTCGCCGACGACAAGGAAGACGGCGACGATTCCTTCACCTTCCGCATGGCGATCCTCGACATCGATCTCGAAGAAGACGCCTGACTCCGCGAGCCGGCCTTCGTTTCGGCCGGCAACATCGCTCCGGGCTCGATGACCGCTTTCGGCGTCGAGCCTGTGGGCCGCGTTAATGTTAACGAAACGTCTTTCTTAACAACACGTAAACGATCGGCCAGACTGCGCGTCACATCCTGAGAAGGAGCGTCGAGCGCGTCATGACCGTGAGCCCGTCTTCCGTCGAATCCATCCAGGCGCTCATCGTCGGTCTCGCTCTGGCGGGGCTGCTCGCGAGCGCCTTCGAATACGCCACGAACCGACGGGCGAGCTTTCGCCTGCTGGAAGCCGGCGGCGTCGCGGCGCTAGCCGCGCTGCCGATGATCGCGGTGGCCGCGCCCTTCATCATCCTGCGCAACACCCTGCGGGGTCGGCGCATCGAGCGCCGGCCGATCCCCTTCGTGATGATCGCGACGATGATCGCCTGCGGCTGGAGCCTGCTCTCGGGCCAGATCGCCCTCGGCATGGCGCATCGGTTGGTCGGGCTGTAGCCGGCGCCTTCTACTGCCGCACCCACATCACGCGGGCCATCCAGGCGACCTCGGCGAGCGGCACCGCCCGATCCTCGTGATCGGGGTTGAGCGAGGCGAGTTCGATGGTGCGGGCGGTGCGGCGGCGCAGTTCCTTGGCCAGCACCTCGCCGTTGTTGAGCCGCGCGACGATCCGGTCGCCCTTACGGATGCTGGCATTCGGGGCGACGATCAGCACGTCGCCGTCGCGGTAGAGCGGCAGCATCGAATCGCCCTGCACCTCCAGCGCGAAGGCGCGGTCCCCCCCGAGATCGGGAAACTCGATCTCGTCCCAGCCGGGACCTCCGGTTGGAATCCCTTCCTCGTTGAACAGGCGACCGGAGCCGGCCTGGGTCAGGCCGATCAGCGGCACCATCGTACGGGTCGGACCCTGCCCGGAATCGACCAAGTGCAGGAAGTCGTCGAGGCTGGCGCCGGTGGCGGCAAGCACCTTCGCGATCGATTCGGTAGAGGGCCAGCGCTTGCGCCCATCGGGCCCGACCCGTTTCGAGCGGTTGAAGCTCGTGGCGTCGAGGCCCGCACGCCGGGCGAGCCCCGACGCGGAGAAGCCGTGGCGCTCGGCCAACCGGTCGATCGCAGTCCAGATCTGCTCGTGCGACAGCATGGTGGCCTCAACCCGGCGCGTGTGCCGTTGAGACATACGGCCTACAGTTAGGAAACTAGAACCCGCTGGCCCCGGACGCAATCGGAGCATCCGGAGAGGCGAGTGTCGCATCTGAACGGCAAGCGGTGAAGGCGTGGCACCCCGTATCCGGTATCATCCAGGGCAATCGTACGACGACGCTCGCCCTGGGTTTTTGCTGGCCTCAGTCGCTGGCGCCCGCCTGCGCGGGGTTCGTGCCGGAAGCCGCTCATGCGGCTTCGCGCGATGGCCCTCCGGCATCATCCGGCGTCGGTTGCCGTGGGCCGGCGCGCGTTCTATCGCTCCGGACGATTCGACCCCCGGAGACCGGATGGCCCTCGTCTACAAGATCTGTCCACGCGGCCTCTGGCGGGAAGCCGAGACGCTCGGCCGCTTCACCGGTGCACCCGTCGATCACGCCGACGGCTTCATCCACTTCTCGACCGCGGAGCAGGTCGCCGAGACCGCCGCCCGCCACTTTTCCGGGCAGGACGACCTGCTGCTCGTGGCGATCGAGGGCGACGACCTCGGGCCGGCTCTGCGCTTCGAGCCGTCGCGGGGCGGCGCGCTGTTCCCGCACCTCTACGGCGACCTTCCCTTGAGCGCCGTACGCTCCGTGACCGACATGCCCCTCGGGCCGGAGGGGCGGCACGTGTTCCCGGCGGAGATCCCGCAGGCATGATCGACGCGCTCTTCCCCCTCGCCCGGCCCCTGCTGCACGGGCTCGACGCCGAGACGGCGCACGACCTGACGATTCGCGGCCTCTCGCTTTTGCCGCCGCGCCGTCCGCCGGCCGACGACGCGTCCCTCGCCGTCGAGGTGTTCGGGCAGCGCTTTCCCAACCCGGTCGGCCTCGCCGCCGGATTCGACAAGGGCGCGCGCGTGGCCGACACGCTGCTCGGCCTCGGCTTCGGCTTCGTCGAGGTCGGCGGAGTCGTGCCGCAGCCTCAGCCCGGCAATCCGCGCCCGCGGGTGTTCCGGCTTCCCCGCGACCGGGCGGTGATCAACCGCTTCGGCCTCAACAGCGACGGGCTCGACGCGGTGGCCGACCGGCTCAAGGCCCGCGCCGGCCGCGAAGGGATCGTCGGCGTCAATATCGGCGCCAACAAGGAAGCGGCCGACCGGCTCGCCGACTATGTCGCCTGCACCGCGCGGCTCGCGCCGCATGTCGCCTTCATCACCGTCAACGTCTCCTCGCCCAACACGCCGGGCCTGCGCGACCTTCAGGGCGAGGCCTTCCTCGACGACCTGCTCGCCCGCGTCGTCGCCGCCCGCGATGCCAGCGGATCGAGCCCCGCCGTGCTCCTCAAGATCGCGCCCGACATCGCACTCGAAGGGCTCGACGCCATGACGGCGACGGCGCTCCGGCGCGGCATCCAAGGCCTCGTCGTCTCGAACACGACGATCGCCCGGCCGGCGTCCCTCGTGGAATCCTCCGTCGCCAAGGAAACCGGCGGCCTGTCCGGACGGCCGCTGTTCGGCCCGTCGACCCGGCTCCTGGCCGAGACCTATCTGCGCGTCGGCGACCGGATCCCGCTGATCGGCGTCGGCGGCATCGATTCGGCGGAGGCCGCCTGGACCAAGATCCGGGCCGGTGCACGCCTCGTCCAGCTCTACTCCGCCCTCGTCTACGAGGGGCCGGGGCTGGTCGGCACGATCAAGCGCGGCCTGAGCCAGCGGCTGCGGGCGGAGGGCCTGACGAGCTTCGCCCCGGTCGTCGGGCGGGACGCCGCCGCCCTCGCGCGGGAGGCCTGACCCGGCACCACGCCGCCGCACGGCCTCTTCAGGAGGCGCGACGCTCCGGGTCACCGCGGCCCCGCCTCGCGATGACGGAGCGGGTCTCGCGTCGCATTCGACCGGCACCCGCAGAAACGGGTCCGCCTTACGGCGGAGCTGGCCGGTTGCATGAACCGCTCCGCCATCCGATTTCCGACCATGTGAAATTTGATGCAATGCATCAAATTTCCATAAGTCACGCGGCGCGCTGACCTGAATTCAGCTTCGAGCCATTCCAAGAACGGGCACCTTCTAGAATCAACTTAAATCGCCCTGCGTGCGACGAATGCCTCCCCCATCATCCGCCATGCATCAACTCGCACCTGCGAGATGTTATTTCACAGTCACGACATCTGAAACCGCTCACCCGCCAGGGGGCGAAGCGGCGGGCGCGGATCGTTGGAAACATCTCCCACATCGCGAAGACCGGGCTCTCGGATGGATCGTTCGCAAGGCCTACCCAAGCGTTCTTCCGCCGCGGGCGGCTGGGGAGCGCTGAAGAGCTGCGGCAAATTCCTGCTGGGGAGCCGGGCGCCGCTCTCCGGCGCACGCGCCCTGCTCAGCGCCAACCAGCCCGACGGCTTCGATTGTCCCGGCTGCGCCTGGGGCGACCCGGCCCACGGCTCCTCGTTCGAGTTCTGCGAGAACGGCGTGAAGGCGGTCTCCTGGGAGGCCACCGACAAGCGCGCGACGCCACGCTTCTTTGCCAAGCATCCGGTCTCGGAGCTGCGCGGCTGGACCGATTACGCGCTGGAGAGCGAGGGCCGCCTCACGCATCCCATGCGCTACGACGCCGAGAGCGACACCTACCGCGCCGTGGAATGGGACGAGGCGTTCGCCGAGATCGGCGCGACCCTGCGCGGCCTCGACCATCCCGATCGCGTCGAGTTCTACACCTCCGGCCGCGCCTCCAACGAGGCGGCCTACCTCTACCAGCTCTTCGCCCGGGCCTACGGCACCAACAACTTCCCCGATTGCTCGAACATGTGCCACGAGGCGAGCGGCATCGCCCTCGTCCAGGCCATCGGCATCGGCAAGGGCACGGTGCTGCTCGAAGATTTCGAGAAGGCGGACGCGATCTTCGTCGTCGGCCAGAACCCCGGCACCAACCATCCGCGCATGCTGGGCGACCTTCGCCGGGCCGCCGAGCGCGGCGCGCGGGTCGTGGTGCTCAACCCCGTGCGCGAGCGCGGGCTGGAGCGCTTCGCCGACCCGCAGAACAGCGTCGAGATGCTGCGCGGCGCGAGCCGCCCGATCGCCAGCCACTACTACCAGCCGAAACCCGGCGGCGACATGGCCGCCTTCCGCGGCATCGCCAAGGTCGTCTTCACCCGCGACGCGGCGGCGATCGAGGCGGGCAAGCCCTCGCTCCTCGACCACGCCTTCATCGCCGCGCATACCAGCGCCTTCGCCGATTACCGCGCGGCGGTCGAGGCGACGGAGTGGGAGGCGATCCTCGACCAGTCCGGCCTGACCCGCGAAGAGATCGAGACCGCCGCCGACGTCTATCTCGGCGCCGACAAGGTGATCGCGACCTGGGCGATGGGCGTGACCCAGCACCGACACTCGGTGGCGACAATCCGCGAGATCGCCAACCTGCTGTTCCTGCGCGGCCATATCGGCCGGCCCGGCGCCGGCCTGTGCCCGGTGCGCGGCCATTCCAACGTGCAGGGCGACCGCACGGTCGGCATCAACGAGAAGCCGCCGCTGGCCCTGCTCGAAGCGCTCGACCGCGAGTTCGGCCTCAACGTACCGCGCAAGCACGGCCACAACGTGCTCGGCGCCATCGGGGCGATGCTCGACGGCTCGGCCAAGGCCTTCGTCGGGCTCGGCGGCAATTTCGTGCGCGCGACGCCGGACACGAAGTTGGTGGAGAAGGCGCTCGCCGGCTGCGAACTCACCGTCCACATCGCGACGAAGCTCAACCACTCGCATCTCGTGCCGGGCCGGGTCGCCTACCTGCTGCCCTGCCTCGGCCGCACCGAGATCGACCGCAACAGCCGGGCCAAGGTCCAGATCGTGACCGTCGAGGATTCGATGAGCATGGTCCACGGCTCGGGCGGCATCAACAAGCCGGCCTCGGTGCATCTGCGCTCGGAGATCGGCATCATTGCCGGCATGGCCGCGGCCACCCTCGGCTCCGAGCGGATCGACTGGGCCGCGCTCGCCGACGATTACGACCTGATCCGCGACCTGATCGAGCGGACGATTCCGGGGTTTGCCGGCTTCAACACCCGGGTGCGGCGTCCCCGCGGCTTCATGCTGCGCAATCTCGCGGCCGAGCGGGTGTTCGAGACGGCGACCGGCCGGGCGGGCTTCTCGTCCGGACCGCTGCCGGTTGCCACCGAGCATCAGCGCGCGAGCCTTCAGGGCGATACCTTCGTGCTGCAGACCTTCCGCAGCCACGACCAGTACAACACCACGATCTACGGCCTCGACGACCGCTACCGCGGCGTCTACGGCGAGCGCCGCGTCGTGTTCGCCAACCCGGACGACCTCGCCGAGCTGAAGGCGCGGGCGGGCGAGCGGGTCGATCTCGTCTGCGTCCACACGCAAGACGGTATCGAGCGGGTGGCGGAGGATTTCCGCCTCGTGCCCTTCGACATGCCGCGTGGCGCGCTCGCCGGCTACTATCCCGAACTCAACGTGCTGGTGCCGCTCTCGGCCTTCGGCGAGTTGTCGGACACGCCGACCTCGAAGTCGGTGCTGGTCCAGGTGCGGGCCCGTGCCGCGAACGCCGTGGGCAAGGCTGCGTGAGTGAGGAAAATGGCCGCGTGAGCGAACCCGCCGCCGACGCCGAGACCTTTCTCGCCGCGACCGACACGATCGCGGCGTTGCGTCCCGAACTCAGTCTCCTGGAGGCCGGCATCCTCGCCGGCCTGCATCTCGCGCTGGCGGCCGACAGCCGGAGCTTTGGCCGCATCTTCGGTGTCGAGCACGCCCTGGTGCTGCGGGCGGTGGAAAGCTTGACCACTGAGACCCTCATCACCGTGACCGCCCGTGACGGCCGCACCCAGCGTACCCGCTATGAGGCGAGCCCGGCCGGCCGCGCGGTGCTGACGGCGCTCGCCGCCTGACCCGAGAGCGTCATCCTGGAACTCGATCCAGACGATGCTTGAGGCTCTTGTTTTCGCATCATCTTTTTTTCCGAGAACCGGCAACCGCCTTTCGGAACGATACTCTCGACCCGCACGGCAACGCTCAGGCCATGCTCACCTGCCCGAATCGTTCGCCCAGCGGCAGTTCGATGGCGCAGCGCAGCCGCGTCTCACCGAGTTCGTAGTGCGTCTTGGCGTTGAGCGCGTAGGGCATCGCCTGCTCGATCAATTCGCGTCCGTAGCCGCGCCGCGTCGGGCCCTGCGTCTCGCGCGGCCGGCTGATACCCTCCTCGATCCACTCGATCAGCAGGTTTCCTCCGCCTTCGTCGTCCCGATCGGCGCGCCACGTCACCGAGAGGCGGCCGTGCTCGGTCGTCAGGGCACCGTACTTGCGGGCATTGGTCGCCAACTCGTGCACGGCGAGCGCCAGGGTCTGCACCGATGCCTTGTGCAGCCGCACCGGCGGTCCGGCGATATGGATCCGATCGGCGAAGTCGTCCCCCCCGAGGGCGTCCAGCTCGGTTCGAATCAGGGTGCGCAGGGTGATCAGTTCCTGCTCCGAGCGCGACAGCAGCCCCTGAACCCGCGACAGGGCGGCGAGCCGGTCGTTGAACTGCTCGCGGAAGCGCTCCGTCGGGCCGGTCTGCGCCATGGTCTGGTGGGCGATGGAGCGCACGACGCCGAGCAGGTTGCGGGTGCGGTGCTGCAACTCGGCGACGAGGATGGTCTGGCGCTCCTGCAGATCGTGCAGATCGTGGATGTCCATGGCGGCACCGATCCACTGCGTGACCTGTCCCTCGGTATCGAGCAGGGGCGCCTGCCGTACGAGGAACCAGCGATACTGCCCGTCATGCCGGCGGATGCGCTGCTGCACCTCGATCAACCGCTGCTGCTCGCGGCCGGTGCGGAAGGCCTCGCGCACCCTGTCACGGTCGTCGGGGTGGATCGCTTCGAGCCAGCCGCCGACCTGCGATTGCTGCAGGGTCTGGCCGGTATAGGCGAGCCAAGCCTCGTTGAGGGAGTTGTACTGCCCGCTCTCATCGGAGCGCCAGAGCAGGACCGGGATGAGGCTCGTCAGGGTGCGGAAGCGATCCTCACTCTCGCGCAGGGCCTCCTGCGCGATCTCGTCGCGAAGCCGGAGCATTTCGTCTTGCGCCGCCTTCCAGGCCGAGATCTCCTTGGTGGTGATGGCCACCCCGTCACCGAGCTTCACCGCGCACTGGAAGAACCAGCCATCGATCTGCTCGTGGGCGTAGTGGCGCTCCGCGGTCGCGGGCTGGCCGGTTTCCGTGACACGCTTGAAGGTGTCGAAGATGCCCTCCTGAATCACGCCCGGATTGCGTTCGAGCAGGCTTTGGCCGCCCACATCGCCGTAGCGGCTCGCTGAGGTGGAGTTGTTCAGGACCCAGCGGAAATCGACGATCTCGCCCGCCGGATCGCGCACGGCCTTGAAGACCTGAATCATGTCCATGGAGCTGTCCATGGTCGCCTTGAGCAGGTCGCGGCTCGCTTGAAGCTCCGCCGTCCGCTCTTGCACCTGACGTTCCATCTCGGCCCGGAAGCGCGCCTCGCGCTCACGCAATGCCCGGTCCGCCAGAACGCGGGCCGTGCTCTCGACCAGGACGACCAGGATACCCGCGATCTGCCCCGCATCGTCCCGCAGCGGGCTGTAGGTCAGCGTGAACCACGCATCTTCGAGGCAGCCCGACCGGGACAGCGGGTAGAGCGCATCTTCGAAGGTGAACGTCTCGCCGTTCCAGACCCGCTCGTAGATCGGCGCATTGATGTGCCAGATCTCGGGCCAGCACTCGCGTGACGGCTGACCCAGCCCGGCCGGGTGCTTCAATCCCATCAGGTCCCGGAAGCCGTCATTGTAGACCTGGATCAGGTCCGGGCCCCACAATGCGCTCATGGGGAAGCCGCAGCCGAGAATCAGACTGATCGTGGTCCTGAGGCTGGGCGGCCAAGCGTCCGCCGAACCGAGCGCCGTCGCGGCCCAGTCATGCGTCCGGATCCGCTCGGCCATCTCGCCGCGATTCGACTGCGGAGGTGGAGTGTCGCTCCCATCCATCCCTCATCTTCGCACAGCTTTCCATAGCGTACTACGCAGAAGCAGCGGGCATCACGAAACGCAGTCGCACCGATTTTGTTACGATATCCCTCGTCATGGCAGCAGACAGAACATGTCGGTGCCGCACTTCGCTTTCGAAGATCCTGGCATGCCCGAATCGGCAAGCTCATTCTACGCTGTACTGAGGAGAGACAGCGCATGACTAATCGCGACCTGATGCGATCTGCCGCAGTTCTCATGCTTCAGAACGCTCAAAACGACCGGCCATCGTGAACGGCGGCCGTACCGCCTCCCCCGTGGGGAGACCGGCGCGATCGGGGGCGCGGGGATGTGAGTCGGGCAACGCGAGGCGATGGTTCGAACCAAGCGGCGCACCGGATCGTCAGAACCGTGCCGTGAGGAAGAGCCGCACGTTCCGGCCCGGCAGCACCACCTCGTCCTTGCGGAAGGAGGCGGCGTTGCGGATCACGTCGTCGAGCAGGTTCGTGCCGCGCAGGCCGAGCGTGACCTCGCTGAGACCATGGACCGCCGGATCGAGCGGGCGGCTGTAGGCGATCTCCGCCTTGAGGTCGTTGTAGCCCGGCGTCGGCGTCTCCAGCGTGCCGGTCTGGGTCTGGGCGAAGGCGTGCAGCAGGCTGAGCTGCGCGAACCAGCCGTCGGCCCGCAGAAACACGCCGCCGCCGACGCGGTGGGGCGGGATGCGCGGCACGAAGCGGCCGTCGTCGAACTGTGCCCGCACGAAGTCGTACTGGGCGCTGAGGCCGGCAAAGCCGTCGCCGACCGGCACGAGGTCGATCTGGCTCGCGATCTCGGCGCCGGCGAAGGTGGCACCGGCCTGCGAATAAGTGACCTGCCGCAGATCCCCACCGCCGATCCCGCAACTGTCGAAGGTGTCGCCGCAGGTGAAGCCGGTCAGGCGCTTGTAGACGAAGCCGGTATAGCGGGTGACGTAGCCGGTCGCGTCGAGGCGGAACGGCCCCTCCGCCCGCCGGATCGCGACCTCGACGGTGCGGGCGCGTTCGACCTTGAGGTTCGGATCGCCGATCTCGAAGGTGGCGGAAGCCTCGTGCGGCCCGCGCGAGAACAGTTCGGGCGAGGTCGGCGCGCGCTCGACATAGGAGCCGGTCAGGCTCCCCACGAACCCATGGGGCAGGTCTTGAAGCGCGCCGAAGCTCGCGCTTTTCGGGGCAAAGCGGCGGATGCGGCGCGATTCCACCGGCTCGTCGCCGGGGCGATCGGGAAGAAAGTCCGAGGGGAACAATGCCTGCATACCGGCAACGCGGTTGCCTTCGATGCGGCCCGCAGCCTGGAATCGCAGGCCGCCGCCGAGTGCCAGTTCCTCGAACAGGTAGGCCGCCTGCACCCGCGTGTCGGTCGGGCGCAACAGGCCCCCTTCCGCCCCCGAGATGCGGAGCTTGCGCCGGTCGGCCTGGACGCCGAGTTGCCCGCTCAAGGTGCCGAAAGCGGTCTCGACCGGCACATGGTCGAATTCGATCCGCCCCTCCGCCGCGCGATTCTTGAACACCGCCTCGATCCCCTCGACGCCGTTGGCACCGGTGCCGAACTCGTTGTGGCGGTAGTTCGAGCCGCCCGCCCAGAATCGGATCGCCGCGAACGGCCCGTCCAGCGGCCGGTACTCGCCACGGGCCTGGAGCTTGTCCTGCACCGGATCGAGCCGGGTGCGCTGCACCGCGGAGCTGATTCCGGGGATGCCGTAGACCGAATCGAAGTGGCTGAAGGACAGCCCGACGAAGCCCTGGTCGAACAGGTACGAGGTGCCGAAGGCGCCCCCCTGCGATTGGTTGAAGGAATTGCGCTGAATGCCGAGCGGCGTGTCGTAGTCGTCCGCCACGCTCCGGAACGCATCGGCGTGGACGGCGACGTTGCCGCTGCCGGCATCGACCGTGGCGGCGGCGTTGCGACCGTTGTCGACGGCCGAGTAGCCGGTCGTCACCCGTCCCGCGACGCCGCCGGGCGGAATGCTCGTCGGGATGCGGTTGTTCTCGACCGAGACCACGCCACCGACGGCCTGGGAACCGTAGCGCAGGCCTGCGGGCCCGCGGATCACCTCGATGCGGTCGTTGATCAGCGGGTTGATCGGGACGGCGTGGTCCTCGCCCAGATCGGACATGTCCTGCACACCGGTGCCGTTCTCGAGGATGCGGACACGGTGATTGTCGAGGCCGCGGATGATCGGCCGCGAGGCCGAGCCCGGCGCGAAGGTGGTCGCGGACAGGCCCGGCTTGTCGAACAGCGCCTCACCGAGCGAGGTCGGCTGCGAGCGGGCGAGATCGGCCCCGGAGACGACGGTGACCGTCGAGAATCGGTCGGTCACCACCGGCAGGACGCCGACCAGATTGGCCGGCTTGTCCGAGACGACGCTGATCTCCTCAAGGACGGCCTCTTCCGCCTGGATCGGCGACACGACGAGGCCGGCGATGCCGATCCCGGCGAAAGGGCCGAACCACGGGCCAAGCCCATAGCGCTTTCTCGACATGAAACTTCAGCCTCGTAATTATAGCTGTTGCTATAAGTTCGAGCGTAGCCGTTGTCGAGTCGGGGAAGGCCCCCAAATGCGAAAGCGCGCCGCCCTCGAACGAGGGCGGCGCGCTGGCAGGGCAATCGATGCAGGCGGCGGGTCGGCCGGTCAGTAAGCCTGCGGTTCGGACTCGACGAGGATCTCGCGTTTGCCGGCGTGGTTGGCCGGTCCGACGAGACCTTCCGTCTCCATCCGCTCCATCAGTGAGGCGGCCCGGTTGTAGCCGATCTGCAGGCGGCGCTGGATGTAGGAGGTGGAAGCCTTCTTGTCCCGCAACACCACGGCCACCGCCTGCTCGTAGAGGTCGCCGCTCTCTCCGCCGCCACCGAACTGGCCGGCATCGAAGACCGGCCCGTCCTCGGACGCAGCGGCCCCGGCCGGAATCTCGCCCTCGTCGGCGGTGACGGCTTCGAGGTAGGACGGCCGGCCCTGGCGCTTGAGGTGGGCAACCACGGTCTCGACTTCCGAGTCCGAGCAGAACGGCCCGTGCACGCGCGTCGTGCGCCCGCCGCCGGCCATGAACAGCATGTCGCCCTGGCCCAGCAACTGCTCGGCGCCCATCTCGCCCAGGATCGTGCGGCTATCGATCTTGCTCGTGACCTGGAAGGACATCCGGGTCGGGAAGTTCGCCTTGATCGTGCCGGTGATGACATCGACCGAGGGACGCTGCGTCGCCATGATGAGGTGGATGCCGGCCGCACGCGCCATCTGCGCGAGGCGCTGGATCGCGCCCTCGATGTCCTTGCCCGCCACCATCATCAGGTCGGCCATCTCGTCGACCACGATCACGATGTAGGGTAGCGGGTTGAGGTCCATGACCTCGTCCTCGTAGACCGCTTCGCCGGTGGAACGGTCGAAACCGGTCTGGACGGTGCGGGTCAGGGTCTCGCCGCGGGCGCGGGCCTCTTCGAGGCGTGCATTGAAGCCGTCGATGTTCCGGACACCGACCTTGGACATCTTCTTGTAGCGCTCTTCCATCTCGCGCACGGCCCATTTGAGGGCGATGACCGCCTTCTTCGGATCGGTGACGACGGGGGAGAGCAGGTGCGGGATGCCGTCATAGACCGACAGTTCCAGCATCTTGGGATCGACCATGATCAGGCGGCACTCCTCCGGCTTCAGCCGGTAGAGTAGCGACAGGATCATGGTGTTGATGGCGACCGACTTGCCCGAGCCGGTGGTGCCGGCCACCAGCAGGTGCGGCATGCGGGCGAGGTCGGCGATGATCGGCTCGCCGCCGATGTTCTTGCCCAGGCACAGCGCGAGCTTGTGCTTGGTCTCGACGAAATCCGCCGACGCGAGGAGTTCGCGCAAGAACACCGTCTCGCGCTTGGCGTTCGGCAATTCGATGCCGATGGCGTTGCGGCCGGGGACGACGGCGACACGGGCGGAGATGGCGGACATCGAGCGGGCGATGTCGTCGGCGAGCGCGATGACGCGGCTCGACTTGGTGCCGGGCGCCGGCTCCAGCTCATAGAGAGTGACGACGGGGCCGGGGCGCACGGCAAGAATGTCGCCGCGCACGCCAAAGTCCTGCAGCGTCGCCTCCAGCATGGTGGCGTTCTGCTCCAGCGCCTCCGCCGAGACCTCGGAGCCGGGCGCCGCCTCGCGGGGACGGGCGAGAAGCTCCAGGGCGGGCAGCCGGTACTCGCCGGCTTCCGGACGCGGCTCGTCCGGGCGCGGACGCGCCGCCGGGGCCTGCGGCAGCGGGCGCGCGACGCGGGTGGACGGCTCGTCGGCGGTCATATCCGCCCCAGCAGCAATCGGCGCGGGGCGCTGGGGGGCGGCACGGACGGGCGCTTCGTCCGAATCCTCCTCCGGATCGAATTGGGGCTCGCGGCGGCCCGAGACGTCGGTCCGCTCGCGGGCCTGCGGCGCCCAGGGTGCCTCGTCCGGGTCGGCGAAGGCGCGGCGCGCGGCGAGCGCGGGCGAGGCGCCGGCATAGGCCAGCCCCTCCCCCTCGTCGGCCGGCGCCTGCCAGGATTCGAGCCGGGTGCGCAGCGAGGCGCGGCCGCGCATGACGGCTTGCGCCAGTGCGCCCAGCGACAGGATGCCGAGGCTCGGCTCGTCGGCATCGTGGCGCTCCTCGTGGGCCGAGGCAGGGCCGGAGCGGGGCGCCGAACGCGCGGCGCCGTAGGGCACCTCCTCGTCCTCCTCGAAGTCCGGCTTGGTCACGCGGCAGGCGGCGGTGAGGCTGAGGATGGCGAAGGCCGCGAACAGGAAGCCGGCGAAATGCGCCAGCGGCCCGACCAGCATCCGCGTGCCGGCGAGCAGCGCGTCGCCTGCGACCCCGCCCATGCCGGTGGGCAGGGGCCAGCGATCCGTCGGCGGCAGGGCACTCGCAACCGCGCTCGCGCAGAGAACGCCGACGAACCACAGAACGATGCGCAAGCCGCCATGCGGCAGGTCGCGCTCGCGCATCAAGCGCACGCCCCACAGGGCGGGAGGCAGTGCGAGCGCGATCGAGCCGAGCCCGAGGAGCTGCATGGCGAGGTCGGCCACGACGGCTCCGGGACGACCGAGCACGTTGTGCGCCCGCTGGTCGGTGGCGTGGTTGAGGCTCGGGTCGTTGATCGACCACGTCGCCAGGGCGACGGTCAACGCGACCGCGCCGGTGAAGAGGATCAGGCCGCCGCACTCCGTCAGCCGCTTGGCCAGGAACGGCCTCAGGCTATCGACGAAGGTGTCGTAGGGCGACGCGGAACGGCGAAGGGAACGCATGCGCAGACCGGTCCGGTGTCAACGATCCGGTAAGGCTAATGCGGGGCGGTTAACGGGGGGCTAAGTCTGCCTCGCAAAGCGGTGGGCCGTCTGCGGCCGAGGCCTGGCCCAAGGTGCCGCCTTGAAATGCAGGAAGCCCCGGATTTCTCCGAGGCTTCCCAAAGCAACGTGGTGTCCCGCCGGCGAGCCGGCCCGGTTCTCAGAAGGTGAAGCCGGTTTCCATGAGGTAGCGCTCCTGCGACCGCTTGGTGCCGTCGCGGCCGAAGCCGAAGCCCGGGGTCACGTCGTAGGCCTGGACGGTCGCGAACTCGCCGCGGAGGAAGTAGCGATCCCAGGTGAAGGTCGGGGTGATCGTGAACGAGAAGGCCGAGCTGCCCGGACCGTAGAGGACGCTGGTGCCGCCGCGGCCGGTGACCACGCCTCGCGTGCCCGACTGCTCGATGTATTCGAGGCGGCCGGCGAGCGCGAAGTTGTCGGTGAAGGTGTAGCCGGCCAGCAGCGTGCCGCCCCAGGTCTCCGCGCCCTCGATCGGGGAGAAGTACCCCTCCTTGCGCGCGACGTTGGTGTACTGGAAGTACGGCGAGATGATCCACGGCCCGTTGGCGTAGGTGTAGTTCACGCTGATGATGCTGCTGTTCTGCAGCGAGTTGATCGTCGCGAACTGGAAGCGCGGGCTGCGGGTCGAGGCGTCGAAGTCGCTGAAATGCGTGCCGCCGTTGATGCCGATCGTGTTCGCGTCGTTGAGCTTGTAGGTGGCAAAGCCGGTCACCCAGTTCAGCTCACCCGAGTAGAAGCCGTCGGTCACCGCGAGCGCGGCCGCGAACGGGCCGTTGGCATAGTTCACCTGAACGCCGTGGTTGATGAAGTTCTCCTGGTTGAAGAGCAGACCGCGGGAGATGTTCAGGTTCTGGTAGGTGAACAGCAGCTCGGAGCCGATGTTGGTGAACATCCGGCCGGCCTGGATCGACCACTCGTCGTTGATCTGCCACTTGCCGAAGGCCACTGGGATCGGGCCGAACAGCGATTCGGTCTGCTCGAACGCGGAGTAGAGCGGCAGGCCGAGCGCCGGGATCGAGTACAGGCCGGCATGGACATAGAACTGCAGCGGGCCGTCGGCCTTCTGGATCCAACCCTGGAGGTTCGAGAAATCGACGCGGCCGAAACGATCCTGCTCGGCGCTGGGGGAGAGGATGCCGAAGGCGTTGGTCTGGGTGTAGGCGAAGCCGGTAACCGCGCCGCCGACATAGATGTCGCCCAGTCCCGTGACGAAGCAGGCCGGGTTCGGGTTCGCCTTGATGAGACCGCCGAAGGTCGGGGTGGAGATCGCAGCCTTACAATGCTCCTCGACGATGACGGGCGCCGCGGCGGGCATGTCTGCGGCGAGAACTGGCAGCGCGTTGATGCTCAGGGTGGAAAGCACCGCACTTGCGGCCAGAAGCTTTGTTTTGATGGTCATCGCGGTCAGCCCCACATTCGATACGGCCAAGGTGCCGAACTCGCCGCCGCGCCGCAAAATGAAGTTTTGCGCAAGTGCCTAATTTTTAGTCATTTTTGACCCAGGGCAACCTGAGGGCGGAAGATGTTGCTCGAAAGCAACATTTTTGAGGCGTCCAAAACGGCCCCATCGCCTCGAAATCGAATGCAATCTTTACGTTTCATTGACCAATTCGGCCGAGGCGGCCGAGTGCAATCCGGTGGAAGCGAGTCGGCATCGATGGCGCGGCGCATGAAAAAGGCCCCGGCGCATCGCGCCGAGGCCCGGGTTCAGGGTGCCTGCCGAGAGGGCAGGCTCTCACTCAGTAGTTGTAGGCGCGCTCGCCGTGATCGGCGATGTCGAGACCCTCGCGCTCTTCTTCCTGCGTCACGCGCAGGCCGATCGTCAGATCGACGAGCTTGTAGAGGATCGCAGAGCCGATGCCCGACCACAGGATGGTGAAGCCCACCGCCTTCGCCTGGATGATGACCTGGGCGACCATGTCGTAGGCGCCGACGGTCAACTCACCGGGCTTGGTGGTGTAGTCGGGGATGCCGGCGCCGCCGAGATCGGGCGAGACCAGGATGCCCGTGGCGATGGCGCCGATGATGCCGCCGATGCAGTGCACGCCGAACACGTCGAGCGAGTCGTCGTAGCCCAGCGCGTTCTTCACGGTGGAGCACATCACGAAGCAGACCGCGCCCGCAGCCAGACCGAGCACGATGGAGCCCATCGGGCCGGCGAAGCCCGCGGCCGGGGTGACGGCGACGAGGCCGGCAATGGCGCCCGAAAGCATGCCCAGCAGCGACGGCTTGCCCTTGGCGGCCCATTCCACGAACAGCCAGGAGACGGCGGCCGCGGCGGTGGCGACGAAGGTGTTGATCATCGCCAGACCCGCAGCGCCGTTGGCTTCGAGGTTCGAGCCGGCGTTGAAGCCGAACCAGCCGACCCAGAGCAGCGAGGCGCCGATCGTGGTCATGGTCAGGGAGTGCGGGGCGAGCAGGTCACGGCCGTAGCCGATGCGCTTGCCGAGCATCAGGCAGCCGACGAGGCCGGCGATGCCCGCGTTGATGTGCACGACGGTGCCGCCGGCGAAGTCGAGGGCGCCCCACTTGAACAGCATGCCGGCATCACCCAGCACCGCGTCGTACTCGGCCTTGGCCGCAGCGTTGGCCTCGCCACCGGCGGCGGCGAGCTTGCGGGCCGCGTCGGCGAAGACGTCCGGGCCGCCCCAGTACCAGACCATGTGAGCCATCGGGAAGTAGATCAGCGTGACCCAGAGGATCGTGAACACGACCAGCGCCGAGAACTTCATCCGCTCGGCGAAGGCGCCGACGATGAGGCCGGGCGTGATCATCGCGAACGTCATCTGGAAGCAGATGTAGACGTATTCGGGGATCACGACGCCGTTGGAGAAGGTGGCCGCCACCGAGTTGGCGTCGACGCCCTTGAGGAAGGCCTTCGAGAAGCCGCCGACGAAGTCGTTGAGACCGCCGCCATTGGTGAAGGCGAGGCTGTAGCCGTAGGTCACCCACAGCAGGCAGACGATCGAGGCGATCGCGAAGACCTGGGTCAGCACCGAGAGCATGTTCTTGGTGCGCACGAGGCCGCCATAGAACAGGGCGAGGCCGGGCACGGTCATCAGCAGGACGAGGATCGCCGAGAGCAGCATCCACGCCGTGTCGCCCTTGTTGGGCACCGGCGCGGCGGCAGCGGCGGCGGCGGGCTCGACCGTCGGCGCCTGCGCGAGCGACGGCTCGACGAAGAGGAGGCCGAGGGCGGCTCCTCCCAATCCGAGCGCGAGAAGATTACGAAGTTTCATGGACAGGAAGCTCCTGATCGCAGTGCGTCGAGCGTTGAGGAGAATGGGTGGGCGGCGCGGCCGGGCGCGTTCCGCCGGAACGGGTGAAGAGCTGTCAGGGCATCGAAGAGGAAAGCGATGCGGGACAGCGTGTCAGAGCGCGTCCGCGTCGGTCTCGCCGGTCCGGATGCGAACCGCCTTTTCGAGCGGCATCACGAAGATCTTGCCGTCGCCGATCTGTCCGGTGCGGGCGGCTCCCGCGATGGCCTCGATCACGCTCGTCACGAGGTCGGCCGCGACGGCCACCTCGATCTTGAGCTTGGGCAGGAAGCTCACGGCATACTCGGCACCGCGATAGATCTCGGTGTGGCCCTTCTGCCGGCCGTAGCCCTTGACCTCGGTCACGGTCAGGCCGTGCACGCCGATGCCGGTCAGTGCGTCGCGGACCTCCTCCAACTTGAACGGCTTGATGATCGCCATCACGATTTTCATGGGCGGCGCCCCCTTTGTCCTGTCGTCTCACCGCCGGCCGCGCACCGGCCGAGACCCAGCGGTTCCGCGAGGATCGGAATGACCCCGCAGCCGGGCGCCGTCATTCAAGGACCGTGCCAAGCGGAACCATTTCCACTTTCGCATTGCTGCCCAGATCGTGAGCGAGCCGTGGCGCTACAGCGCGCAGCTTGGCTGTAAAAAGTGCCTAAATAATAGTCATAAAGTACCTTTGCGCGGCATAATGCACGCCAACTGGTTCGCTTCAGCCGCGCCGGGGGCGGATCAGTCCTTCCTGTGCAACCGAGGCGACGAGCTGGCCTTCCTCGTCGTGGAACGTACCGCGCGCAAAGCCCAGAGCGCCCGAGGCGCTCGGGCTGTCCTGCGAATAGAGCAGCCAGGAATCGGCCCGGCACGGGCGGTGGAACCACAGGGCGTGGTCGAGGCTCGCCGACTGGATCTCGGGGTCGAACACCGTGCGGCCGTGGGGGATCAGCGTGGAATCGAGCAGCGTCATGTCCGATGCATAGGCCAGCACCGCCCGGTGCACCGCCGGATCGTCCGGCAGAGGCTTCGTCGCGCGCATCCAGACATGGTAGCGCGCGGGCCTCGGCGTGCGGTCGCGATAGCGCTCGGTCTCGACCGGCCGCATTTCGATCGGCCAAGCCTGCGTGAAGTAGGCCAGCATCGGCTCGGGCACGATGATGCCGCCGTCCCGGACGAGGGTCCGGGCATCCACCAGGTCGCCCGGTCGCGGCACGTCGGGAAGACCGGCGGCGTGGTCGACGCCCTCCTCCGCCGCGTGGAACGAGACCGACATGGCAAAGATCGCCCGGCCCTTCTGGATCGCCTTGACCCGGCGGGTGGTGAAGCTGCCGCCGTCGCGGATGCGCTCGACCTCGTAGACGATCGGCACCGCCGGATCGCCGCCGAGGAGGAAGTAGGCGTGCAGGGAATGGGGCGGGCGCGCCGCCTCGACCGTGCGGGAGGCCGCGACGAGCGCCTGCGCCACGACCTGCCCCCCGAACACCCGCGGCCAGCCGATCCGCGGGCTGATCCCGCGGAACAGATCGGTCTCCAGGCGCTCCAGATCGAGGATCGCGAGGAGCGCGTCGACGGGGTCGGGCATGGCGGCTTCGCTGCGGCTTTCGAACGAGAAGGGGCGGACGGCCCGGTCGGCCTGACCCGCGCGGCGGCTCCGCGGACGGAGGAAGGCGCCGTCCGCACGGGGTGGAGAGTGATGCGGCGGGCGGCGAGGGTTGTGAAGGCCTGTCCGGCGTCGGCGTGCCGCGGAGCCGTCGGAAGCCGCCGATCGTCCCGAAACACAGGGTGTTGTGGAGCGGCGCTGGAGCGCATTCCGACGAAGTGGCCACCGGTTCGTCGAAAGAATGCGCGTCAAAACAGAGAGCGAGAGACGGCGGCCTGATGCAATGGGGTCGGATACGGCGCTCGCGAGGAGCTGGGGCCGAAACGAGCCGAAACAGTGCCTCCGGACCGTGATCGTCCCTCCCGGGGCGGTCGGGATCGGCGTGCGGATTCGGGCCTGGGCGAACCCCTTTGCTTCGCAGCGCGCGGGCCGCCGGATCCTTGTCGCCAACGAGGGCGAGCAGGCGCGCGCGCCCAGCAACCCGGTCGGCGGCGTCATCGTCTACGACGTGACCGACCCGGCCAACGCGGCCGGCGTCTCCTACGTCCCGCCCCAACCCGGCGCGACCACCGATCTCGGCCCGGAGGTGCTGACCGTCATCGCCGCCGACCGCAACCCGACGGGCACGCCCCTTCCCGTCAGCGCCAACGAAGTCGCCAACGGCGGTGCGGTCGTCTACGCGGCTCTGCCCCAGGGCTTCACCCAGGAGGTCGGCTTTTACCGCGAACTCGCTCGCCGTGAGCCGGGCGGCGGGCGACACGGGCGAGACCGCGTTCACCTTTCACGGTCGAGCGCAGCAACGGCACGCTGGGCGCCGTCACCGTCACCGCCGAGATCACAGGCCGCGGCGCGAACGCGGCCGACGGGGCCGACGGGGCCGACTTCGCCGGTACCCCGGCCCTGCCCCTGACGGACACGATCGCCGCCGGCGCCGCCTCCGCAGAGGTCAGCGCCCGCGTCCAGGCGGATGCCGTGCCGGAGGCGGACGAGACCTTCGCCCCGACCCTGCGCAGCGCCAGTTCGAACCAGTCCGGCATCGCGAATGCGGACGTGAAGGCGGCGGCAGCCTCGGCTGAGGCCGCCCCGTCCCGCCACCGTCCCATCCCAGTCGGACGCGCCCCGGCGCGGTCCGAAGGCCCTATCCGCCAAGCCCGTTCGGACCTTGAGCGGCGGTGCTGCGGTCGCGTGCGGCCTACCGATGGCACGAGGAACACCGCGACGCTAACGCTATTGCCCCTGCTGGCGTGTCACGAGCGTGCGGTTGGGCGCGACCTCACCCTTGTCCTGCCAGATCGGCACGATCAGCCGCGCCCAGCCCCGCGTCTCCTGGCCGCCGTAATGACGCTCCGCGACGTCGCGGGTGATGTAGGCCTGAACGTTGACCGGACCGAAATTGTAGCCGACCAGCCCGCCGACCGCGAACTGGCTCTGGCGCCGGTAGCCCGGCACGTTGCCGACCGGCAGATCGGTCGAAGCATAGGCCACGGGACCGAATTCGAACTTACCGAATCGCTTCGTCGCGGTGAGATCGATGTTGAGATAGTCGGGAAAGGCCCGTGAGCCGTTCAAAGCGCGATCTGTGAGGAAGTGACCGTAGAGCAGGTTCGCGGTCAGATTGTATCCGTTCCCGGTATAGCTCACGGCGAAACGGTGCGTGAGTGAGCCCTCCTGAGAGCCGAAGCGGGTGGCATCCGGAACATAGCCGCCCAGGAGATAGCTGAAGCCGACGTCGTTGCCGAGGTTCCAGGCGAGCTGCGTCGCATACAGGCTCTGGCCCAGGCCGGTGGACGACGGAGCCCCCCGCGCACTCGCCGAGACGGCGGAGCGGTTGAAGACGATGAATTGCAGCCGCGCGCCGAGCACGGACCACGGGGTCGACAAAGCGAAGGTCGCCGTGTTGACGTTGAGATCCGACGAGGCGGGGAACGTGTAGCGGACGCCGTAATTCGGCACGGCGACGAAGTACAGACCGACGGGAATCTGTGCACCCGCGGGAATGCCGATCGATCCGCCGGGCTGCGCGACCGACCCTGCGCCTGCCGGCGTCGCCAGCACCATACCGGCCGCGACGAAGGACAGGCTCAGCCGACCGGCCGCTGTTCTCGATGCAGTAGCCACCCTTAAAACTCCCCGATTTAGTATAATATTCCTACAATGATGCAAGGACACTCCCTGGCATCCATGCGGCCATTTGTTCGGAAGTCTTGGCTGGCCTTCGACTTGGGCTCAGTGCCTCATCGACGCCGATACAGATTGATCTAGATTTTTACTCGGGACCAACAGCACCGATCACCGGAATATATATATCCCTGCGCCAAATAATTATTATAAAAATATCGGTATAGCCGCAATCATCGCCAGCTACATTTTTTTACTTGCAAAGCACAAAAACAAATCATGCCGTGACGTTCCGCGCACCCTGCAAACGGCCGCTGCGGGAGCAGCGCGCGTCCATGAGCCGGGTGCATGACAGCTCAGAACAAGTTTCAATCACCGGGCCGACGCGGCCATGCGATATTGCGTTGCAACATGAGCGGGCCGTGAGGTGGTGTCGTGGCGATCGTGACGGAAATCAGACGCTGGCATCGTGCACCGCGGGTCAGGGGAGTCTCGGATGTTCGCGCGAGGGCCGCGCGGACGCTGGCAACGGCGCTCCGGCGGATGGCCGAGGCCCGCTACGCGCAGCAGGTCGATCGGCTCGCCCGCTCCGGGCATGGCGGCGTGCTCTGAGAGCCTGATCCTGCGCTTCGGGGGGGGCCGGGGACGGGAACCAGCGCCGCAGCCCGAAGCGGTTCCGGCCTTTAGAGGAAGCCGATCGAGAACCAGGGCACCAGGATGATCACGACCAGCCCGACCAGCAGCGCCGCGACGTAGCCGATGATCGGCCGCATGCCGGCATCCGGATGGATGCGGCTGATGGCGCAGGCGGCGTAGTAGCCGACGCCGAAGGGCGGAGCGAACAGGCCGATCCCCATCGCGAGAACCACGACCATGGCGTAGTGCACCTCGTGCACGCCCACGGCACGGGCGATGGGAAACATCAGCGGCCCGAACAGGACGATCGCCGGGATTCCCTCCAGCACCGAACCCAGCACGATGAAGGCGAGGGCGGAGACCACGAGGAAGCCGAGCGCGCCGCCGGGCAGTTCCTTCATCGCGACGGCGAGCGCCTGCGAGAAGCCGGACTGCGTCAGCGCCCAGGCCATGGCGGTGGCCGCGCCGATGATCAGCAGGATCGCACCCGACAGCGTCGCCGTCGTCACCAGCATGGGCATGAGGCGGCGCCAGTCGAACTGCCGGTAGACGAGGAGCCCCGCCAGCACGGCGTAGACGATGCCGATCGTCGAGACCTCGGTGGCGGTGGCCACGCCCTCGATCACGGCGGCCCGGATGACGAAGGGCAGCGCGAGCGCCGGCAGCGCCACGACGAGCGCCTTCAGGATCGCCTTCCGACCGGGGCGGACGACGTGACCCATGTCCTCGCCGCGGTAGCGCCACCAGACCAGCGCGCACAGCGTCGCGCCGAGGACGACGGCCGGCAAGAGGCCGCCGGTGAACAGCGCGGTAATCGAGACGCCGCTCACCGAGCCGATGGTGATGAGCACGATCGAGGGCGGGATCGTTTCGGTCTGGGCGCCGGTCGCGGAGAGCAGCGCGACGAGATCGCCCTCCTTGGCGCCGCGCGCCTTCATCTCGGGAAACAGCACCGGGGCGACGGCGGCCATGTCGGCGGCCTTCGAGCCGGAGATGCCGGAGACGAGGTACATCGCCCCCACCAGCACGTAGTGCAGGCCGCCGCGCACATGGCCCAGCAGGCTCGCCAGGAAACCGACCATGGCGCGGGCCATGCCGGTCATCTCGATCAGGAGGCCGAGGAAGATGAACAGCGGCACCGCGAGCAGGATGAGATGGCTCATGCCCTCGTCCATGCGCCCGACGACGACCATGGCGGGCGCGTAGGTGGTGGTCATGAGGTAGGCGTAGGTCGAGAGCCCGAAGGCGAAGGCGATCGGCACGCCGGCGAACACCAGGGCTCCGACGCCGAGCAGGAAGAACACCAGCAGGTTGAGGTTGCCGATGCCGCTCAGGAGCGGCGATAGGCCGGCGAGCACGGCGGCGAGGCCGGCCCCGAGAGCCAAAGCCGCGCCCGTGAGGCGCCAGTCGCTCTCCTGCACGAGGCGCAGCACGGCGGTGACGAGCATCAGCGCGAACCCGACCGGCAGGGCGGCGGCGCGCCAGGTATTGGGAAGGTCGAGGGCCGGCGTGTAGACCCAGGATTCCTCGATCGCGAACTCGAAGGCCGGCTCCAGCAGAACTCCGACGAAGACGAGGCCGGCCACGATCGCCAAGGTGTCCATGAAGGCCCGCGCCCGCGGCGTGGCCATGCCGACGAAGGCGGTCATGCGCATGTGTTCGCCGCGCCGGAAGGCGATGACCGTCCCCAGCATGGCGAGCCACAGGAACAGGATCGAGGCGAGTTCGTCGGACCAGACCAGGGGCCGGTGCAGGGCGTAGCGGCTGACGACGCCGCTCAGGAGCACGACGATCTCCAGGACGACGAGGATCGCCGCGGGGATCTCGACCATCCGCCCGAAGACGCGATCGAAGGTCTGGAAATGGGAGCTTTGGCCGGCGGCGGGCACGGGGGCGGCCGGCGCGGGCGCGTCGAATTGCACGTCGAGTTGCATGGCGGCCTTCCTCACACGAGCTTTCCGGTGACGCTCTCGAGATGGTCCCAGGCCGTCGGCCCGAGCTTGGCTTTCCAGTCACGGTAGAAGCTGGTCCGGACGAGGGCGTCGCGGAACGCGTCCCGATCGACGTCGACGAAGGTCAGGCCCTTGGCCGCGAGCGTGGTGCGCAGGTTCGCGTTGAGCGCCACGTTGTCGGCGCGCTCGTCGTCGGCGGCGCGGTCGAGCTCGCGTCCGACGATCATCCGCAGATCCTCGGGCAGGCGGGCCCAGGCGCGGCGATTGCCGAGGATCCAGTAGGCGTCCCAGATGTGCCCGGTCAGGCTGCAGCTCTTCTGGACCTCGTAGATCCGCGTCGTCGCGGTGATCGGGAGCGGGTTCTCCTGGCCCTCGACCACCTTGGTCTGCAGGGCCGAGTACAGCTCGTTGAAGTTGATCGGCGTCGCGCCCGCCTCCAGGGCCCGGAAGAGCGACGTCTGCATCGGCGCCTGCGGCACGCGGATCTTGAAGCCCCGGATGTCGTCCGGCGTGCGGATCTCCTGCGTCGAGGAGGTGACGTGACGGAAGCCGTTGTCCCAGGCCTTCGACACGGTGAGGATCGGCGTGCGCCCGATCTGCTCGCGGACATAGGCGCCGAGCGGACCGTCGATGGCGGCCCAGACGCTGTCGTAATCCTTGAAGACGAAGCCGAGATTGGTCAGGCTCGCCACCGGCAGGAAGGTCGCCAGGACCGAGGCGGACAGGTTCAGGAACTCGACGGCGCCGCTGCGCACCTGGGCGAGCAGGTCGGTGTCGGCCCCGAGCTGGTTGGCCGGGAAGAGCCGGATCTCCAGGCGTCCGCCGCTCGCCTCGCGGATCCGGTCGATCGCCTGCTGCGCGCGGATGTTGACGGGATGGTTCGGATCCTGCCCGGTCGCCAGCTTGTAGACGAACTCGGCCGCCGCGGCGCGGCGCGTCAGGATGCCGAACAGGGGAAGGGCGGCCGCGCCCGCGACGAGGCGCCGACGGCTGAGAGAAGCCTCTGGCATGTTTCACTCCCTGGATGGTCGCGGCCCGCCGCCCGATCCCCGCCGTTGACGGTCTTTGGGATCGTCATCCGGTCTCGCCGGATGCTCCACACCGCTCGGGCGCGGTGGGCAGGCCTCTCGGGAGGCGGCGCCGGCCGTCCGGCGCCGCCCGCAATCGCCTCAGAGCCAGCTGCGGATGCTGCGGGCCATCGCCTGGCTGGAAATGCCGTAGCGGTCGTGCAGCGTCGGCAGCGCGCCCGCGTCGAGGAACTCGTCCGGCAGGCCGATCTGGCGGTAGCCCGGCGGCACCGTGCCGGTGCGCAGGAGGAGGGCCGCCACCGCCTCGCCGAGGCCGCCGATCACCGAGTGGTTCTCGGCCACCACCACGAGCCGCCCGCCGCGGCCGACCTCGCGCAGGATCGTCTCCTCGTCGAGCGGCTTGATGGTCGGGACGTGCAGGACCGCGACGTCCACGCGGTCGTCGCCCAGGGCCTGCGCGACTTCGAGCGCCCGCATGGTCATCAGCCCGGACGAGACGATGAGCACGTCGCGCCCGTCGCGGATGGTCTTGGCCTTGCCCCACTCGAACCGGTACCCGTACTCGTCGAGGACGAGGGGAACGTTGCCGCGCATGAGCCGCAGGTAGACCGGGCCCCGATGCTCCACCATCGCCGGCACCACCTGCTCCAGCTCGTGCGCATCGCAGGGGTCGAGGATGGTCAGGTTCGGCATGCCGCGGAAGATCGCCAGATCCTCCGTGGCCTGGTGGCTCGGGCCGTAGCCCGTGGTCAGGCCCGGCAGGGCGCAGGCGATCTTGACGTTGAGGTTCTCCTCGGCGATCGCGAGGCAGATGAAGTCGTAGGCCCGCCGCGCCGCGAACACGGCGTAGGTGGTGGCGATGGGTGTGAAGCCCTCGCGGGCGAGCCCCGCCGCCGCGCTCATCAGGAGCTGCTCGGCCATCCCCATCTGGTAGAACCGCTCGGGATAGGCCTGGGCGAAGATGTGCAGGTCGGTGTACTTGGCGAGATCCGCCGACAGGCCGACGAGATCGGGGCGTGTCTTGGCGAGTTCGACGAGCGCGTTCCCGAACGGCGCCGGCTTGGTCCGCTGGCCGGGCGCGGCCAGCGAGGCGATCATCGCCGAGGTCTTGGCGCCGCCGGCCGCGCGCGGCGCCGGCTTCTCGTACTTCGAACGCCTCATGGGAGCCTCCCTTCGTCCAGAACCGCCAGGGCCTGACGCCACTCGTCCGCCTCGACCCGTAGGAAGTGATTGCGCTCGCGCGCCTCGAGGAAGGGCACGCCCTTAGCCATCTTGGTGTCGCAGATGATGATGCGCGGGCACCGCTCCGGATGGGAACGGGCGGCGTCGAAGGCCCTCACGAGGGCGTCGATGTCGTTGCCGTCCACCCGCTGGACGAACCAGCCGAAGGCCTCGAATTTCGGCGCGAGCGGCTCGAAGTTCAGGACGCCGCGGGACGGACCGTCGGCCTGCATGCCGTTGACGTCGACGAGGCCGATCAGGTTGTCGAGCCCGAAGCTCGCCGCCGACATCGCCGCCTCCCAGGTCGAGCCCTCGTCGAGTTCGCCGTCGGAGAACAGGTTGTAGACGAAGCTCTTCGAGGATTTCCGCTTGAGGCCGAGCGCCATCCCGACGGCGATGCCGAGCCCGTGGCCGAGGGAGCCGCCGGTGATCTCCATGCCGGGCGTGTAGGCGGCCATGCCGGACATCGGCAGGCGGCTGTCGTCGCTGCCGTAGGTCGTCAGCTCGTCCTCCGGGATGAGGCCGGCCTCGATGAGGGCGGCGTAGAGGGCGATGGCGTAGTGGCCGATCGAGAGCAGGAAGCGGTCCCGGCCCTCCCATTCCGGATCGTCCGGCCGGTAGGTCATGGCGTGGAAGTAGCTGACCGCCAGCACGTCGCTGATGCCGAGCGCCTGGGCGATGTAGCCCTGGCCCTGGACCTCGCCCATCAGCAGGGCATGGCGGCGGATGCGGTAGGCACGGTCGTCGAGCGAGACGTTCGAGCCTTCGCGGGGGTGGATCTCGGGGGGGTGCTCCATGGCTGTGTTCCTTCCGATCAATGGATCAGCATGCCGCCGTTGACGTCGATCACCGCGCCGGTGAGGTAGGCGGACAGGTCGCTGGCGAGGAACAGGCAGACATTGGCCACGTCGTCGGCGACGCCGAGGCGGCCGAGGGGGATGCCGCTGACGATCTCGGCGCGCATCGCGTCGGTGAGCTTGCCGGCGGTGATGTCGGTCTGAATCAGGCCGGGCGTCACCGAATTCACCCGGATGCCGTCGGAGCCGAGTTCGCGCGCCATCGCCTTGGCGAGGCCGAGCACGCCCGCCTTGGCTGCACTATAGTGCGGACCGCCGAAGATGCCGCCGCCGCGCTGGGCCGAGACCGAGGACATGCAGACGATCGCGCCGGTGCGCTGGCGGCGCATGGCGGGGATCACCGCCTGGCTCATGTAGAGGGTGCCACGCAGGTTGACGTCGGTGACGGCCTCGTAGTGCGCCGCCTCGATCTCCATCAGCTTCAGGGGCTGCGAGATGCCGGCATTGTTCACGAGGACATCGATCCGCCCGGCCTGGGCGATCACCTCGTCGGCGGCGGCCTGGCAGGCCGCCCGGTCGGCGACGTCGCAGGCGAGCCCGAAATGCCCCGGACCGATCTCGCGCCCTGCCGCCTCGGCCTGGCCGGCGTCGAGATCGAGGATGACCACCCGCCCGCCCTGGGCCGCGAACAGGCGTGCCGTGGCCTTGCCGATGCCGCGCGCGGAGGCCGCGCCGGTGATCACACAGACTTTGTCCTTCAGAAGCATGTCTCTCTCCCTGCGCGGCGGCGATGCTTCCGCTCCAGCGCTCGGCCTGTTGGGAGATGGGAGATCCGCCGATTTGCCGGGCCCGCCGCTGAGCCTCGACAAGATGCCCGGGCTTGTCCGCACTACAGCGGCGCTGCCGGGGCCGGCTGCAATTCGTTTCCTCTCATCTCATTGATGAGAAAGATGATGCATGGGCCCATAATGCAGCAAACGCGAAGTTTTCAGCCCCAGGTGAATTTCGTTCACCTTGCCGGGGCCGGCTGCTGCGCCCGCACGGATTGCGGCGTCTCCGGGGGCAGTTCCGGGGGCAACGCCACACGCAGTTCCGCGGCGAGCCACCGCGCAAACACGCAGAGCGGCGTTCGGCGCCGCATCAGGGCCGGGAAGACGAGGTAATGACCGGTATAGTCGACGTTGGAGGCCCGCTCGGCGAGCGGCGCGACGAGGCGCCCGCTCGCCAATTCCCGTTCGGCCAGAAGCGTGGATTCCAGGGCGATGCCGAGATCGTCGGCCGCCGCCGTGATGGCGAGGAAGCTGCGGTCGAAGCGAAGGCCGGCGGAGGGTGGGGCGCGCAATCCGTTGCGCTCGAACCAGAGCGGCCAGCGCACGAGCTTGTTGTCGCTCTGGATCAGCGGCTGGCCGGGAAGGTCGGCGGCCTCGCGTATCCTGCGGGCGCGCTCGGGGGTGCAGAGCGGTGTCACCGTTTCCTGGCCGAGCGGCATGACGATGAGCCCCTCGCCGCGCGGCGGACCGTAGACGATGTCGGCATCGAACTCGTCGGTGATGAAGCGGGCGTAATCCATGCCGGCGGCGAGCCGCACCTCGAAGTCGGGATGGCTGGCCATGAAGCGGGCCAAGCGCGGTGTCAGCCACTGCGCGGCGAAGCTCGGGGCGCAGTGCAGACGCAGCAATTGCGGGGCCCGCGTCGCGACGAGGTCGAAGCCCCGGTTCATCTCTTCGAAGGCGCGGCTGACATGTTCCAGAAGGGCCTCGCCGGCTGCCGTCAGGGCGATGCCGTGGCTGTCACGCTCGAATAACGCCACGCCGAGGGCCTGCTCCAGCTTGCGCACCGCGTGGCTGACGGCACTCGCGCTGAGATTGAGCTCGCTCGCCGCGTCCTTGAACGAACGGCGGCGCGCGGCGGCCTCGAACGTCCGGACGGCGGAGAGCGGAACAGGTGGGCGCATCGTGACTACGATGAGGCAGGCGCCCCCGCCTGACAATCTCCGATAGAACGGGAAGGGACAGCCCGACGATCACGGGGTTTCGTCCGACAAACGGATGCAAGCGGCGAAACCATCGACACGATTGATCCGGACAAACCCGACCATCCGGGAAAACCGCCCAGTCAAAGCGGGCTGAACCCTCCCGCCGGCACAGGCGGCACCTCGCCTCCCACCCGGCCCCATCGACGCTGAGGTTTCGATGGATCGGCCGAGTCCTCCTTCTCAAGACGTCTTCCGTCTCAAGACGCCGTCCCTCTCAAGACGCCGTCCCTCTCGAGGCGCAGGAGCGGAGATCGGGGGACGTTGCGGTTGGCCCGGCGATCGGTCACGGCTGTCGCCGCCTGCCGCAGGCGGCGTGACAGTCCGGCGGCGTTGTCCCGCAGCCTCCGGTCGCTCGCGCGGGATGCGGACGGGCGCCGGGCGCGATATCACCGGTTCGACCGCCTCTCCCGCTCCGGACGGGGCGGAAGAGGGACGCCCATGAGGGTCACGAGATGAGCGCAACGAATCGTCCCCCTCGGGATCGCCGCGCCGGCAGCCGCGGCCTGCTCGTTGCCGGGGCCGGCATTCCGGGGCTGACCCTGGCGGTCGCCCTGAAGCAGGCGCACGGGCCGGCGCTCGACCTGACGGTCTGCGATCCGGGCCTGGAGGCCGGCGCGGCGCGCCATCGCGGGCGCGCCTACGCCGTGGCGGCCGGACCGCGGCGGATGTTCGAGCGGCTCGGGCTCTGGTCGCGGATCGAACCGGCGGCGGAGCCGATGCGCCGGCTGGTCATCAGCGACAGCCGGGTCGGCGATCCGGTGCGGCCGGTCTTCCTCACCTTCGGGGACGGAACGGAGGCGCGCGACACGGGCGAGCCCTTCGCCCACATGGTCGAGGCCGAGCCGATGGTCGCCGTGCTGCTCGACGCCGCGCGGGAAACGGGCGTCCGCCTCGCCGCCGCGGGCGTCGCCGCCGCCGTGCCGGGCGCGCGCGCGACCCGGGTGACCCTGAGCGACGGCAGCGTCGAGGAGGTCGCGCTCGTGGTAGCCGCCGACGGGGCGCGCTCGGCCCTGCGCGAGGCCGCCGGCATCGGCTGGGTCGGCTGGTCCTACCCGCAATCGGGGATCGTCGCGACGATTCAGCATGCCCGCGACCATGAGGGCCGCGCCTTCGAGCATTTCCTGCCGAGCGGCCCGTTCGCGATCCTGCCGCTCAAGGCGGGAGGCGCACTCGGCCACCGCTCCTCCATCGTCTGGACCGAACGCAGCGCCGATGTGCCGGCCCTGCTCGGCGGGGATGCCGCCGAGACGCTGGCCGAGATCGAGCGCCGGTTCGGGGCCGAACTCGGGCGCATCGCCCTGGAGCATGGGCCGAGTGCCCATCCGCTGCATCTCGGCCTCGCCCGCAGCTTCCGGGCGCCCCGCCTCGCGCTGCTGGGGGACGCCGCCCACGTCATCCATCCGCTGGCGGGCCAGGGGCTCAATCTCGCCCTCGCCGGGGCGGCGGCCCTGGCCGAGGCGGTGACCGGTGCCCTGCGGCTCGGGCTCGATCCCGGCGCGGATGCGGTCTTGCGCGATTACGAGCAGGCGCGCCGCTTCGATACCGTGGCGATGGCGGCGGCGACCGATGGGCTCAACCGCCTGTTCTCGAACGACAGCATGGCGCTGCGGCTCACCCGCGACTTCGGCCTCGGTCTCGTCGATCGGATGCCGGGCCTGAAGCGCTTCTTCATCGGCCAGGCATCGGCGCTGCGGGGCGGGACTCCGCGCCTGCTGCGGGGTGAAGCCCTGTGAGGCGGGCGCCGGTCACGGCTTATGCAGGCGGGAGAATTGCCACGTCAGCATCATGCTCGAGGCCATCAGGGCCGCGTAGAGCATCTGAAGAAGCGGACCGTCTTGCATCGGCTCAATCCTGCGGACGTGGCAGCGCCAGGAAAGAGTGAGTTCTGGCAACAACCGGGCCAACTTCCGGCGGGGTGTCGCAGACGATGGTGCTCCGGCGGCCGAGCGGTCCCGGGCGTGAGCGTTTCGACGGGTCGATAAAGGCGTGCTCTCGGGCCGCGCCGGCCGCTACGGTGAGCCCGGATCGGGCAGCGCGAACGCCTTGGCGGAGAGCAGGCGCATCAGGGTCGCGAGCAGATCGGTCTGGGTGATGATTCCCAGCACGCGCCGGTCGTCGGCAGTGACGACGACCGCATGGGCATGACCGTCCGTCAGGTCGTTCACCAGCGCGATCACCGGGTCGTCCGGCCCGGTGGTCCTGGCCTCGGACATCACCTGCGCCAGCCCCACCCCGCCGTGCAGCGTCAGCTCGCGCAGGCCGATCGTACCGGCGAGCCGGCCTGCGCGGTCGATGACGGGAAGGGTCCTGATGTTGTGGGCGATCAGAAGCTCCCGTGCCCGCTCGGCGCTGCCGTCGAGCCCGATGGTGACGACGTCCCGTGACATCACCTCACCGCAGGTCAGATCCCCCCGCGCACGCACGAGGGCGTGGAGTTCGACCTGCCGGAGCAGGCGGTCCAGATCGGCGCGGTCGATGTCCAGCGTCTCGTCCAGCGCGACCAGGGCCGCATCGACATCTTCAGGCCGGAAGCCGACCCGGAGCGGGGCCGGCAAATCCCCCGTGCCATGCGTGTTCACCGGCGTGGCAACGGCGACGTGCGGGTAGTTGCGGCGCGAGAGCTTGTGAAAGCCGATGCCGAGCGCAACGAGAATGACCGAGTTCAGGCCGACCGGGAAAAGCGGGAACAGGAAGCCCGCCGACGTGACGGCCGGTCCACCGATGAGTGCGGTCAAGGCGGCGGCCCCGCCCGGCGGGTGAAGACACCGGGTCAGCGACATCGCCGCGATCGCAAGGGAAACGCCGACGCCGATCGCGATGACCGGATCGGGAATGAGGTGCGCGGCAAGCACGCCCATGAACGCGGAGATGGTGTTGCCGCCGATGACCGACCAGGGCTGGGCGAGCGGACTGGCGGGCACGGCGAAGATCAGCACCGCCGACGCCCCCATCGGCGCGACGATCAACGGGATGTGGGGGCCTTCTCCGAAGAACCAGCCGCAAACCAAGCCGGTGAGCGTGATGCCCGCAAGAGCACCCAGGCACGCGATCAGGCGCTCACGCAGGGTCGCGCCGGCCAGGATCGGCCTGAACATCCGGAATCCGTGCGATCGTGCAGCGCGTTGTTCGGGGCCACCGGGGTTGGGCATCCTCGCGCGTCCCTCGCTTCTCGACCGATATCGGCACTGCCGGTTCCGCAGGCAGATGCTCCACCTGTCGGCTCGAGGCTCTGGTATACCACATACAATCCAACGGATCGCCAGCGGATTTGCAACATGCATAGGCACGTTGCCCTTCGGCGAGGCAGGTCAGGCTCGGCCTCACCGTTAAAGGATACACCGTCGCGCGGCGGCGGCGCCTGAAGCCGGCCGGTGCCCAACCGCATTTGCGGCCACCCGGTTTTTCGTTCATGTAGCGGCACCGCGCGCCGGGCGCGTCCGCGCGCCGATCTGCCACCCGAACGCATCGGGACTTTGAACCTATGGCCACACCGGAATTCGACCTGGGCGACATCAAGCGCCGCATGCAGGGTGCCGTCAGTTCTCTGAGCAAGGATCTGGGATCGCTGCGCACGGGCCGCGCGACACCGAGCCTGCTCGATCCGATCCAGGTCGAGGCCTACGGCTCCTCGATGCCGATGGCCCAGGTCGCGACCGTCAGCGTGCCGGAGCCGCGGCTTCTCTCGATCTCGGTCTGGGACCGTTCGATGGTCACCAACGTCGAGAAGGCGATCCGTGAATCCGACCTCGGCCTCAACCCGATGACGGAAGGCCAGACCATCCGCCTGCGCATCCCCGAGATGAACGAGCAGCGCCGCAAGGAGATGGTCAAGGTCGCCCACAAGTACACGGAGGAGGCCCGGGTCGCCGTGCGCCACGTGCGCCGGGACGGGCTCGACATCCTCAAGAAGCTCGAGAAGGACGGCGCCATCAGCCAGGACGACGAGAAGCGTCAGGCCGCCGAGGTGCAGAAGGCCACCGACGACGCGATCAGCGAGATCGACGGCGTGCTGGCGAGCAAGGAAAAGGAAATCATGCAGGTCTGACACCCGGCCTGCACTGAACCGAGACGGGTGGGGCCGCGCCGAACCGCGGCGGCGAGAGGAGGAGGCTGCGTTGGTTCGCTCGGACGGCGCGCGGCAGATCGGGGAGGTGGCGGATGCCGCCCCCGGAAGCGCGGGACAGCCGGTGCCGCGCCACGTCGCCATCATCATGGACGGCAACGGCCGCTGGGCCGCAAGCCGGGGCCTGCCCCGTTTCGAAGGTCATCGACGCGGCGTCGAGGCGGTCCGCCGAACGGTGCGCTCCGCCATCACCCTCGGCATCGACTATCTCACGATCTACAGCTTTTCCTCCGAGAACTGGCGCCGCCCTCCCTCGGAAATTTCCGAGCTGATGGGCCTGCTCAAACTGTTCGTCCGCGGTGATCTCGCCGACCTCAACGCCAACAACGTCCGCATCCGGGTGATCGGCGACCGTGCCGACCTCTCGGCGGACATCGCGAGCCTGCTCGACGAGGCGGAGGCGCGCACCCGCGCCAATACAGGCCTGACCCTGGTCGTTGCCTTCAATTACGGCGGGCGCCAGGAAATCCTGCGCGCGGTGCGGCGCATCGCGACGGCCGTCGCCGAGGGGCGACTGCGGGCCGACGAGATCGAGCTGCCGACCATCACCGAGGCGCTCGACACCGCCGGCATTCCCGACCCGGACCTCGTGATCCGCACCTCGGGCGAGCAGCGCCTCTCGAACTTCCTGACATGGCAGACGGCTTACGCCGAGTACGTGATCGAGCCGGGCTTCTGGCCGGATTTCGACCATACCGCGTTCCTCGCCGCCGTCACCGAGTACCACCGCCGCGACCGCCGCTTCGGCGGCCTCAGCGCCGGAGCCGGCCGATGACGGGCGACGAAGCGGTTTCCCCGGCCCGGCGTGCGCCCTTCGCCAACCGCGAATTCGGCCTGCGCGTCGCCTCGGCGCTGGTGCTCGGCACCGTCGTGCTCGGCACGCTCCTCGTCGGCGGCTGGGCTTTTGCCGGCATCTGGCTGATCGCGGGCGTCGTCGGCGCTGCCGAATGGCTCGCCATGACGCGCTCCGAGCCGCTGCTGCCGCTGCTGGGCCTGACCGGGGCGACGCTGTTCGGCGTGCTCGCCGCGGTGCTGCTCGGCGCGCCCGTCTGGGTTCCGGTTCTCCTCCTGCTCGCCGGCAGCCTCGGTCTCTTCGCCCTCGGGCACGGCCCCGGCCGGCGCAAGCCGATCTGGGGCCTTCTCGGCGGCGCCGTGGTCGTCCTGGTGCCGACGCTGCTGCGGATCGACCCCGAGATCGGCATCGTCGGACCGGCCTGGATGTTCGCGGTGGTCTGGTCCACCGACAGCGTCGCCTACTTCACCGGCCGCCTGATCGGCGGGCCGAAGCTGATGCCGCGGGTGAGCCCGAAGAAGACGTGGTCCGGCGCGCTCGGCGGCCTCGCCGCGGGGATCGTCGGCGGAACCGTCACCGTGCTCGTCGCCCGCGGTCAGGGGTGGGACGCGCTGCCCGCCGTCTCGCTCCCCCTGGTCGCGGCGCTGAGCGGCCTCGCCTCGATCCTGTCGCAAGGGGGCGATCTCGTTGAGTCCGCCCTCAAGCGGCGCTACGGCGTCAAGGATTCCGGCCGCTCGATCCCCGGCCATGGCGGCGTCATGGACCGGCTCGACGGCTTCTTCGCCGTCGCCGGGCTCGCCGGCCTGTGCCTTGTCGCCCTGCGGCTTCTGAAAGTCTGAACGGAACCGATCCCGTGAGCCTCACCGTCACCGTCCTCGGCGCCACCGGCTCGATCGGCCGCTCGACCACGGACCTCCTCACCCAGCATCCGGGCCGCTTCCGCGTCGGCGCGCTCGTCGGCGGCAAGGATGCCGCGGCCCTGGCCAAGCTCGCCCTTGAGATGCGGCCGGATTTCGCCGCGCTCGCCGACGAGAGCGCCGGCCCGGCTTTGGCCGAGGCGCTCGCGGGCTCCGGCATCCCGAACGGGGCCGGCGAGAATGCGGTGCTGGAGGCGGTCGCCCGCGAGGCCGACATCGTCGTCGCGGCGGTCAGCGGCGCGGCGGGCCTCAAGCCCACCCATGCCGCGCTCCGGCTCGGGCGCACCATCGCGCTCGCCAACAAGGAAAGCCTCGTCTGCGCGGGCGACGCCTTCATGCGCGACGCCAAGCGCTACGGCGCCCGCATCCTGCCGGTGGATTCCGAGCACAATGCGCTCGCCCAGGCGATGGGCGACGGCCGCGTGTCCGACATCGCCCGGATGACGCTGACCGCCTCGGGTGGCCCGTTCCGCACCTGGACCCGCGAGCGCATCGCCGCCGCGACCCCGGCCGAGGCCGCCGCCCACCCGACCTGGTCGATGGGCATGAAGATCAACATCGATTCCGCCTCCCTGATGAACAAGGGACTGGAACTGATCGAGGCCCACCACCTCTTCGCCATCGAGGCCGAACGGCTCGACGTGATCGTCCACCCGCAATCGATCGTGCACGGGCTGATCGCGTGGCGCGACGGCGCGGTGACGGCGGGACTCGCCATGCCCGACATGCGGGTGCCGATCGCCCACTGCCTCGGCCTCGGCGACCGTCTGGAGATCGCCCGCGGGCGGCCGCTCGATCTGGCTGTGACCGGCAGTCTCACCTTCGAGCCGGCCGACGAGGCCCGCTTCCCCTGCCTGCGCGTCGCCCGCGCCGCGCTCGCCGAGGGCGGCGCGGCGCCCACCGTGATGAACGCCGCCAACGAGATCGCGGTCGCCGCCTTCATCCGCGGCGCGATCCCCTTCTACGGCATCGCCGAGCTGGTCGAGCGGGCGGTCGAGCACTTCGCCGGCGAGTTCCGCCGTGCGCCGGAGGACGTGGAAGAGGCGCTGGCCATCGACGCGCGGGTGCGCGCCTGGAGCCTGGAGGCGGTGCCGGCCATCCGCGCCGAGGGCCGAGCCGAGAATTAACCTTTACGAAGTGTTGTCGGGGACGGAAAACCCGGCCCCAGGGGTGTGTACGCGATTAGATCTCGCGCTCGAACGTGAGGCGTGCGACGATCCGCGACTTGCCGGCCATGGGCTCGCCCTGTCAGGGCGGACGGTTGAGACAGGGATTCGCGCTTGACGCGCACGGATCCCGTACGTGGGTCGCGGCCTGAAGGATAACGGCCATGGAATTCTTGAGCGGCATGGGCGGCAACGCCGCCGGCTTCTTCGGCGCGGTGATCCCGTTCCTGATCGTGCTGACGATCGTCGTGTTCGTGCACGAAATGGGCCATTTCCTGGTCGGGCGCTGGTGCGGCGTCGGCGTCACCGCCTTCTCCATCGGCTTCGGCCCGGAGATCATCGGCTTCAACGACCGGCGGGGCACCCGCTGGAAACTCTCGGCGATCCCGCTCGGCGGCTACGTGAAATTCGTGGGCGATGCCAACGGTGCCAGCGTGCCCGACCCGGAGGCGGTCGCCCGCATGAGCCCGCACGAGCGGGCGGTGAGCTTCCCGACCCAACCCGTGGCCAAGCGCGCAGCCATCGTCGCCGCCGGCCCCATCGCCAACTTCATCCTGGCCATCGCCGTCTTCGCGGGCGCGATCTATGTCGGCGGCCGCTACGAGACGCCGGCGCGCGTCGAGGCGGTACAGCCGAACAGCGCCGCCGCGCGGGCGGGCTTCCAGCCCGGCGACGTGATCCGCACGATCGACGGCCAGACCGTCAACACCTTCAACGATATGCAGCGCGTCGTCTCGGCCGCCGCCGGCTCCTCGCTGGCGGTGACCGTGGATCGCTCCGGCCAGGTCCAGACCCTGACCGCCGTGCCGGACATGATCGAGGAGCGCACGCCCTTCGGCCGCCACCGCTTCGGCCGGCTCGGCATCAACGGGCCGAACGCCGGCGCAGCCAAGCTGGTGCATTACGGCCCCTTCGAGTCCCTGAAGCTCGGCGTCCACGAGACCGCCTTCGTGGTGGAACGCACCTTCGACTACATCGGCAAGCTCGTCACCGGGCGCGAATCCGCCGACCAGCTCTCCGGCCCGATCGGCATCGCCCGGGTCTCGGGCGAGGTGGCGCGCGTCGGCGGCGTCGGCGGGCTGATCGGGCTGGTCGCACTCCTGTCGGTCTCGATCGGGCTGCTCAACCTGTTCCCGATCCCGCTCCTCGATGGGGGCCACCTGCTGTTCTACGCCTTCGAGGCGGTGCGCGGACGCCCCCTGAGCGAGCGGGCGCAGGAGATCGGCTTCCGCATCGGGCTGGCTTTCGTGCTGATGCTGATGCTGTTCGCCGCCTGGAACGACATCCTCAATCTCGGTGCCTCGCTGAGCCAGCGCGGCACCTGACCCGACCTCTCTTCCCCGCCCCTTCCCTGCCCCGTATCGACGGCCCGGCGACCCCGCCGGGCCGTTAGCTTTTGCGGTGAACGCCGCCTTACTACGATCAGAACGCGAACCGGAAAGTCGTGTTGTCGATCATATTTACGCCCTATTCACGCTAATCTGAGATCCCGTGAAAAGGTGCTTCGTCGTTAAGTGGCGCGAAGGCCACGACCCCTCAAAATCCTGGTATGTCGGACGGCCGCCGCGTTTGCTTCGTGGGGGAATCCCGATACAAGCGTGGCCGGGACCAGAGGGCGGTGAGCCTTAAGGGCGGCTGCCTGCGGGTGCGAACCCGTGCTGAGACAAAAAGAGACGGGCGATTACATGATGTCGATGACGGGAAAGCGCCGGCGAAAGTCGGCGGAGCGTGCCATCGTTCTGGTCGCCACCGCCGCCACCGTGATCCTCGGCGGCGCGGCCGCGCAGGCGCAGCAGGTCGTCGTCGAAGGCAACCGTCGGGTCGATTCCGACACGATCCGCTCCTACGTCACCGGCACCGCCACCGGGTCTCCCGAGGAGGCGCGGCGCAACCTTCTCGCCACCGGCCTTTTCTCCGACGTGCAGGTCTCCGGCCGCGGCGGCACCACCGTGGTGCGCGTGCGTGAGAACAGCGTCGTCGGCCGTGTCTTCTTCGAGGGCAACAAAAAGGTCGAGAAGGGGACGCTCGAGAGCGTGGTCGAGACCAAGGACCGCGGCGCCCTGAGCCCGGCGGTGATCGCCGCCGACGTCGAGCGCATCCGCGACGTCTACAAGCGCTCGGGCCGCGGCACCGCCAAGGTCAGCTACCGCCTCGTCGACCTGCCGAGCGGCCGCTCCGACGTCATCTTCGCCATCGACGAGGGCGACAAGACCGGCATTCGCGCCATCAACTTCATCGGCAACAAGGCCTACTCGGAATCGACCCTCAAGGGTCTGATGTCCTCCTCCGAGATGAACTTCCTCTCGTTCATCAAGACCTCCGACGTCTTCGATCCCGATCGCATCTCCGCCGATCTCGACCTCGTCCGCCGCTACTACCTCAAGAACGGCTACGCCGACTTCCGCATCGTCAACGCCGATCAGCAATACGTCGAGACGGGCGAGGAGGCCGGCTGGGTCATCAACGTCACCGTCGACGAAGGCGAGCAATACACCGTCGGCGCGGTGGCCGTGGACCCGCGCATCGCCGGCATCGACCGCGAAGCCCTCGACGGGCAGATCCGCGCCCAGGTCGGCGACGTCTACAACGCCGAGGATGTGGAAAAGACGCTCGTCGGCGTCACCAACGAGGTCAACCGCCAGGGCTACCCCTTCGCCCAGGTGCGTCCCACCGGCCAGCGCGACCGCGCCACGCATCAGGTCGCCCTCGGCTTCGTGGTCGAGGACGGACCGCGCGTCTACGTCGAGCGCATCAACATCCGCGGCAACACCCGGACCCGCGACTACGTCATCCGCCGCGAACTCGATCTGACCGAGGGCGATGCCTACAACCGCGTGCTGGTCGATCGCGCCGAGCGCCGGCTGAACGGTCTGGGCTTCTTCAAGAAGGTGCGCTTCTCCAACGAGCCGGGCTCGGCCCCGGACCGGGTGGTCGTGAACATCGACGTCGAGGATCAGCCCACGGGTTCGTTCTCGGTGGCGGGCGGCTACTCCACCCAGGACGGCATCATCGGCGAAGTCTCGGTCTCCGAGTCGAACTTCCTCGGCCGCGGCCAGTACGTGCGCCTCGCGGTGCAGGGCGGCCAGTTCGCCCGCGGCATCGACTTCTCGTTCACCGAGCCGTACTTCCTCGGCTATCGCCTCGCCGCCGGCTTCGACGCCTTCTACAAGTATTCCGACCTGACCCGCTGGTCGCGCTACGAGACGACCGTCTATGGCGGTCAGCTCCGCCTCGGCCTGCCGATCACCGAGGAATTCGGCGTCACCTTCCGCTACTCGATCTACAACACCGAGCTGCGGGTGCCGAACACCATCAAGCGGCCCTACAACGATTGCTCGGTGGCGATCCCCGGCTACACCCGGCCGAACCCTGCTGGAACGATTGATCCCACGACCGGGCAAAACGTGTCCGGCCTTCCGGCCTATCCAGACTGCGCCTTCGACGGCGAGGCCTCGATCGCCCTCAAGGGCCAGCAGGGCAACGTGCTGACCTCGCTGGCGGGCGTCACCCTGGCCTACTCGACCCTCGACAACCTGCAGCGGCCGACCAACGGCTTCTATGGCGAGCTGAAGCCCGACGTCGCCGGCATCGGCGGCGACTCCAAGTTCTTCCGCGTGACGGGCGACGCCCGCTACTACAAGGAACTGTGGGAGGACGTCGTCGGCTTCGTGCGCCTCCAGGGCGGTCACATCTCGAACCTCGACGACCAGCCGCTGCGCATCACCGACCAGTTCTTCCTAGGCCCGTCGCTCGTGCGCGGCTTCGCTCCGAACGGCCTCGGTCCGCGCGACGTCGGTATCGCCGACGCCCGCTCCAACGCCATCGGCGGCACGACCTACTTCGGCGCCACGGTCGAGGTTCAGTTTCCGATCTGGGGTCTGCCGCGGGATCTCGGCCTAAAGGGCGCGGTCTTCGCCGATGCCGGTACGCTGTTCGGCTATGACGGCCGCCGCAACTTCAACGTGAACGGCGATGCGTTCATCAATGGAACGCCCGGCGGTCTGGGCGGCGTCTGTAATTACACGAACCTCGGCGCCGGTGCGATCACGGTCGAGCCCGAATGCGTGAACGTCCGCGACAAGGCGACGATCCGCTCCTCGGTCGGTGCCTCGATCCTGTGGAACTCGCCGCTCGGCCCGATCCGCTTCGACTACGCCTACGCCCTATCGAAGGACGAGGGTGTCCAGACGGCGCTGGGCCGGATCGGCAAGGACCAGCTCCAGGCGTTCCGCTTCTCCGGCGGCTCGCGCTTCTGATCTCCGAAGCATTGGCTTGAAAGAGCCATGCCTGACCGTATCCCGGTCAGGCATGGCTCTTTTGCTTTTTGGTGGCCCGTCAGTTCCACTCCGGGCGGATGCCCCTTCCGACGAAGAGCGCTATAGCGGCGCCCAGCCCCCTCCCCCGCCGGCGTCGAACCTCATGTCAGATCCCGTCTTCATCGCGCCGAAAGGCGGCTTGACCCTCGGCAGCGTCGCCGAGGCCTGTGGCGTCCCGCTCCCCGACGGCGCCGACCCGGCGCAACCCGTCACCGGCGCTGCCCCCCTCGAAAGCGCAGGGCCCACCGAACTCGCCTATATGGACAATGCCCGCTACGGCGACGCGCTGGCGACGACGCGGGCCCTGGCCTGCCTCGTCTCGCCGCGCTTCGCTCCCCGTGTGCCGGCCGGCACGATCGCCCTCGTCACCCGCGATCCCTACCGCGCCTATGCCGGACTGCTGGCACGCCTCTACGAGGAGGCGATGCGGCCGGGCTCGCTGTTTGCCGCCGCCGGGGTATCCCCTGGCGCCCACGTCCACCCGCAGGCGCGGCTGGAAGACGGCGTGCGCATCGATCCCGGTGCCGTCGTCGGCCCCGGCGCCGAGATCGGCGCGGGCACGGTGCTCGGCCCCAACGCCGTGATCGGCCCCAACGTGCGGATCGGCCGTGACTGCTCCATCGGTGCGGGGGCGACCCTGACCCACGCGCTCGTCGGCAACCGCGTCATCGTCCATCCCGGCGCCCGGATCGGCCAGGACGGATTCGGCTTCGCCATGGGCGCGGGCGGCCACATCAAGGTGCCGCAGATCGGCCGCGTCATCATCCAGGACGATGTCGAGATCGGCGCCAACACCACGATCGACCGGGGCGCCTCGCGCGACACGGTGGTCGGCGAGGGCACCAAGATCGATAACCTCGTGCAGATCGCCCACAACGTGGTGATCGGCCGCCACTGCGTGATCGTCTCCGGTGTCGGCATCTCCGGCTCGACCACGCTGGAGGATTACGTCGTGCTCGGCGGCCAAGTCGGCGTCGTCGGCCACCTGCGCATCGGCATGGGCTCGCAGATCGCCGGCTCCTCCAACGTCAACCGCGACGTGCCGCCGGGCTCGCGCTGGGGCGGCACGCCGGCCAAGCCCGTGCGGACGTGGTTCCGCGAGATGACGACGCTGGCCCGCCTTGCCGAACGCGGGGGTAAGGACGAGGCCGAGTGAGATTCAGTGCTCTGCCCTGAGACCCGCCAAAGGGTTTGCCCTTTGGGAACCCGTTACGGGCTCAAGCCGCAAACAGCCTGCGGATCTCGGGTGAGGCCGCCCAGTGCTCGATCCGGTGGCAGGTCAGGGTCTCGCGTGGCTGCCGACGGTAGATCGCGAGGCTTTCCGCGACGAAGGCGTCGAGACCGAGCGTCTCGGGCGCTGCGCCCCGGCGCTGGCGGCGCTTGAAGATCGTGGAGCCCGGCAGGCCGTAGAGCATCGCCAGCGGCGGATAGACCGGCCAGATCGCGTCGTCCAAAAGCTCATCCGGCGCGTAGGCCTCGACCGCGACCGGCCGCGGCGCGAGCCCGGCTTCGCGCAGCAGCCGCCCGGCAATGTCGCCCAGCACGTTCAGGCGCGGATGGTTGATGTTGTGCATGAACAGGCCGCCCCGCGACCAGCGCAGCAGATCGCCCGAGAGGTCGAAGCCGATCGCCCGGCTCGACGCGATGAGGTCCGTGGCGGCCAACCCCCAGGCATCGAGATAGCCGAGGCGCGAAAACACGTCCTCGCGGAACAGGCCGACGATCCGCTCCGGCGAGAGCCCCTGGAGAAAGCCGAACAGGGTGATCGCCGAGTGGTAGCTGCCGAGCGGTGACGGCACCAACGTCACCCGCGCCACGGAGGCGAGGTCGCCGACATAGACCGCGTCCGGGTGGAACGCCGTGAAGACGATCGAGGGGAAGAGGCGCATCCGCGGCAGCCGTTCGCGCAGCGCCTCCGAGCCGCCCTCCGGGAAGAAGCCCGTCGGGAAGGGTTGGGAGAAGACGTGGTCGCAATCGCCGAGCGTGGCGGCGAAGGCATCGAGGCTGCGCTCGCGTTTGCCCAGCGTGCTCATCGGGATCAGCCGCACCCGCGCGCCCGGCGCGAGGATGCGCACGGCCTCCGCCACGCCCTTCGCCTGGCAATTGCCGATCACCGCGATCCGGGGACCGTTCAGACCGGCCTCGTCCGACCCGCGCCGGCCGGTCCAGTATGGCGATACGGCCCCGAGCAGCCGGGACAGCCTGAGGGCCAAGGCGGCGCCTACTCGCGCCGCAACAGGCGGTCGACGACGACGTCGGACCAGAAACCGGCACGGAAGTTTTGGGTGATCGCCTGCGGGTCGTAGCTGTGCTCGACCCAATCCAGAAAGCTCTGGCCGCGCGCCTCGCCCTCGCGGAGATAGGTCGCGAAGAACGCGTCGAGAATGCCGGTCTTGGCGAAGCGGAAATGGCCGTAGCGCGGCGAGAGCTGGCGCAAGGCCTCCCGCACCGGCCGGCCCTCGTGCAGGATCAGGAACAGGGTCGCGGCAAGGCCCGCCCGGTCCGCTCCCGACTTGCAGTGCATCACCGCTGGGTATTCGAGGCCGGCGAAGAAGTCGCGCGCCGCCAGCAGCGTCTCGCGGGAGGGCGCCTCGCGCGAGCGCAGCACGAACTCGACGAGGTTCAGCCCCTGCCGCTCGCAGGCCTCGCGCTGGAGGGGCCAGGAGCCGTGCTCACGCCCGCCGCGCAGCGACACGATCGTGCGCACGCCCTGGCGCTTGAACCACGCGAGCTGGTGCGGCGTCGGCTGGGCGGAGCGCCAGACCAGCCCGGTGCCGATCCGGTGCCGATTGAGATAGGCGAGACGGAAGATCCCATGATCGACCAGCAGCATGTTCGCCCAGGCCTTCGCCCGGGAGACGGAGCCGTCGATCGGCCGTTCGAACTTCGCGATGCGGGCCATGCGCCGCGCGTAGCGGGTCTCGGGAGGAAGGAAGCGGTTGAACACGGACGGCTGCGAGAGGCGTGTCGGAGCGTCCCTCTAACAGCCCGCGATTCGGGCGACAACGCACACCGTTTCAGGCCGTTGCCGAACGGCTCGCTTTGCCGTCATCATGCGGCATCGGCTCGCAATCGGACCACACCATGACGACGACCACGGTGAGCATCCGCCGTGCCCGCGCCGCGGACGCGGCCAACCTCTCGGCGATCTTCGACGATGCGTGGCGCGAGGCCTATCAGGGCGTGATTCCAGGGGTCGCCCTGGAGCGTTTCCTGGTCCGGCGCGGACCGGAGACCTGGCGCGAGATGATCGGCGGCGGGCGCGGATTCGCCGTCATCACCTTCGGCGAGCGGATCGCGGGCTACGCCGCCTACGGCCGGGCGCGCGACCGGGGCATGCGGGCGGACGGAGAGATCGACGAACTGTACATCGCCCCGGAGTTCCAGGGGCTCGGGCTCGGCACACGCCTGTTCCGGGCGGTGCGCAACGACCTGATCGACCGCGGGTTCACCCGCATCGGGGTCTGGGCGCTCGCCGACAACGCCCGCGCCTGCGGCTTCTACGAGGGCCTGGGCGGCGTGGCCGGCCCGGAATCGGTCGAGCGTGTCTCCGGCTCCTGCCTGCCGAAGATCGGCTATCTCTTCACCTGATCGCGCCGGGGGGCAAAGTATCGTCACAGACGGTGGTGCGGGCTCCGGAGCCGGCCGCCGCGCGAGGCCGGAATCAGGGGCCGGACGGTGCAAACCAGCGTTTTCCGCCGCGCGATGGCGGAGGACAGGCAACTTGGCCAGAGGGACGATTTCATTTCCCGCTCGCACAATCTAAGACATCGATCGATGGGTGCGGCGTCGTAAGCCGCCCCGCACGATACACCCGCCGGACAGGGCGAAGCGTCCGACGGCCGGATTTCAGAGAGCACAGGCCCATGGACATCAACGCCATCTCGATCGGCAAGAATCCGCCGGACGACGTCAACGTGATCGTCGAAGTGCCGCTCGGCGGCGAGCCGATCAAGTACGAGATGGACAAGGACGCCGGCACGCTCGTCGTCGACCGGTTCCTCTACACGCCGATGTTCTATCCCGGCAATTACGGCTTCATCCCGCACACCCTCTCCGGTGACGGCGATCCCTGCGACGTGCTGGTGGCCAACACCCGCGCGATCATCCCGGGCGCGGTCATCAGCGTGCGCCCGGTCGGCGTTCTGGTGATGGAGGATGACGGCGGCGAGGATGAGAAGATCATCGCCGTGCCCTCGCGCAAGCTGACCCAGCGCTACAACCGCGTCGAGAACTACACCGATCTGCCCGATATCACGATCAGCCAGATCCAGCACTTCTTCGAGCACTACAAGGATCTGGAGCCCGGCAAGTGGGTGAAGGTCGTGCGCTGGGGCGACAAGGCGGAATCCCATCGCCTGATTCTCGAAGGCATCGAGCGCGCGAAGGCCCAGAAGGTCGGCTGATTCGTTCTGGAAAACGGAAGCGGGCCGCGGCGGAGTCCCGATGCGGCCCGGACGGTTTCGGCCGGCGGTCGGGACAACCGCCACGCAGCCCGGTTCTCAAGGGTAGGCGCAATCCCAGCCCGGAACGCAGAACGTCCACCTCAAACGATGGAACCCGTCTCGTTCATGAGATGAGACCTGATTTCCGCTGCGACGGCATCCGTATGCGTTTGAGCAAGGTCGTGCTCTGCGCCGGGAAGAACGCAAAGACGTGCATTCGGGAGAAGGGCCAACAGGCGCTCCCCGACCGCGACAGGACTGATCGGGTCCGAATCGCCCCATAGCAGCAATGTCTGCGCTTCGATCTCCGGAATCCGGCTCGACAGATCACAGACGGTATCGCCGATCCACCGCGCAGCGTTGGGGAAAGCAGCAAAGTAATCAGATCGCCAGTCCGCCCCTCCCAAATCGGCGACCGGCACGCCTCCTGACGTCACGGCCAACACGAGGCGTTCGACCAAGTGGGGCTTCGACAAGGCCAGCTTGATCGCGATCAGGCCGCCCATCGACTGGGCAACGATGCTGACCGGTTCCGTCATCTCACGCTCCACGAGGGCGCCGAGATCGTCTATTCCCGCAATACCCGGCTGTGGTGGTTCTGCGCCCAACCCCGGCCACGAGAGGAACGTGCCTTCCAGCCGGGCCTTGCGGGCGACCGGCTTCCAGAAGGAAGCATGCCCCGAGGCTCCGGGAAGAAAAAGCGTCTTGGGCATGGCTGATGAGGCTCGCTTCCGGCAGCACATCGCGACGGAACCCGGAAGGCCCCGCAGATCGACCTGAGAAGCGTCAGGCGTCCGGACGATATCAGCGGAAACCGCGCCCTGACATGCCGGAGGCTGTGATTGTCAGGGCACCACGCGGGTCGAGACCGAGGCGCCCGTCAGGATCGCGTTGATCGAACTCGGCGCGTGCACCGAGCCCACCACGATGGTGAGGCGGCTCTCCCGCGCCAGGGCGAAGGCAGCGGTGTCCATCACCTTGAGATCGCGGGCAATGGCCTCGTCGTGGGTGATGCGGTCGTAGCGGATCGCCTCCGGATCGCGCTTCGGATCGGCCGAGTACACACCATCCACCTGCGTCGCCTTCAGCACGGCATCGCAGCGCAGCTCCGCCGCGCGCAGGACCGCAGCGGTGTCGGTGGTGAAGTACGGATTGCCCGTGCCGCCCGCGAGCACCACGACCTGCCCCTTGTCGAGGTGATGCAGCGCCGGCTGGCGGGCATAGGTCTCGCAGATGGTCGGCATCGACACCGCCGACATGGTGCGGGCCTGGACGCCCGCGGCATTGAGCGCGGTCTCGATAGCGAGCGAATTCATCACCGTCGCCATCATGCCGAGGGAATCGCCCGTCGCCCGGTCGATCCAGCCGGCCTGGGAGATGCGCGCGCCGCGGATCAGATTGCCGCCGCCGACCACCACCGCGATCTGGATCCCGCCGGAGATCGTGGCCGCGATGTCCTCGGCCAGGGCCGCCAGCATCGGCGGATGCAGCCAGAAGCCGTCGGGGGCGGCCAGGGCCTCCCCGGAGAGTTTGACGAGGACGCGGCGGTAGCTTGTCGTCTCCGACATCGAAGATCCTCGTCGTCTCGGGTTCCGGGCGCCGCGGCTTCTAACAAGACGGGGGGCCGAACGTCGAGGGGCGACGGCATCGCTGCCGCCGCCCCCGTATGACGACCTGTGAGGATCGGTGACGACCGGAGCCGAATCAGGCCCCCGATGCGTCCTCGCCGGGCTTTTAGCGCGACATGCTGGCGACTTCGGCGGCGAAGTCCGGCCCCTCTTCCTTCTCGATGCCCTCGCCCAGCGCGTAGCGGACGAAGCCCTTGATCGCGACCTCGCCGCCGGCCTTGCCCGCGGCCTCCTTGAGGATCTGGGAGACGGTCTTGGAGCCGTCATGAACGAAGGGCTGCTCCAGGAGGGTGACCTCCTTGTAGTAGCTCTTCAGGCCGCTCTCGACGATCTTGGCCATCACGTGGTCCGGCTTGCCGGCGTTCTTCTCGCGCAGGATGTTGCTCTCGCGCTCGACCACCGCCGGATCGACGCCCGAGGCGTCGAGCGCCGTCGGGTTGGTGGCGGCGACGTGCATGGCGATCTGGCGGCCGAGCGTGGAGAGGAACTCGACATCACCCTCGGATTCGAGCGCCACGAGCACGCCGATCTTGCCGAGGCCCTCGTTGATCTGGCCGTGGACGTAGGAGGCGATCACGCCCTTGCTCACTTCGAGCTTGGCGACGCGGCGCAGGGTCATGTTCTCGCCGATGGTGGCGATCAGGTTCGAGAGCTTCTCCTGGACCGTCTCGGACGAGCCGGGGAAGGTCGCGGCCTGGAGTCCTTCCAGGGTGCCGTCGGTGTTCAGCGCGAGCTTGGCGGCCTCGCGGGCGAAGGCCTGGAAGCCGTCGTTGCGGGCGACGAAGTCGGTCTCGGAATTCACCTCGACCAATGCGGCGTGGCGGCCGGCGGACTCGACGGCCACGAGGCCCTCGGCGGCGACGCGGCCGGCCTTCTTGGCGGCCTTGGCGAGACCCTTCTTGCGCAGCCAATCGACCGCCGCTTCGAGGTCGCCGTTGGTCTCGTTGAGCGCGCCCTTGCAATCCATCATGCCGGCGCCGGTCTTTTCGCGAAGCTCTTTCACGAGTGCGGCGGTGATGTTGGCCATGGCGATCCTCTCGAGGTCTTGAAGAGCGGGACTTGAAGAGCGGGTCTTCAAGTGAATGAGCCCGGCGCTCTTTGAAAGCACCGGGCTTTGCAGGAAGATGACGATCGGGCCGCCGGGCGAAAAGCCCGGCGGCGAACGCGGGACTTAAGCCGCGGAAGCCTCGACGAAGGCGCGGGACTGCTCGACCCAACCGTCGCGGGCGAAGCGGCCGTTGAGCTTCAGGTCGGCGTCGAGCTTGGCCACGTCCTCGGGCTGCATGGCGGCGATCTGCCAGTAGTGCCACACGCCGGCATCGTTGAGCTTCTGCACGAGCTGCGGGCCGACACCGTTGAGCTTGGTCAGGTCGTCGGGCGCACCGCGCGGGGCGGCGAGCTGCTCGAAGTGCTCGGTCGACTCGGCGAGCGCGGCGACGTCGGCCGGGGCGATCGCGTCGGAGGCCACGGAGGCCGCAGCGACGTCGTCGTTGGCCGGCGGCAGCTCCTCGGCGGTCGGCTCCTCGGAGGCGCCGATGTCGAGGCCGAGCGCACCCTGGCCGCGGCCGATGCCCTCGATCGCCGCGCGGGCGATGAGGTCGCAGTACAGCGCGATGGCGCGGCCGGCGTCGTCGTTGGCCGGGACGATGTAGGAGATGCCGTCCGGGTTGCAATTGGTGTCGACGATGGCCGCGACCGGGATGCCGAGGCGCTGGGCCTCCTTGATCGCGAGCTGCTCCTTGTTGGTGTCGATCACGAACAGCAGGTCGGGCACGCCGCCCATGTCCTTGATGCCGCCGAGCGCCTTCTCGAGCTTGTCCTTCTCGCGGGTCAGCATGAGGCGCTCCTTCTTGGTGAGGCCGACGGCCCCGCCTTCGAGCGTCTCGTCCACCTTGCGCAGGCGCTGGATCGAGCCGGAGATGGTCTTCCAGTTGGTCAGCATGCCGCCGAGCCAGCGGGAGTTGACGTAGTACTGGGCCGAGCGCTTGGCCGCCTCGGCGATGGAATCCGCCGCCTGGCGCTTGGTGCCGACGAACAGCACGCGGCCGCCGCGGGCGACCGTGTCGCTCACCGCCTGAAGGGCGGCGTGCAGGGCCGGCACGGTCTGGGCGAGGTCGATGATGTGGATGTTGTTACGGGTGCCGAAGATGTAGGGCTGCATCTTCGGGTTCCAGCGGTGCGACTGGTGCCCGAAATGGGCGCCGGCCTCGAGGAGCTGGCGCATAGAGAAATCGACGGCCATGATCTTTGGTCTCTCCGGTTGATACCGCCGCGGAGGAGTAGCTGGCCGAACGGCCGGCCACCGGAAACGCCCCATTCAGGCATGGGGCCGGCTCCGCGTGTGGGATGGGCGGGGCGTTAGCAGATGCGGGCGAAGGACGCAAGGCGAGGCCGGAACCGTGCCCGCGTTCCGGCCCTGATGCTCCGCCGGTCGTCCCTGCCCCGGCCCGCCGATCCGACGCGGCGGTCGCAGCCGCAATCGCCGCCTCAGGCCGCCCTCACCGTGGCGAGGAAGCGGGACATCTCCGCATTCAGGCGCTCGGCCTGCCGGGACAGGTCCCAGGCCGGGTGCAGCACCTGAGACGCCGCCCCGGTCTCCTTGGTCGGAATGCACTTTCGCTGCACCGGTGAAGCATAGTGCTTCGCCCGACAGGGACGACTGCCCCCTTCTTCCGCCCGCGTGAACGGCGGACGCCAACCTCGACGCGGTCGCCTTGCGCGCCGTCTTCCTCGCGGGCGCCGAGGAAAGCGTGCGCCCCGATCTATGTGGGGCAACGCCGCGCTTGCCTGGCGGCTTTTTCAGATCCGGTGTGGGCCTCATCGAAGCTCCGCCAAATACAGTTGCCGTTCCGTCTCAAAAAACATCCGCTTCGTTGGAATAAGCGCACCGCGACATCGCTGTTGCAGCCACGCTACAGCGCATTTCTCCGGCTTATGAGCATAGCCGAGGGACGGGCAAGCTCGCATCCAATCGACACAACTCATTACCAAATTAAGTTGGAATGTTCGACCTTTAATATCTGCGCCGTTGCACACTACGCCCGAAGCAAATGCAGTCATAGAGTGGAATGTGGAGTGACATGGGCCGGCTGACATCCCGAGGACGGCGCGCGCGCCGCGCACTCACGACCGCGACAGGATTCGCGACAGGATTTCTGGGTGCCGCGTTGACGGTGCCGGCTCAGGCCGCGCCGACGAACGAGGAACTCTACGAGATGCTTCGCTCGGTCCAGGCCGAGCAGCAGCGGCTGAAGCGCGAGAACCAGGAAACCAAGGCCGCGCTCATCGAGGCGAGGCAGCGGCTGCGCGTGCTCCAGGGAGCGCCGCGCCCCTCGCCGCCCCGCGCCACCGCCGGAGACCTTCCGGCCCCGATCGGGCGGGCCGCGCCCCTGCGCGCCGTCTCGGGGGTCGTCGGTGCGATCGAGGGCGGGGCCGGTAGCTTCCGGGCGGGAAGCGGCGCCTACGCTGCCGGGTCGCTGGCGTTTCCCATCGGGCAATCTTTCGGATTCCAGGCGGACCTCGCGACGATCGCCCATGGCGGCGACCTCGGACTGGGAGCGGCCGGACATGCCTTCTTCCGCGACCCGACGAAGGGTCTGATCGGCCTCTACGGCTCCGTCGATTACGCGACCGCCCTTCGAAGCTACGGCCTTCAAGACGTCGGCACGACGACCGGCCGCATCGCCGGCGAGGGCGCCCTGTTCCTTGACCGCTTCACGGTCGAGGGCATCGCCGGCTGGCAGCTTGGCGATCGGGCGGAGCGGTTCTTCGATCAGGTCGACGTGGTCTGGTACGCGACGGACGACCTTCGCTTCAGTCTCGGCCATCGCTACGAGAACCGGATCAATTCCGTTGCCGCCGGCGCCGAGTATCTGCTCCCGCTGCTGAGCCCCGTGGGCGTATCGGTCTTCGCCGAGGGCCGCGTCGGAGAGCGCGACTACCGCGCCGGCCTCGGCGGTCTTCGCGTCTATTTCGGCCAGGAAGACAAGTCGCTGCTGCGGCGGCAGCGCGAGGATACGCTCAAGGTGCGCCTGGTCGATCCCTTCGCAGCGCGTCCGAAAGGGTTCCGCGTCGTTCCGGCGGTCGGCCCGCAGGGTCCGGCCGGGCCACAAGGCGCGACCGGCGCGCAAGGGCCGACGGGGGCACAGGGGACCCCCGGTGCGACTGGAGCGCAAGGGCCGACCGGGGCACAGGGGACCCCCGGTGCGACTGGAGCGCAAGGGCCGACCGGGGCACAGGGGGCGCCTGGCGCAACCGGGGCACAAGGACCGACCGGGGCACAGGGCGTGGCCGGAGGACAGGGGCCGACCGGCGCGACAGGGACAGCGGGTGCGCCCGGCGCGACAGGGCCGCAGGGACCGGCCGGAGTGCAAGGAGTGGCCGGACCGCAAGGGCCGACGGGCGCAACCGGGGCGCAGGGTCCAACAGGGCCGACCGGGCCGCAAGGGCCGACGGGCGCAACCGGGGCGCAGGGACCGCAGGGTCCAACAGGGCCGCAAGGGCCGGAGGGACCGCCCGGAGAGGGAGGGGTCTTCCCTTTCCCTCCCGTTTAAGGAGCGCCCGGCGCCGGGCCGAGCACCGGTTCGGTGGCGAAGGGCGCGTCGAACGAGGAGCGCGCGACGAGCAAGGCCGCCCCCGGGGGCGGCCTTGCACAATCCGGGTGCGACCGACCGTGGCGGCGCCCCCGAAACCGGCCGCGCTCAGGCGGCGGAGGCCACCGCCGGCGAGATCATCTTGCGCGCCTTCTTGTCCTCGGTGGTGCCGAGGAAGGCCTGGGCCTCCTCCTTGCGCTCGAAGACGTGGGGGGCGACGCCGCGCTTGGTCAGCGCCTCCTCCATCTTGAGGCGCAGGAAGGCGCTGGTCGCGTAACGCGTCGTCGTCGCGTAGTAGTTCGCCTGGAGATATTGGATCATCCCGGCATAGTCGTCGTAGAGGTTCTCGTTGAGCCGGAAGCCGTCGTGGTTGATCACGGCGTTGACCCGCTGCCCGGCCTTGCGGCAGGCGTCGACGATGGTCATGCGCAGCTCGTCCATGTCGCTCTTCACCCGGCAGTACCAGCCTTCCAGGTTGATGAAGAGGATGTTGCGCTCGGCATCCAGGCTGACGCGCGACTTGAGGTCGAGGTTGAGCAGATCCGAGATCAGCTCCATCGGATCCTCGCGGAAGATGCGCGGATCCATCGGCACCGGGTTCCGCACGATCGGCGCGAAATCCATGTGGGCGAGGATGTCGCGCTCGATGTCGATGCCCGGCGCCACCTCGATCAGTTCGAGCCCCTCTTTCGTGAGCTGGAAGACGCAGCGCTCGGTGACGTAGATCACCGGCTGCGAGCGCTCGACCGCGTAGGGGCCCGAGAAGGTATTCTGCTGCACTTGCGTCACGAATTTGCGGGCGCGGCCCTCGGTGACGATCGTCACCTGACCGTCCTGCACCGCGATCTCCAGGCCGCCCGCGGTAAAGGTGCCGGCGAAGACGACCGAGCGGGCATTCTGCGAGATGTTGATGAAGCCGCCGCAGCCGTTGAGCTTGCCCCCGAACTTCGAGGTGTTGACGTTGCCGGCGCCGTCGCACTCGGCCATGCCGAGGCAGGTCATGTCGAGGCCGCCGCCGTCGTAGAAGTCGAACATCTGGTTCTGGTCGATGATGCAGTCGGCGTTCGTCGCGGCGCCGAAGCTCGAGCCCGAGGCCAGCACGCCGCCGACCGCGCCCGCTTCCGTCGTCAGGGTGATGTAGGGGGTGATCTTCTCCTCGTTCGCCACGGAGGAGATGCCCTCGGGCGCGCCGACGCCGAGATTGACCACGCCGTTGGGCGGCAGTTCGAAGGCGGCGCGGCGGGCGATGATCTTGCGCTCGTTGAGCGGCATCCGCTTGATGCCGGTGACGGGCACGCGGATCTCGCCCGCGAGGGCGGCGTCGTACATCACGCCGTAATTCATCCGGTGCATCTCGGGCTCGGCCACGACGACGCAGTCCACGAGGATGCCGGGCACCCGCACGTCCTTGGGCAGCAGGTAGCCGTCATCGACGATGCGCTCGACCTGGGCGATGACGATGCCGCCGTTGTTGCGCGCGGCCATGGCCTGGGCGAGGCAATCGAGGGTCAGCGCCTCCTTCTCGAAGGAGAGGTTGCCCGACGGGTCGGCGGAGGTGGCGCGGATGAAGGCCACGTCGATCTTGGTGGCGGTGTAGAACAGCCACTCCTCGCCATCGACCTCGACGAGCTTGACGATATCCTCGGTGGTCAGCTCGTTGACCTTGGCGCCGCCGTGGCGCGGATCGACATAGGTCTTCAGGCCGACCTTCGAGAACAAACCCGGCTGGCCGGCGGCGCAGGCGCGGTAGAGCTGCGAGATCACGCCCTGGGGCAAGTTGTAGCCGCGGATCAGGTTGGCCTGCGCCGCCTGCGCGACCTTCGGCATGCGCCCGAAATTGGCGGCGATGACGCGGGAGAGAAGCCCGTCGTGATGCAGGCGACCGGTGCCCAGCCCTTTGCTGTCGCCCGCGCCCGCAGTCATGATCAGGGTCAGGCCACGCGGCGAACCGGTGTCGACGAAGCGCTTCTCCAACGCCGCGTGCAGCGCCTCCGGGATGCAGCTCTGGACGAAGCCGGTCGTGGTGAGGACGTCGTTCTCGCGAATCAGCGCGATCGCTTCCTCGGCCGTGATGACCTTGTTCTTCTTCATAGGGCCCGCCGTCCTCCACTTTCCTGGCTCGGCCGGACGGTACCGCCCGCCTCTTGCCGCTTCCGCCTGGAATATTGTCGGCCGCCCCTGTGAGGCCGGACAAGTCCCGGCCTCACAGGGGCGGCTGAATTCTGCATACAATTATCGTTGCAGTGCATCGATGTGCTGACGCACCGCAAGAAACTGCACGTCTTGTCTGTGACAATACCCGAAAACCTTCCCAGGATACGCCTGAAAAACACTTCGTTCCAGATTGAGAAAAATTGCAGGTGGTCTCTGACGGGCCGCGGCACCGGAGATGCCTCCTGCGACCGGAGGGATTGGGAAGCAGCCTCCCGCCTGCCGCGCTTGCTCGTGCCGCGGCGCGTGATTACGAGAGCCGCGAGACCCGGACCATCTTTCGGGCCGCCGCACACTCGAAGACCTTTCGGAGATCTCCCATGGGCTTTCTCGCCGACGCCCTCTCGCGGGTGAAGCCGTCCGCGACCATCGCGATGACCCAGAAGGCGCGCGAGCTGAAAGCCTCGGGCGTCGATGTCATCAGCCTCTCGGTCGGCGAGCCGGATTTCGACACGCCCGACCACATCAAGGAGGCGGCGATCGACGCGATCCGCCGCGGCGAGACCAAGTACCCGCCCGTCTCCGGCATCAACCCGCTGCGCGAGGCGATCGTCAAGAAGTTCAAGCGCGAGAACGGGCTCGACTACAAGGTCTCGCAGACCATCGTCGGCACCGGCGGCAAGCACGTCATCTACAACGCGCTGCTGGCCACCCTGAACCCCGGCGACGAGGTGGTGATCCCCCGCCCCTACTGGGTGTCCTACCCGGAGATGGTGGTGCTGTGCGGCGGCACGCCGGTCTTCGCCGAGACCGACATGGCGCACGATTTCAAGCTCCAGCCGGAGGAGCTGGAGCGCGTCATCACGGGCAAGACCAAGTGGATCATCCTCAACTCGCCGTCGAACCCGTCGGGTGCCGCCTACACCCGTGACGAGATGAAGAAGATCACCGACGTGCTGATGCGCCATCCGCAGGTCTGGGTGCTCACCGACGACATGTACGAGCACCTGACCTACGGCGACTTCGCGTTCGTCACCCCGGCCCAGGTCGAGCCCGGCCTGTACGAGCGCACGCTGACCATGAACGGCGTCTCGAAGGCCTATGCCATGACCGGCTGGCGCATCGGCTACGCCGCCGGCCCCGAGCAGCTCATCAAGGCGATGGACTTCGTCCAGGGCCAGCAGACCTCGGGCGCCTCCTCGATCTCGCAATGGGCGGCGGTGGCCGCGCTCGACGGCACGCAGGAGCACCTCGCGCGCTTCAAGGCGGCGTTCCAGGAGCGGCGCGACCTCGTGGTCTCGATGCTCAATCAAACCAACGGCCTGAAATGCCCGGTGCCGGAGGGCGCGTTCTACGTCTACCCGTCCTGCGCCGAGCTGATCGGCAAGACGACCGAGACCGGCAAGACCCTCGGCTCGGACGAGGACTTCGTCACCGAGCTGCTCCAGGCGGAGGGCGTCGCCGCGGTCCACGGCTCGGCCTTCGGCCTGGGCCCCAACCTGCGCATCTCCTACGCCACCTCCAACAAGACCCTGGAGGAGGCCTGCCGCCGCATCCAGCGCTTCTGCGGCTCGCTGCGGTAGGCGGTCCTTCGGGGCAAAGCGTCGCCCGACGGGCAGCGGCGTCACGGCGCGGTTGCCGTCGGCGGCGCAGGCCTCTACATCGGCCCTCCCCGCGGCCGATGCGCCCGATGGTTTCGCGAGCCCTCTCGGGCCTGCGTGGTGGCGGGGCCGGCAGTGACGGGGCGGTGCGGACCAGTTCTCTGCGCCGTTCCTGTGACGCTCAGTGGGCCGAGCGGCTGCAGGTGCGTCGGGAGCGCGGGGAACAGGAACCGCGACCCCGGCGCAAGGCCCACCTACCTGAATTCCCTCGCCCGAATTCCCTTGACCCCAGACCGGCACGCGTCCGGTCCGGGGCCGGGCCTGGGATATCGGCGAGCGAAGCGTTAACGGTCTTTCTCAAGGGAAAGCGAACCGCTCGTGGGCGATTTATCGCAGACCATCGCCTAAAGGTCGCACCATGTCTCAGGTCGCCAGAGCCCGCACGTCCGCCCGCCAGTATCTGCCGGAATCGAAGCTCGACGACCTCGCCAGCAGCCTGAGACGCCTCGCCAACCATCGCGGTCTCGTCCGCAGCGAGATTGCCAGCCCGATGCTGCTGCGCCTTCTGCCGCCGCCGCGGCGGGTCGAGGATAAGAAGTACGAGGCCGATCTGCGCCAGCGCCTCACGGATGCCAACCTCGACGGGCCGCGCATCGCCTATTTGATGGCCGATGCCGAGCGGGAAATCGCGGTCGCGCATACCCGTCTGTCGGGCTGAACCAGAAGCCGGCTCAGCCGATCTCGACCCGCCCGTCGAGCCCGACGACGCGACCCAGGCCACGGACGCGGCTGAGCAAGCGTTCGCCGTTGAGTTCGGCCCATTCGGCGGGCAGGCGCAGCACCACCTTGCCGTCCTCCACCACGAGCGGCATCCGCTTGAGCGGGCCCGCCATCCCGGCCGAGACCGGGAAGGCGACGCGCATGAGCGCCCCGACGAGGCGGGCGCGGTCGAACAGGCGCGGGCCGGCGAGCGCCCGCAGGGTCGGGCTCGCCTTTTCCGGCGCGACGCCCTCGTGTCGGAAATAGCCCGATAGAGCGAGGTAGGCACGACCGGGATGGTCGATGCCGGCGAAGGCTGCGTTGGCGAGCACGTTGAGGCTCTGCTCGCCGCGGTAATCGGGATGCGCCCGCCAGCCGATATCGGAGAGCAGGCAGGCGGCGTGGCGCAGGCGACGCTCGCCCGCGGTCTCGGGACCGTCCAGGCTGGTGATGAACTGGTCGGTCCATTCGCGCAGCTCGTCGCCGTGGCCGGGCGAGCGGGCGCGCTGCACGTTCAACTCTCGCGCCGAGACGATCAGCGGATCGGTCAGACGCGTTTCGCGGTCGAGCTGCTCGAACAGCAGGCCCTCGCGCACGCCGAAGGCGGAAATCGCGATCTCGCGCGGACGGCCCGCCCGAATGATCTCTTCGAGCACCACCGCACCGAAGGCCAGCAGCGGCCGGCGCGCCTCGGCGATGGTCTCGACCTCCTGCAGGGTCGCGGCGTCGCTCGCCTCGACCATTTCGAGGAAGCTCAGCTCGTCGGAGGGCTCCACCGCGTAGCCGTGCATGACGTGGAGCGGATAATCGCGGGCGGCCTGATGCAGCCGGGCCAGCGCCCGCCACGTGCCGCCGACCGCGTAAAAGGTGCGCCCGCGCAAGGTGTCGAGCTGCGGCTCGGCCTTCTTCAGATGCTCGCGGGCGATCTTGCGCGCCTTCTTGAGCGAGCCCTCGGAGAGATCCTGAAGCGCCAGCCCGCCGAGCGGCATGGTCACGCCCTGGCCGACCGTGGTGCCGTTGACGTCGACGAGTTCGAGCGAGCCGCCGCCGAGGTCGCCGACCACGCCATCGGGCGCGTAGAAGCCGGAGACGACGCCGAGCGCCGACAACTCGGCCTCGCGCCGGCCGGAGAGAAGCTGGATCTCCTGGCCGAGTGCCTCGCGCGCGGCGTCCAGGAAGGCCGGGCCGTTGGCCGCATCCCGCGCGGCGGCGGTCGCCAGGACGAAGATGCGCGAGACCCGCATCGTATCGCACAGGACGCGGAAGCGGCGGAGCGCCGTAAGCGCCCGCTGCACGGAATCCTCGTTGAGGCGGCCCGTGGAGAAGACGCTGCGGCCGAGCCCGCACAGCACCTTCTCATTATAGAGCGGCGTCGAGGCGCGCTGGAGCCCGTCATAGGCGACGAGCCGCACCGAATTCGAGCCGATATCGATGATCGCGACGGGATCGAACGTCATGCCAGTCATCACCGGAGCCGGCCGTTCGGCGGAGTGGGCGAGCGTCAGGTGAGGACGTGTCGGACCCATGGCAGCCCCCTCTCAGGGAAGCACCCCGCGCAAGGGGCGCTCACGATGGTGCAGGGGCGGAAGCCGCCCGAACACTCACGAAAGTCGCGGACCGGAAACCGGCCGAGCACTTAGGATAGTACCGGGCCGGAAACCGGCCCGGTGCAGGCCGTGGTCAGGACCGCTGGGCGCGGCGGCTGAGCGCCCGCGGGCTCGACTTCTTCGATGACTTTCCGCGCCCGGACAGGCTCGGATTCGTCATGAAATACTTGTGCGCATTGAACGGTTCCTCCCCGTCCGCAGGGCTGATCCGCTCGCTCGCACCCGATGCCAGTACACGCCAGCTCTGCCGGTTGTCGAGAAGATTGGCCAGCATGATCTGATCGAGCACCTGCTGATGCACAGTCGGATTGGTGATCGGCAGCAGGGATTCGACCCGCCGGTCGAGGTTGCGCTGCATCAGGTCGGCCGAGGAAATGTAGAGGGTGGCCTTCGGGTGCGGCAGCCCGGCGCCGTTGCCGAAGGCGTAGACGCGCTCGTGCTCGAGGAAGCGCCCGACGATCGACTTGACCCGGATCGTGTCGGACAGCCCCGGAATGCCCGGCCGCAGGCAGCAGATGCCGCGCACGATGCAATCGATCTGCACGCCCTCCTGGCTGGCATCGTAGAGCGCATCGATGATCTGGCTGTCGACCAGGGAGTTGCACTTGATCCAGATCGCCGCCGGGCGTCCGGCCTTGGCGTGGGCGATCTCCTCCTCGATGTGCTGCAAGAGGCGCGGCTTCAGGGTCAGCGGCGAGACCGCCATGCGCTCCAGTTCCGCCGGCTCGGCGTAGCCGGTGATGAAGTTGAAGATGCGCGAGACGTCCCGGGCGATGGCCGGATCGGCGGTGAAGAAGGACAGGTCGGTGTAGATGCGCGCGGTGATGGGGTGATAGTTGCCGGTGCCGACATGGCAGTAGGTGACAAGGCGGTCGCCCTCACGGCGTACGACCATCGACAACTTGGCGTGGGTCTTCAGCTCGACGAAGCCGAACACCACCTGCGCGCCCGCCTTCTCGAGGTTGCGCGCCCAGCGGATATTGGCCTCCTCGTCGAACCGGGCCTTCAGTTCGACCAGTGCGGTGACGGACTTGCCGGCCTCCGCCGCCTCCGCGAGTGCGGCCACGATCGGCGAGTTCGATGAGGTGCGGTAGAGCGTCTGCTTGATCGCCACGACGTTCGGATCGCGGGCGGCCTGGGCCAGGAACTGCACCACCGAGTCGAACGACTCGTAGGGGTGGTGGACGATGAAATCCTTCTGGCGGATCGCCGCGAAGACGTCGCCGCCCGATTCACGGATGCGCTCGGGGAAGCGCGGATTGTAGGGCTTGAACTTGAGGTCCGGCCGGTCGACCCCGACGATCTGCGACAGCTCGTTGAGCGCCAGCATCCCCTCGACCACGAAGACCGAGTCCGGCGCCATCTCCAGCTCGTCGGCGACGAAGGCGCGCAACTCCTCCGTCATGCCCGCCTCGACCTCCAGGCGGATGACGACGCCGCGGCGGCGGCGCTTGATCGCCGATTCGAAGTGCAGGACGAGGTCTTCCGCCTCCTCCTCGATCTCCAGATCGGAGTCGCGCACGACGCGGAAGGCGCCCTGCCCCTTCAGCGAGTAGCCGGGGAAGAGCCGGCTCGCGTATTTCGCGATCACCTGCTCGATGGCGATGAAGCGGGCGGTGCCGTCGCCGCTGACCTCGGGCAGGCGCACGAACCGGTCGAGCAGGGACGGCAGACGGATCAGGGCGCGCAGGGTGCGCCCGTCACGGGGCCGCACCATCATCAGCGCGACGGTGAAGCCGAGATTGGGGATGAACGGGAAAGGGTGGGCCGGATCGATCGCGAGCGGCGTCAGCACCGGGAAGATGTAGGTGAGGAAATAGTCGTCGAGCCAAGCAAGGTGCTCCGCCGACAGCTCTGCCGGCTCCGCGAGGTGGATGCCGTTGCCGTTCAGCTCCTCGCGCAGCGCGCGCCAGCGATCCTGCTGGTCCAGCGCCAGCCGCGAGACTTCCGTGCCGATGCGGGCGAGCTGCTCGGACGGGGTCAGGCCGTCCTGCGAGGGCACGACGAGGCCGGCGCGGACCTGATCGTGCAGGCCGGCGACACGCACCATGAAGAACTCGTCCAGATTGTTGGCCGAGATCGAGAGGAAGCGGAGCTGCTCCAGCAGCGGATGGTTGGGGTTGGAGGATTCCTCCAGAACCCGGCGGTTGAACTGGAGCCAGGACAGCTCACGGTTCACGAACCGCTCGGGCGAGTGGCGGAGCGATCGCCCTGCCTCCAGCACCGGCTCGCGGGCGGCCTCGGCCGCATCGCTCTCCGCCTTGGCATCGGCCTCCGACGGCTTCTCGGCGGCCTTCTCCGCCGCGAGGATGCGGGCGGCGCGAGCAGTCCGGGCGCGGGCGGATTCGCTGCGCACACCCCGCTCGGTGGCGAGGCTGGTCTCTTCGGTCTCGGTCGCCTCTGTATCCCGGGCGACGACATCCGACTCCACTTCCGACAACGCCCTGGCTCCCTTCCGCTCCGAAGCGCGTCCGGTCACGATGCGACCGGTGACGACTCCACCCCTTGCAGTGCTGCGCGGCTCCCTAACATAGGGCGGCCGAACCGGTTTGACGGTTTCGTGACGCCGGCGGCCGACTCACGACCCTCCCGCGGCCTCTTCCTCTTCGCCGCCCCCCTCTTCCGCTTCCTGACCCGCGCCTCCCCCGTCGGCGGCTTCCATCCGGTCGAGGACGGCGAGCGCGAGCGGCCGGGTGATGCGGCGGCGGCGGCCGAGCGCGTCGCGGTCGAGTTCGGCCACGACTTCGCGGACGCGGGCGAGCGAGCGGTCGATGCGCAGGGCCATGGCATCGACCACCGAGGTGTCGATGCCGAGCTGCCGGTCGGCGAACAGCTTGACGATCACCGCCTTCAGGAGCGCGTCGTCCGGCTGGCCGATCTCGGCGCCGGGCGCGAGCCGGAGCCGCGAGCGCAGGTCGGCGACCTTGAGTCCGAAGCCGTCCACCGGTCCGCAGGCCGTGAGCAGCACCGGAAAGCGGCGCTCGCGCGCGAGGTTGAGCAGATGGAACAGGGCCGCCTCGTCGCGGCCCGCCGCGCGGTCCACGTCCTCGACCACGAGGGCGCCGTTGGAAATCAGATGCGACACGCGGTCCATCGCGACGTCCGCGGCAGGGACCGTCCAGGCTTGCGCCCGCGTCGCCCAGATCGAGGCGAGATGGCTCTTGCCGCTGCCGGGCGGGCCGCGGAGCAGGAACACGGTGTCCGGCCAGTCAGGCCACGCCTCGATCAGGGCGTAGGCCTCCTCGTTGGAGGGGCTGACGAGGAAATCCTCGGCGCCGTAGCGCGGATCGAGCGGCAGGTCGAAGGTGAGCTGCTTCGGGGGTTCCGTGTCGCGCATCCTCGCACCTTACACCAAGTTGCTCGACACGAGTCGGGAGACGAGCGCCCGGCGAACGCCCGCACTGCCTCCGGCTATCGGGAAGGGTCGTCGGCGCGGGATTCTCCGCCGCCGCCGCGCGATCAATCGCGGGCGGGCAGCGTCGAGTTCCCCGACTCCCCGATCAGCAGCGGCCCGTCGCCCCGGTAGAGCTTGCTCTCCAGATAGCGCTCGATGCCGAAGCGCACGACGACACCGATCGAGGCGGCGACCGGCACCGCGAGCAGGAGCCCAAGGAAGCCGAACAGCGAGCCGAAGGCGAGGAGCGCGAACATCAGCCAGACCGGGTGGAGGCCGACCGAATCGCCCACGAGCTTGGGCGAGATCACGTTGCCTTCGAGGAACTGCCCGACGAGGAACACCCCGACGGTCAGCCCGATATGCAGCCAGTCCCCGCTGGGCCACCACTGCACCAGGGCGACGCCGACCGAGAGCAGGAAGCCGGTGAGCGTGCCGACATAGGGGATGAAGGTGAGGAAGCCCGAGATCATCCCGATCAGGACGCCGAAGTTCAGCCCGACGAAGAACAGGCCGATCGCGTAGAACGAGCCGAGGATCAGGCAGACGAGACTCTGGCCGCGCACGAAGCCGGTCACCGCCCCGTCGATCTCGCCCGCGAGCCGCCGCGCCGTCGGACGGTGGCGCGGAGGCACCCAACCGTCGAGGGCGGCGATCATCCGGTCCCAGTCGTGCAGCACGTAGAAGGCGACGACCGGCGTGACGACGAGCAGCGAGGCGATGGAGACGAGCGCCTGGCTCCCGGTCCAGAGCGACTTGAGGAAGGCCAGGAACCACGTACCGCCCTGCCCGACCAGCGTGCCGACGGAGGATTGCAGCTCGTTGACGACCTCGGCCCCGCCGATGCGCTGGAGCAGCGGCCCGGCCCGCTCCACGAGGATGCTCTGCAACCGCCCGACCATGCCCGGCAGGGCGTTGACGAGCGAGGCGATCTGCCCGGCGATCAGTGGCACAACGATGATGAGCACCACCACGAGCCCGACGACGAAGCCCGCCAGGATCAGCAGGGTCGCGGCGAGCCGGCCGAGGCCGAGCCGCTCCAGCCGGTCGGCCAGCGGATCGAGCAGATAGGCCAGTGCCAGCCCCGCCACGAACGGCAGCATCACCTCGCGCAGCTCGTAGAGCAGGAAGACGACGACCGCGAGGATCGACAGCCCGATGATTGCCCGCCCACGCATCGAGATGCCGTCCCCCGTCAATCCGTCCGGCGCGGACAGTGGGAAGCGGGGCGCGCCCGGTCAAGGCGGACCTCGCATGGCGGAGCTTGCCGCGCGCAGCGGGAAGGCGTTCGATCACCGCCTCGCCTCGAACGACTCGGGCACCATGGCAACCGGGGCCACCGATCGAGGCGCTTTTCGCCCAGGGGCCGGAATGATGCTGTGCCCGAACATGCCGCCCCGCGCCGGTGACAGTGGCCAATCGCGCCGCGATGTGGCAGCGGGTTTTGGCATGACCAGCGATTACCGGACGACGGGGCGGCGATGACGGCGCAGGACGGAAACGGGCTCACCTACGCGCAGGCCGGCGTCGACATCGACGCGGGCAACGCGCTCGTCGAGACGATCAAGCCGCTGGTGCGCGCCACCCGCCGGCCGGGGGCGGATGCCGAGATCGGCGGCTTCGGCGGCCTGTTCGACCTCAAGGCGGCCGGCTTCAAGGACGCGATCCTGGTCGCCGCCAATGACGGCGTCGGCACCAAGGTGAAGATCGCCATCGAGACCGGACGCCACCACACGATCGGCATCGACCTCGTGGCGATGTGCGTCAACGACATCATCGTGCAGGGCGCCGAACCGCTGTTCTTCCTCGACTATTACGCCACCGGAAAGCTGGTGCCCGGCGTCGGCGCCGACATCGTGCGCGGCATCGCCGAGGGCTGCCGGCAGGCGGGCTGCGCGCTGATCGGCGGCGAGACCGCCGAGATGCCGGGCCTCTACGACGGCGCCGACTACGATCTCGCCGGGTTCTCGGTGGGCGCGGCCGAGCGCGGCACGCTGCTGCCGCGCCCCGGCATCCTGCCCGGCGACGTCGTGCTCGGCCTGCCCTCCTCGGGCGTCCACTCGAACGGGTTCTCGCTGGTGCGGCGGATCGTGGCCAAGACCGGCCTCGGCTACGACGCCGACGCGCCGTTCGCGCCCGGCCGCAGCCTCGGCGAGGCGCTGCTGGAGCCGACCCGGATCTACGTGAAGCCGCTGCTCGCCGCCCTGAAGCGGGCCGGCGGCATCCGGGCGCTCGCCCACATCACCGGCGGCGGCTTCCCCGACAACCTCCCCCGCGTCCTGCCCGACGGCGTCGGCATCGCCATCGACCTCTCGGCCATCGCCGTGCCGCCGGTCTTCGGCTGGCTCGCGCGCGAGGGCGGGGTCGCGCAAGCGGAGATGCTGCGCACCTTCAACTGCGGCATCGGCATGGTGGTGGTCGCCGCCGCCGACGCGGCCGACGCCGTGGCGGACGCGTTGACCGAGGCCGGCGAGGCGCCGGTCCGGCTCGGGCACATCACCGAGCGCGGGGCGGAAGCCGTGACCTTCACGGGGCAACTCGCCCTGTGAGCGCTCCGACCCCGAAGAAGCGCGTCGCGATCCTCATCTCGGGTCGCGGCTCGAACATGGTCTCGCTGATCGAGGCGGCACGCGCGCCGGACTATCCGGCCGAGATCGTGCTCGTGCTCTCGAACCGCCCCGACGCCGCCGGCCTCGACCGCGCGCGGGCGGCGGGCATCCGGGCCCACGCCATCGACCACAAGGCATTCCCCGATCGCGCCCGCTTCGACGCCGCGCTCCAGGCGGAACTGGACGAAGCGGGCATCGAGCTGATCGTACTCGCCGGTTTCATGCGCATCCTCACCGACGCCTTCGTCGAGGCTTGGGGTGGCCGGATGATCAACATTCACCCCTCGCTGCTGCCGCTGTTCAAGGGCACGCACACCCATGAGCGCGCGCTGGAAGCGGGCGTGCGCCTGCATGGCTGCACGGTGCATTACGTCGTGCCGGAACTCGATGCCGGCCCGATCGTGGCCCAGGCCGCCGTGCCGGTGCTGCCGGGCGACGACGCCGACACGCTGAGCGCCCGCGTGATCGTTCAGGAGCACCGGCTCTACCCGGCAGCGCTGGCCCTGATCGCGGGCGGCGGCGCCGCGTTGGAAGGAGGCCGCGTGCGCTTCACGGCGCAAGCGCGCGACGCCGGATCGGCGATCCTATCGCTCTGAACGCAGCTTCGATCGCACCACTCCACCTCCCACCCTCATCCTGAGGTGCCGCGAAGCGGCCTCGAAGGGTGCTCCCGTGCCCGCCCGATCCCTGGACGATCCTTCGAGGGCCACGCTCCGCGCCGCCACCTCGGGATGAGATCGAGGATCGGATGGGAGCGGCCGGGCCAGCGCCCAAAAAATCAGAAGAAGATCGGCCGCGCGCTCGCTGAGTGCTCGACCAGCACCGCGCCGGTGGCCGGATCGACCTCCTTGAGCACCGCGTCGTAGCCCCAGAGGTCGGCGAGGTGCTGGAGCACGCGGCGGGCATCCTCCCGCTGCAGGGTGATGCGGTTGAGCGCCTTGTGGTGGAGGATCAGCCGGCGGTCGCCTTCGAGATCCACGTCCACCACCTCGATGTCGGGGTCGAGCCACGCCACGTCGTATTGGCGGGCGAAGGAGCGCCGCATCTTGCGGTAGCCGCGCTCGTCATGGATCGCTGCGACGCGCATCTCCGGCTCGTCGGGATCGTCCACGACGTGGAACAGCCGCATGTCGCGCATGAGTTTGGGGCTCAGGAACTGCGCGATAAAGCTCTCGTCGCGATAATTCTCCCAGCAATCGCGCAGCACGCCCATGGCGTCGCCGGTCCCGGCGATGTCGGGGAACCAGTCCCGGTCCTCGTCCGTCGGCTGCTCCACGATGCGGGCGATGTCCTGCATCATGGCAAAGCCCAACGCGTAGGGGTTGTGGCCGCCGAAGGAGCGGTCGTCGAAATTCGGCTGGCGGATGACGTTGGTGTGCGAGGTCAGGAACTCGAGATAGGCCGCCTCGCTGAGCTGCCCCTTCTGCGAGAGGGAATTCATGATCCGGTAGTGGCAGTAGGTGGCGCAGCCCTCGTTCATCACCTTGGTCTGGCGCTGCGGGTAGAAGTACTGCGCCACGAGCCGGACAATCCGAAGAATCTCGCGCTGCCAGGGTCGCAGGCGCGGGGCCACCTTCTCCAAGAAGTAGAGGATGTTCTCCTGGGGCAGCTCCAAGAGCGCCCTGCGCCGCTCCAGGGCCGGGTCGCCCTTGGCCGCGCCGGCCTTGGCCGGCAGCGTGCGCCAGAGGTCGTTGTAGATCTGCTCGCCGTGCTCCTCGCGCTCGCGCTCGCGCCGCTGCTCGCTCGCCAGATCGGGTCGCTTCTTGCGGGGATAGCGGTGGACGCCCTGGCTCATCAGGGCGTGGGCGGCGTCGAGCACGTGCTCGACCGCCTGATGCCCGTAGCGCTCCTCGCAGCGGGCGATGTAGCTCTTGGCGAAGTCGAGATAGTCGAGGATGCCCTCGGCATCGGTCCACTGCCGGAACAGATAGTTGTTCTTGAAGAAGTGGTTATGGCCGAAGGCGGCGTGGGCGATCACCAGCGTCTGCATCGTCGCCGTGTTCTCCTCCATGACGTAGGAGATGCACGGATCGGAGTTGATGACGATCTCGTAGGCGAGCCCCATCAGGCCGCGGCGGTAGCTCGCCTCCTGCTGAGCGAAGTGTTTGCCGAAGGACCAGTGCTTGTAGAACAGCGGCATGCCGATCGAGGCATAGGCGTCGAGCATCTGCTCGGCGGTGATGATCTCGATCTGGTTCGGGTACCACGACAGGCCGAGTTCGGGCCCGGCCACCGCCTCGCAGGCATCGTGGATGCGCCGGATCGTCTCGAAGTCCCAGTCATTGCCGGAAAACAACAGCTCGCCCGGTTTGGGTGCTGTCGACTTCGTGCGGCTCAGGCTCGCGACCATGTCGGCCCTTCTCTTCGACGCTGTCTCGCCTCCCCTCGCGGGGAAGCCTATCGCTCCGCCTCCGCCCGCGCATCCTTGCGGCCGAACAGCTCGCGGAACACGGGGTAGATGTCGCGGCGGTGGTTCACCTTGCGCATGGCGAGCGGCTCGCCGGCCTTGGCCAAGGCCTCGTAGGTCCGCCACAGGGTCGTGCGGTGCTCGACGAAGCCGGCGCGTGGGCCGTTCTCGTCGCCGACTTCGAGATAGGCGAAGTGCTGGCAGGCCGGCAGGATGTGCGCGCGCAGCAATTCGGTCGAGGTCGGCCCGTCGGAGGAGACGTTGTCGCCGTCCGAGGCTTGGGCGGCGTAGATGTTCCAGTCGTCCGGCGAGTAGCGCTCGGTGACGATGCGCTTCATCTCGACCAGCGCCGAGGAGACCAGCGTGCCGCCGGTCTCGCGGGAACCGAAGAAGGTCTCCTCGTCCACCTCGGCCGCCTTGTCGGTATGGCGGATGAAGACGATCTCGACGTGCTTGTAGCGGCGCGTCAGGAAGATGTGCAGCAGGATGTAGAAGCGCTTGGCCAGATCCTTCATGTGCTCGGTCATCGAGCCCGAGACGTCCATCAGGCAGAACATCACGGCCTGGGCGATCGGCTTCGGATAGGGCTCGAACCGGCGGAAGCGCAGGTCGATCGGATCGACATAGGGGATGCGCTTGGAGCGCTCGCGCAGTTCGAGCAGCTTGAGCTTCAGGTCGGGCAGGCGCGGATCCCTGGCGATCTCAGCCGCGGCGATCTCGGCCTCCAGGGCCGCCACCTCCTCCAGCTTCGGCCGCTTGAGGGCGATGCGCCGGGACATGGAATTGCGCAGCGTGCGCGACAGGGCGAGGTTGGCCGGCGAACCCGAGACGGTATAGCCGGCCCGCCGCAGGCCTTCCGTCTCGACCACCGCCAGACGCCGCTTGGCGAGATCGGGCAGTTCGAGGTCTTCGAGGAAGAGGTCGAGGAACTCTTCGCGCGTCAGGACGAAGTGAAAGGCGTCCTCGCCGTTCTCGCCACCATCCCCGCCCTCGCCGGAGCCGCCGCCTCCCCCGCCGCCCGGCGGGCGCTCGATGCGGTCGCCCTCCACATAGGTCTTGTTGCCGGGCAGGATGTAGTCCTGATGGCCCGTGCCCGGCTGGCGCGAGAAGCGCGGTTCGCGCACCCCGTCGCCGGGCACGGTGATGCGCCCGTCCTTGCCGAGGTTCTTGATATCCTTCTCGCGGGCGGATTCCCGAACCGCGCGCTGTGCGACGTCCTTGACCCGGCGCAGGAAGCGTTGGCGGTTCGGGAGGCTCTTACCACCTGGATTGAGCCGACGGTCGACGATGTGCATCCGGGGTCGCTCAGCGCCTTCAAGTCTCACGTCCCCGCTCGGGGACAAAGGTGCGGAAGTGCGGCGGCGGATGCCGGAGGACTTGGCCTCAGCCCGCCTGCTTCACCCGCATGTACCATTCCACGAGTCGCCGGACCTGCCGTTCGGTGTAGCCCCGGTCGGTCATGCGATCGACGAACTCGCCGTGCTTCTTCTCCGTGTCGCTGTCCTTCTTTGATCCAAAGGAGATCACGGGCAGCAGTTCCTCGACCTGAGAGAACATCCGCCGTTCGATCACTTCGCGCAACTTCTCGTAGGATGTCCAGGACGGGTTGCGCCCGCCGTGCTGCGCCCGGGAGCGCAGCGCGAACTTCACGACCTCGTTGCGGAAATCCTTCGGGTTGGCGATGCCGGCGGGCTTCTCGATCTTGGTCAGCTCCTGGTTGAGGAGCTCACGGTTGAGGAGCTGGCCGGTTTCGGCGTCCTTGAAGTCCTGATCTTCGATCCAGGCGTCGGCGTAGTCGATGTAGCGGTCGAACAGGTTCTGACCGTAATCGTGGTAGGATTCGAGATAGGCCTTCTGGATCTCGTGGCCGATGAACTCGGCGTAGCGCGGCGCCAGCTCGGTCTTGATGAACTCCATATAGCGCTTCTCGGTCTCCGGCGGCAGTTGCTCGCGCCGGATCGCCTGCTCCAGCACGTACATCAGGTGGACCGGATCGGCCGAGATTTCGGTCGTATCGTGGTTGAAGGTCGCGGCCAGCACCTTGAAGGCGAAGCGGGTCGAGATCCCGTCCATGCCCTCGTCGACGCCGCCGGTATCCTTGTATTCCTGCATCGAGCGGGCGCGGGGATCGACCTCGCGTAAGGACTCGCCGTCGTAGACCCGCATCTTCGAGAACAGGTTCGAGTTGGCGTGCTCGCGAAGCCGCGAGAGCACCGAGACGCGGGCCAGCATCTCCAGCGTGCCCGGCGCGCAGGCGGCGGTGGAGAGTTCCGAGCCGGAAATCAGCTTCTCGTAGATGCGCTGCTCCTCCGTCACGCGGAGGCAGTAGGGCACCTTGATGACGTAGATGCGGTCGATGAAGGCTTCGTTGTTCTTGTTGGTCTTGAACGACTGCCACTCGGCCTCGTTCGAGTGGGCGAGGATCACGCCCGTGAAGGGGATCGCGCCGATATTCTCGGTGCCGACATAGTTGCCCTCCTGCGTCGCCGTGAGCAGGGGGTGGAGCATCTTGATCGGCGCCTTGAACATCTCGACGAATTCGAGAACGCCCTGGTTCGCCCGGTTGAGGCCGCCCGAGTAGGAATAGGCGTCCGGGTCGGCCTGGGACAGCGTCTCGAGCCGGCGGATGTCGACCTTGCCGACGAGAGACGAGATGTCCTGGTTGTTCTCGTCGCCCGGCTCGGTCTTGGCGATGGCGATCTGGCGCAGGCGCGAGGGCCGCACCTTGATCACCTTGAAGCGGGAGATGTCGCCGTCGAACTCGTCGAGGCGCTTCAGGGCCCAGGGGCTCATCAGGCCGGTGAGGCGGCGGCGCGGGATGCCGAAGCGCTCCTCGATCTCCCGGCCCATGACCTCCGGATCGAACAGGCCGAGCGGGCTCTCGAAGACGGGCGAGACCTCGTCGCCGGCCTTCAATACGTAGACCGGATGGATCTCCATCAGCGCCTTGAGGCGCTCGGCGAGCGACGACTTGCCGCCGCCGACGGGGCCGAGCAGGTAGAGGATCTGCTTGCGCTCCTCCAACCCCTGCGCGGCGTGGCGGAAGAACGAGACGATCCGCTCGATCGTCTCCTCCATCCCGTAGAACTCGGAGAAGGCCGGGTAGGTCCGAATCGTGCGGTTCATGAACACGCGGCCGAGGCGGGCATCCTTGGCGGTGTCCACCATCTCCGGCTTGCCGATCGCATCGAGGATGCGCTCGGCCGCGGAGGCGTACATCAGAGGATTGTCGCGGCAGGCTTCCAGGTACTCGGAGAGCGTCATCTCCGTGTCGCGGCGCGCTTCGTAACCGCGAGCGAAGCTCTGGAACAGGTCGTTCGTCGAGTGCAGCGGCATTCGAACACCCCCTTCAGGCTGATGACAGCTTCATCCTGTCTCGGGTCGAACGCAACTGACATTGCGGGTTTTGTCGCACCGCCCACAGGAGGTCTGTCTTGCGTGTGAAACGGGACACACTCAAAGCTGGTCGGGATTTAGCCCGAGCTTGACCGGCCTCGAACCGGAGGCAGAAACCTCCGGCCGAAGACCGGAAGCTCCTGAAATCCGTCGGAATTGCTGCATCGCGGCATTGCCATGCACGAAATGGTCCATCCGATCAGAGATCGGTGCCGCTTTTCTTCTCGTCCTTGGACTTGTCGTCCTTGCCAACGGTGATGCGGATGTCACGCTTCTCGATCTCGCCGTCGGAATTCTTGATCTCGACGACGACCCCGTCGGAGCCGGTATAGCCGCTGTTGGGCTGGTAGAAGATCGCCTGAACCTCGGCGTCCTTGTTGGGGCAGCGGTACTTGGACGGCGTCTTCAGCTTGCCGGCCTTCGTGATGAGCGAGCCGGATTTCGGCGGCGTCACCACCTTGATCTCCGGCATCGGGCCGGCCGAGCAATCCTTCTTCAGGTTCGGCACGATCACGAGGCGCGCCTGCTTGCCGGCGGGCACGGTCTCACTCTTGGTGACGGTGGTCTGGGCCAGGGCGGGCCCGGCGAGACAGAGCCAAGCCGCGGCGAAGGCAGTGGGCAGCGCCGCAATCGGTCGAGTGGCCGGTCTTTTGGCAGTGGTCGGCAGATCCATCGGCGTTTCCTTGAGCGTCGTCGGGCGACCCGCCGAAGAGCGGCCGGCCGCCGACGAGGATGTGGGGAGGGCGCCGGCCCGCGTCGAGGCTTGCCTCTTCGAATCTTGCCGATCGCGGCGCCTGCTCAGTGCTGCAGCGCAGCGGCGACCGTGCCGGTGACCCGCGCGATCTGCGCATCATCGAGATGACCGGCGAGCGCCTGCGTCAGCGCCTTCTCGACGCGCTCGCGTTCGCCGAGGTCGGCGAAGGGTGCAGCCGGAATGTCCCCATCGCCCAAATCGCAGGCGCGGCGGATGGTATCGGCGGCCCTGAGCAGCGTCTCCCGATCGGCCGGCCCCATATCCCAGAGCGGTGCACGCAGCCGGCTGATGACCCGCCGCGCGTCCCGGTATTCCCGATCGACCGTGGTCGAAGCCTCGATCTGGCTGACGAGGAACATCAATTCCAGAACCTCGTTGGCGGCTTCCGGGCAAGCGCGCACGATCCGCATCACGCGGGCGATGAGTTCCTGGGTCGGAGACATCCGGGAGCGAGGGGGGGCCATGGCGCCTCAACGCCGTTCCACCGGTAAAGTTCAGCCTCCATCTGCCGGCCGAAGCGCCAGGGTGGGCCGAAATCCGCAAGGCCGGCCAATACCTTGCGCGCAAGCGAGTTTTCGGGATTCGATGGCGGCCGCCGACCCCGCCTCAGGCAGCCTCGTGATCCGCCTCGTCGAGGCCGGCGAGCAGGGCCCGGCAGGCACGCAGCTCGGCGAGCGCCCCCTCGAGCGCCCGGCGATCCGAGGCGGCCGCCTCGACGCTTTCCTCGTCCCGGTCGATGCCGGTCGGCGCGCCGACCTCGGCCTCGCCCCGGCCGAGCGCCTGGACGAAGCGCACGCCGTTCTCCTTGAGGACGCGCTGCGCCCCGCGGATCGCGTAGCCTTTTCCGCGCAGCAGGCAGCTCACGCCCCTGATGAGATCGACATCCTCCGGCCGATAGTAGCGCCGGCCGCCGGCCCGCTTCGTCGGCTTGATCTGGCTGAACCGGCTCTCCCAGAAGCGCAGGACGTGCTGCGGCACGCCGAGTTCCTCGGACACCTCGGTGATGGTGCGGAAGGCGCCGGGGCTCTTCTCGCTCCGCTCGTCACCGGTGGGAGAATCGAGGGCGGGCGATTCCAGCGGCAGTCCCATGGCAGCGCCTCAAACCAGATCGTGCGGGGGAGGACCGGGGCGGCGTGGCCGGGTCACTCGTCCTCATCCATGTCGAGCCCGTTGACGTGGCCGCCATTGATGCGGGCCTTGAGCACGTTCGAGGGCTTGAACACCATCACCTGCCGCGGCTCGATCTCGACCTCGACACCGGTCTTCGGATTGCGGCCGATGCGCTTGCCCTTGGAGCGCACGACGAAGGAGCCGAACGAGGACAGTTTCACCGTCTCGCCCGAGGATAGGCACGTGCAGATCTCGGCGAGCACCGTCTCGACCAGTGCAGCCGATTCGGCCCGTGACAGACCGACCTGCTGGTAGACGGCCTCGCTCAAATCTGCGCGTGTGACCGTCTTGCTTGCCATCCGCTCCCCCTTCCGGCCGAGTTGCTCGACATCCATGCCATCCTTCTCAGGATGTACGGATGCAGCCTCCGCTCAAATGCCGTACGGGTTCCCCGACAAAGGATCCCGCCGTGTATCTCTATGATCGAACACGCTAATCGGCTGAAGGGCGACGGTCAACAGAACCTTGCGGTTGACAGCGGTTGACAGGAGGCCAAGCCCGTTCCGGCGCCCGTCACCTACCAGCGGATGAGCGCGGCGCCCCAGGTGAACCCGCCGCCGATCGCCTCGATCATCACGAGGTCGCCCTCGCGGATGCGCCCGTCGCGGCGGGCAGCGTCCAGCGCCAGGGGGATCGAGGCGGCCGAAGTGTTGCCGTGCCGATCGACGGTGAGCACCACCTTTTCGCGGGCGATGCCGAGCTTGTCGGCCGAGGCCTCGATGATCCGGCGGTTGGCTTGGTGCGGCACGAACCACGCGAGGTCGTCTGCGGTGGTGCCGGAGGCGCGGAAGGCGTCCTCGATCACGTCGGTCACCGAGCCGACCGCGAAGCGGAACACCTCGCGGCCCTCCATGCGCAGCTTGCCCGTGGTGCCGGTCGAGCCGGGCCCGCCATCGACGTAGAGCTTGGCGCGGTGGCGCCCATCCGAGCGCAGGCAGCTCGAGAGCACGCCGCGGTCGGCACTCGTGCCCTCGCCCTCTCGGGCCTCCAGCACGATGGCGCCCGCGCCGTCGCCGAACAGCACGCAAGTGGTACGGTCCTCCCAGTCGAGCAGCCGCGAGAAGGTCTCGGCGCCGATGACCAGGGCACGCTTGGCCCCACCCGTCGTCAGGAAGCGGTCGGCGGTGGCCACCGCGTAGACGAAGCCGGCGCAGACCGCCTGGAGGTCGAAGGCGAAGCCGCCCTCGATCCCGAGCGCCGCCTGGATCTGGGTGGCGGTGGAGGGGAAGGTGTGATCGGGTGTCGAGGTCGCGCAGATCACGAAATCGATATCGGCAGGCGAGAGCCCGGCATCGTCGAGGGCCGCCATCGCCGCGCGGGTGCCGAGCACCGAGGTCGTCTCGTCGGGCCGCGCGATGTGGCGCTGGCGGATGCCGGTGCGCTGGACGATCCACTCGTCGGAGGTCTCGATCCCGCGTTCGGCGAGGTCTGTGTTCGTGACGACGGTCTCGGGCAGATACGCCCCGCAGCCGACCACGACGGAGCGCGAATGCGCCATCAGATCCGTCCTTCTCTCACTTCTCGACCAAGCCGGCTTCGAGCCCGGCGGCGACCGCCGGCGTCTGCTCCAGCATATCCCGGATCGTCCGCATCAGGTCATAGCGCGCCATGTCGTGAGCAAGATCGACGGCTGCTGCGAAGCCGCGGGTGTCCTCTCCGCCGTGGCTCTTCACGACGATTCCTTCAAGACCGAGGAACACGCCGCCATTGGCGCGGCTCGGGTCCATTTTGTCTTTGAGTTCACGGAACGCGTGGCGTGCGAAGAAGGCACCAATCTTGGCCGACAGCGTCCGCGTCATCGCCGCCTTCATGTAGGTTTTGACCTGCCGGGCGGTGCCCTCCGCCGTCTTGAGGGCGATGTTTCCGGTGAAACCCTCGGTGACGACCACATCGACAGTTCCGCGTCCGAGATCGTTACCCTCGACGAAGCCGTGATACGAAAAGTTGGCGAGTTCCGACTCGCGCAGGAGGCGGGCGGCCTCCTTCACGGCTTCGTTGCCCTTCATCTCCTCGGTGCCGACATTGAGCAGCCCGACCGTCGGGCGCTCGACGTCGAGGACGATCCGGGCCATGGCCGAGCCCATCACCGCCATCTCGACCAGATGCTCGGCATCGGTGCCGATGGTGGCGCCGACATCGAGCACCACGCTCTCGCCGCGCACCGTCGGCCACAGGCAGGCGATGGCCGGGCGCTCGATGCCGGCCATGGTCTTGAGGCAGATCTTCGACATCGCCATCAAGGCGCCGGTGTTACCGGCCGAGACCGCGGCCTGGGCCTCGCCGTCGCGCACCGCCTGGATCGCCCGCCACATCGAGGACTTGCCCCGGCCCTGGCGCACCGCCTGGCTCGGCTTGTCGTCCATGGCGATCGAGACGGTGGTGTGGCGGATCTCGACGGCGCCCTTCAGGCGCGGCTCGGCCTCGACGAGGGGGCGCACCACCGCCTCGTCACCGAACAGGATGAAGTGGAGTTCAGGGTGCCGCTCACGGGCGATGGCCGCACCGGGCACGACGGTCGTGGGGCCGTGATCGCCGCCCATGGCGTCGAGCGAGATGCAAACGCGGTTCGACATGGTTCCTTCGGGGCGCCGCGGGACAAGCCGGCGGGCAGCGAGCGTGAAGGGGCATCACAGGCCCCGGAATCGGCGGCGCAAAATAGCGGCAGCGCCCCGCCGGGCAAACAAAAACTGACCCGTCGTCGCGATGAGGCCCGCCGGAGGGCTGGCGGACCCGTCCATCACCCCTCGTCCCCACCGAGCTTGGCGCGCAGTGCCGCGAGATCGGAGAACGGCAGCGGATCCTCGCCGACCGTGACCGCATCGAAGGCGACGCCGGGCTTGCGCGGGTAGGGATCGAGGCCGAGCGCCAGGAATTCCGCGGTCAGCACGCCGAAATCGACGCGCCCGTTCACGATCGGATCGGGGAGATCGACATCCTCGGCGTCGGTGCCCTCCAGGATGTCGGCATTGGTGAAGTCGACCTCGACGGGTTCGGAGACCTTCGCCTCGAAGGGTTCGAGCGTCACGGTGCAGATCTGGGTCACCGCGGCCTCGACCCGGCCCTCGGCGCGCAGCCGGGTCAGCGAACCGCTCAAGGTGAAGCGGCCGACGAGGTCGCGGATGGCGGGGACCTTGAAGTCCCGGGCCAGCGCCTCGCACTCGGCCGGATTCGCCTCGACGACGATCTCGGCGCGGTCCTTGGGCAGGCGCTCGACGTTGACGGAGCGGGAGAGCGGCCCTGCGGGCTTCGGCGTCATCGATGGTCTCCTGAATCGTCTATCGCGGCCGCGCCGACGGGCTCGGGGAAGCGCGGCCCCTCGCCGAGCAGGCCGTCGAGATCTTGGGCCCCCAGCGCGGCGGCGGCGGCCTCGACATAGGATGCCAGCGGTCCGGCGGCCTCGGATGCGACGCCGTCGAGGACGTTGCGGGCGAGTGTTTCGGCCAGCCCGGCCCGGTCGCCCGCATCGAGCGCGGCGCCGTAGGCTCCGGCCCGGGCGTAGAACGAAGCCCCGAGCTTCTTGATGCGCTTGGGCACGCCCATGTCGCCGATGCCGAGTTCGCGCAGCTCGGAGTCGAGCTGCATGAAGACGGAATCGACCAGATCCTGCGCCACGTCCGCCGCCGGCGGCGGCAACTGGCCGAGGCGGCGCAGCACGAGGATCACGTGCAGGCTCAACGCCTCGAACCGGCCCTCCACGGTGTCGGGCACGCCGAGCCCCGTATAAAGGCCGGGCCGGCGCGCGGCCTCGCCGATTGTCCGATGCAGCGACTGAATCGTCCGCCGCCGCCGGTCGGCGCGGCGGAATAAGCCCGCGATCATACGTTCCACCGGATGTGCCGACGCTGTGGCCAAGCTTGCCTTGTCAAAGCCATAACCCCGCGGTACGGCAACCGCGGACCAGGGTGCAAGTCCGAAGACGCGCGAGTTGAAACGCGCCGCGGATGAAGACCCTTTTGGCATGAAATCAGGGGGGCCGATGTCGCGCCGTCTCGTCTCGTCGCTTGCCCGCGCGGCCGTTCTCGGCTCCGTCGCGATCGGCGTATCAGGCTGCATCGGCGAGGATATCCGCCACGGCTATCAGATCGATCAGGCGGCTCTGGCCACGGTGAAGCCGGGCATGGGTGCCGAACAGGTGCTGCAGATCCTCGGCACCCCGTCCACCGTCTCCACGGTCGGCAACAAGTCCTGGTACTATATCAGCCAGAACACCCGCCGCACGGTGATGTTCCTCGGTGAGCAGATCGAGGACCAGAAGGTCACGGCAGTCTACTTCAACCAGGGCATGAAGGTGGAGCGCGTCGCACTCTACGGCCTGCAGGACGGGCGCGTGTTCGACTTCATCGAGCGCACGACGCCGGCCAGCGGCTCCGACCGCGCCTTCATCAGCCAGCTCTTCCGCGGCCTGACCCGCTACGAGCCGTTCGGCAGCGGTGCCGGCGCCTCGGTCGTCCCCGGCGCCCGCGCCGGTCAGTAAGGGCGTCCGGGCGGGCCCACCAGGGCCCGCGCCACGGCGCCCGGCCCGGCGAACAGAAAGGCCGGTCTCGTACCGGCCAGGGCCTCGGGGCTGTTGTAGCCCCAGGCCACCGCGGCAAAGCCGCATCGGGCCTGTGCCGCCGCCTCCGCGTCGCGGATCTCGTCTCCCACCGCCAGCATGGCAGCCGGTTCGACGCCCGCTGCCCGCGCGACCGCGCGCAGGTGGCGCGCCTTGCCGAACAGCGAGGCACCGCAGGCATAGTGCCGGATGGATCCGGCCGACGCGCCGAGGGCACAGCGCACATTCGCCTCGCTGTTGGAACTCACGACGGCCAGGGCGAACCCCGCCGCATCGAGCCCCGCGAGCATCTCCGGAATGCCGGAAAACAGCCGCACCCGAGGAGCGTCGCGGGTCGCGAGGGCACGCATGTGACGGGCGATCAGCGGGACCTTCCAGGCGGGAATGCCGAGATCCGTCAGGATCGCCCGGGCGCTCAAGCCCCGTAGCCGTTCGGTCTCGTCCGCCCCGACCCGGCGGAAGCGGAAGCGCGCGGCCACGTCGTTGAGGTTGGCGCAGAACCAGGGAAAGGTGTCGGCGAGCGTGCCGTCGAAGTCGAAGGCGACGAGGCGGTAGGCAGCGGCCGCCGCAGCGTCCTCCGGGATCATGGCACTCACGGGATCGGGCACCTCAAGGAAGCGGGCCTGCCAGACGGCGGAAGGCGGCCCCGCTTGCGCAAGGCCGCCTCCTGCATTCGATCGCTCGGTGCGGCCGGAGGCCGAGGCCCGCCTTACGCCGCCTTCTGCGACAGCGAGGGATAATCGACGTAGCCTTCCGGCCCCTGGCTGTACCAGGTCTTCATGTCGTCCTTGGCGAAGGGCAGGCCCTTGGCGATGCGCTCGACCAGATCGGGGTTCGCGATGTAGGGCCGGCCGAAGGCGATGGCATCCGCCTCGCCCGAGGCGACCGCTCGTTTGGCGCGCTCGCCGTCATAGTCGCAGTTCAGGATGACCGGACCGCCGAAGCGCTCCTTGATGACGGGCGCCACCGGCGGCACCGTCGCCTTGCCGAAGGTGCCGTCCGGGCCCGGCTCGCGCATCTCGATGAAGGCGAGGCCGACGCGCTCCATCATCTCGGCGGCAAGCCCGAAGACCTCGTGCGGGTTGGAATCGTCCACGCCCTGGATCGGGCCGTTGGGCGAGAAGCGGATGCCGGTGCGATCCGCGCCGACGACGCCGGCCACCGCCTGCGCGACCTTGGTCACCAGCCGAACCCGGTTCTCGACCGAGCCGCCGTAGCGATCGCTGCGCTTGTTGCTGCCGTCGCGGATGAACTCGTCGAGCAGGTAGCCGTTCGCCGCGTGGATCTGCACGCCGTCGAAGCCCGCCGCGACGGCGTTGCGTGCCGCCCGCTCGTAATCGGCGATGAGCCGCGGGATCTCGTCCTCGCGCAGAGCCCGTGCCTGGCTGTAGGGCTTCTTGCCCGTGTAGGTGTGCGCCTCGTCCGGCGCCGTGGCGACCGAGGGGGCGACCGGCGGCTCGCCGCCGAGGAAGTCGGAATGGACGAGGTAGCCCATGTGCCAAAGCTGGCAAACGATGCGCCCGCCCGCCTCGTGCACGGCCTTCACCACCGGCTTCCACGCCTCGGTCTGCTCATCGGACCAGATGCCCGGCGCGTAGGGCCAGCCGAGCCCTTCCTGGCTGATGCCGGTCGCCTCGGAGATGATGAGGCCGGACGTCGCGCGCTGCGCATAATACTCGCCCATCAGCGGCGTCGGAACGTGGGTCCGGGTCGCGCGGGCCCGGGTCAGCGGAGCCATGAGAATTCGGTTCGGCAGCTTCAACGCGCCGAGCGTGATCGGGTCAAAGATTGAGGGCATTCGATACTCTATCGGGAGGGAGCGGCTCTCGAAAACGCTGCGGTGCAGGCGCAGGAGCCGCCTTCGGTGGGCTGAACCTTGTATCTGGCCGACCGGTTCGCCAGTGCGCTGGCGCACCTGCGCTGCGGCGTACAAGCCAACGTTACCCCTCCGTCAGCGCCTTCTCGTAGCACCACGCCTCCATGCCGTCCTCGTAGTAGTCCGGCTTGGTCTCGGTTCGCGCATAGCCGCCCCGCTCGTAGAGCCGGATGCCGCCGCCGTTGTCGGCCCGCACCTCCAGGCGCAGCCGCCCGCAGCCATGGGCGCGGGCATCGGCCTCCGCCGCCTGCAGAAGCTTGCGCCCGAGCCCGAGGCCAGCGCGGGCGGGCGCGACGGCGAGGGACGAGAGCCGGGCGACGCGGCTGGTGCGCCGCCGCTCCGTCGTGGCGGCACCCACAAGGATCTCGACCTCGCCGCCCTCCGCCCGCTCGCGCGCGACGGCGACGAGAAGGGTCATGCTGACCGAGCGGATCGCGTGGCGGATCGCCCGCCGCTCGGCCCGGTCGGTGCTGAAGGCGGCGTGTTCAAGCGAGACGAGCGCGTCGAGATCAGCGAGCCGGGCCGGCCGGATCTCCACGGGCACGCGGGCGGCGACGCGCTCGCTGCGGGTGCTCACGCGACGCTCCAGGGATAGGACCATGTCTCGGTCAGGGCCTGATCGTCCGTCTTCAGATAGGCCCGCAATTCGGTCGCGCCGGGCCCGTCGAGCTGCACGTCGAGGGCGACGCGAAACCCGCCGACATGCGGGTTCGGCACGATCGAGGTCGCGGTGATCCGTCCGCGGCTGGTGCTGGCGACGACTTCGGGCGGCACGGGATCGCCGAGACGCTTTGCCAGCGCCCCACCGCCGAAATCGATCAGGAAGCGCCGGTTGCGCAGGGCAGCCGCATCCGCGGCCCGGCGCGCGGCGCCGCTCGCGGCGGGCTCGGCGATGAAGGTGTTCACCACCTTGCCGTTCGGGTGGAGATCCTCAGCCGCGAGCGCCCGGATCGTATAGGCGAGCCGCACCGGCCGTCCTGCCGGATAAGGCTGCTCGGGGCGCCAGAACGCGACGACGTTATCGGCGGTCTCGTTGTCGGTCGGCAATTCCATCAGCACGACGCTGCCCTCGCCCCAGGAGCCCTCCGGCTCGACGAAGTAGCCGGGTCGGCGCTCGTAGCCGGCTTCCAGATCCTGGTAGCTGGCAAAGTCGCGGTCGCGCTGCATCAGCCCGAAGCCCTTCGGGTCGCGGTCGAGAAAGGTCGAGATCCGCCGGCTTTGCGGGTTGTCGAGCGGTCGCCACAGCCACTCGCCGGAGCCGGTGGCGAGCTGGAGCCCGTCCGAATCGTGCAGTTCCGGCCGGTAATCGTCGCTGTGGCCGCGATCGGTCTCGCTGATGAAGAACATCGAGGTCAGCGGCGCGATGCCGACGGAGGCCAGGTCCTGCCGCGGATAGAGCGTCGCGCTCACCCGCACCCCGGTGGTGCGGCCCGGCTCGACCGTGAAGCGGTAGGCGCCGGCCACGGACGGGCTGTCGAGCAGGGCGTGGATCGTCAGGGCCTTCGACGCCGCCGACGGCACCTCGATGTAGAACGCGCGGAAGAACGGAAACTCTTCCTTCTCGCCGTCCGAACCGATCGCGAGGGCGCGGGCGGAGAGACCGTAGAGCTGGTCCTGGCCGAGGAAGCGGAAATAGCTGGCGCCGGCGAAGACGATGAGTTCGTCGAGGCGGTCGGGCCGGTTGAGCGGCGCGTGGATGCGGATGCCGGCAAAGTTCAGGTCGCTCGGCAGCGTCCCGTCGATCCGTGTCCGGCCGAAATCGAAGAGCGCCGGATCGTAAGAGATCGGCGTGCTGATCCCGTCGCGCACGAGGCTCACGGAGACCGGGCGCGGATAGAGAAAGCCACGGTGGAACAGCTGAAGCCGGAACGGCCCGCCGGCTTGGCCGAGAAACGCACGGTCCTTTCGGAAGCGGATGTCGCGATAGGCGTCGTAATCGAGGCCCGCGAGCGGCGGCGGCAGCGGTGGGAAGCGGCCGTCGAAGGGCTGCGCCGCGAGCGCCTGCGCCTGGTGCTCGACCATGCCGGGCTCGAAAGGAAGGCTCCTCGCATCCCCCTCGGCGCAAGCCGGCAGGGCCGCGGCAAGGCCGGCGGCGGCGAGCCCCGACATCACGCCCCGGCGCGAGGGCACGCCCATCGGCACGGCCTGGCCGTTGGGGGCGTGATGGCCTTTGGCGTGGATCATGATCCCATCCCGAAATGCCACGGTTCAATGGCCGCTTCGGTCGGGCTTGGAAAGGGGCCGGCCGGGCTCGTGCGATGCGGAGCTGCGTCTTTCGCGCAACAATCAGGCGCCACGCCGAATTCTCGTCCGATCCGGCCGGAAATCGGGGGGTAGCGGGCCCGTTTTCCCTTGTGGTCGAGAGCACCGGGCCGTATATGGCGCCTGCCCAATTTCGCACGTGCCTGTGGCCGCGTGTCGGTTGGTGGGCATCCGGTCAACTGCCGGACAGCCGCCAGGGGTCTTAAAGGATCGATGGTCGTAAAGGGTGGATCCCTACGGCCGGCATCCGGGTGGCGACACCAGACCCTAACAACAACCGGCAGCCGGAGGCGAAACCGGCGAACCCCGCTCTCCACGGGGGACGCAGCTTAAAGCAACGACGAACGGGCTTTTTTGGTCTCGTCTGCCCTCCAAAGGCCGACACCGAAGAGGCTTGTTTATCCTTGCCCGGCGTGCGGTTGGGGTTCCCCCATCCAATCCACGGCAGCTTCCGGGGTGCTTCTCGCGCCCGCTGACCGTTCCGCGTCTCCAAAGCGCGAAGCGGAAGCGACGCATCGCCCCCTGACGCCGACGGTCCTTCCGGGACCGTCATGATTCGATCTCGCGCCCTCGACGGCGCCTCGAACCTGTGGTGGGGACGACCAATGACCGATCGCATCCGCGATTACCTGCGCGCGCGCCGCGACCTCGGCCAGGACGAGGGTCCGGTGATGGTCCTCGACCTTGATGTCGTGCGCGACAACTACACGGCCTTCGCCCGCGCGCTGCCCGACACCCGCGTGTTCTACGCCGTCAAGGCGAACCCCGCCGCGGAAGTGCTGCGCCTGCTTGCCGAGATGGGCTCCTGCTTCGACACGGCTTCCGTGGCCGAGATCGAGATGGCGCTCGCCGCCGGCGCCACCGCGGACCGCATCTCCTTCGGCAACACCATCAAGAAGGAGCGCGACGTCGTCCGCGCGCTCAAGCTCGGCATCCGGCTCTTCGCGGTCGATTGCCAGGCCGAGGTCGAGAAAATCGTTCGCGCGAGCGAGGCGGCCGGCATCGCGGCCGGTGAGGTGCAGGTGTTCTGCCGCATCCTCTGCGACGGCGCGGGCGCCGACTGGCCGCTCTCGCGCAAGTTCGGCTGCGAGCCGGAGATGGCGGTGAACGTGCTGGAGCACGCCCACCGGCACGGCCTGCATGCCTACGGCGTCTCGTTCCATGTCGGTTCGCAGCAGGCCAACACGGAAGCCTGGGACGGGGCGCTCGCCTCCGCCTCCGAAATCTTCCGGGAATGCGCGCTTCGGGGCATCGGCCTGTCGATGGTCAATCTCGGCGGCGGCTTCCCCACCAAGTACCTCAAGCAGGTGCCGGGGGTGGAAACCTACGGCGACGCGATCTTCCGCGCGCTCACCAAGCATTTCGGCAACCGCATCCCGGAAACGATCATCGAGCCGGGCCGCGGCATGGTCGGCAATGCCGGCCTGATCGAGGCCGAGGTCGTGCTCGTCTCCAAGAAGTCGGAGGCCGAGGACGAGGTGCGCTGGGTCTATCTCGACATCGGCAAGTTCGGTGGGCTGGCCGAGACCATGGACGAGTCGATCCGCTACGCGATCCGCACCGACCACGACGAGGACCGCATGGCGCCCTGCGTCGTCGCCGGCCCGACCTGCGATTCGGTCGACGTGCTGTACGAGAAGAACCACTACCCGCTGCCGGTCTCCCTCTCGATCGGCGACAAGGTGTGGATCGAGGGCGCGGGCGCCTACACCACGACCTACGCGGCGGTGGCCTTCAACGGCTTCCCGCCCCTCGAGCAGATCGTGATCTGAACGGCTGATCCCCGTGGTGCGGCCCCGCATCGCGCCGCGGGGCCGCCTCGGTCAGGCTTCGTTCACGCCTTTTCCCTCAGAAGTGCCGCGCGTCTCACGAGACGCGCATGTCGTTGTGTCCCGGACGGCCCGCCTCGGCGGGTGCGAGGGCTGTTTCCCCCCGCTTCTCAGCGACCTGGGAGGGTACGGCCGTGATCCAGATCCGCAATGAAACCACGTCCGATGTCATGGCCCGCGAGCACCTGCTCGACGCCTGCTTCGGCCCGGGCCGCTTCCTGAAGACCTCGCAGCGCCTGCGCGAGGGCCGTCTCCCGGCGCGCGGCCTCGCCCTCTCGGCCGTGCGGGGCGACAAACTCGTCGGCACCGTGCGGCTGTGGGATGTCGAGACCGGCTGCGGCCGCCCGGCCCTGCTGCTCGGCCCGCTCGCGGTCGATCCGGAGGTTCAGGGCACCGGCCTCGGCGGAGCGCTGATGCGGGCCGCGCTCGCCGAAGCGGCGGCGTTCGGCCACGGCGCCGTGCTGCTGGTGGGGGATGCGCCCTACTACGCCCGCTTCGGCTTCGCCCCGGAGAAGGCGGCAGGACTCTACATGCCCGGTCCGTTCGAGCGCGAGCGCTTCCTCGGACTGGAACTGGCGGCCGGCACACTTGCGGGCGCAGAGGGCGTGCTGCGCGCCACCGGCGCGTTCGAGCGGATGACGGAGGTCGCGGCCGAGGCCGCCGCGATCGAGGCACGACGACACGCCGCCTGAGGCGAGGCCGGGCTTCGGCGCCCGCTTTCCGTCACCGGATTGAGTGCGTGATCGCGTGCGAAACAGGGCCCGTCGACGCGCAGGAGCGGCGGCGGACCCTGATCCGGTCTAGGATGGTCGTCGCGGAATGGGCCGGGAGCACCGGCGCGGATCACCGGTTCAGCGGTGATAGGGCCAAGCGGTCGCGGAGAAGGACAGGCGGCTGGCACCATCGTGGAAGGCGCGGGCCTGACCGGCGGCCGTACGTCCGGCGCGGACGAGGGCGGCGAGGAGTGTGATGATGCCCGGATCGCGATCGATCGTCTCGATTTCGGGGTGGATGGACGGTGCGGTGAGGACGGTCAGCATGGTTCGGTTTCCTTGTGCGTGCTGTCGGCCCTTGAGCGTCACTCCCTTGTTGCAGTGCAGCATAGACATACTTTTCAGCGCACGCCTCCGACGTCATCCGGCCTCAGCCCTGCACTCACCTCATAGCTGAACATATGGAATCTTCACGGTTCCGCAACATCCGAACGGATCGACCGGTTGACCGGCAGACGCCGAACCGTCATCCGCTCGTCACTTCCAAGCATCAATCACGCCGCTCTCAAGCAACGAGCAGCCCGACAGGAGTGTCCGCGCATGTCCGATGGCCCGACGAAGGATTGGCCCGTCCACGGTCGCATCACCGGCCCGGTCGTGATGATCGGCTTCGGCTCGATCGGCCGGGGCACCCTGCCCCTCATCGAGCGCCATTTCGAGTACGACAAGAGCCGCTTCACGGTCATCGATCCCGTCGACACCCATAAGGATCTGGCCGAGAAGCACGGCCTGCGCTTCGAGAAGGTCGCGCTGACCAAGGAGAACTACCGCGACGTCCTCACGCCCCTCCTCACCGAGGGCGGCGGCCAGGGCTTCTGCGTGAACCTCTCGGTCGACACCTCCTCGCGCGACATCCTCGAACTCTGCCGCGAACTCGGTGCGCTCTACATCGACACGGTCGCCGAGCCCTGGACCGGCTTCTACTTCGACAAGGACCTGAGCCAGGCCGACCGCACCAATTACGCGCTGCGCGAGAACATCCTCGCCGCCCGCCGCGCCGCCCCCGGCGGCACGACCGCCGTGTCGTGCTGCGGTGCAAACCCCGGCATGGTCTCGTGGTTCGTCAAGCAGGCGCTGCTCAACATCGCCAAGGACACCGGCTCCTCGACCCCTGAGCCGAAGACCCGCGAGGCATGGGCCGCGCTCATGCGCGAACTCGGCGTCAAGGGCATCCACATCGCCGAGCGCGACACCCAGCGCGCCAAGACCCCGAAGCCCCAGGGCGTGTTCGTCAACACTTGGTCGGTCGAGGGCTTCGTCTCCGAGGGCAACCAGCCGGCCGAACTCGGCTGGGGCACGCACGAGACTTGGAAGCCCGCCAATGCCGAGGAGCAGACCAAGGGCTCGCGCTGCGCAATCTTCCTGCTCCAGCCCGGCGCCGACACCCGCGTGCGCTCCTGGACCCCGACCGCGCAGGCGCAGTTCGGCTTCCTCGTGACCCACAACGAGGCGATCTCGATTTCGGACTACTACACGGTGCGTGAGAACGGCGAGGCGGTCTATCGCCCGACCTGCCACTACGCCTACCACCCGGCCAACGACGCCGTGCTCTCGCTGCACGAGATGTGGGGCAATGCCGGCAAGGTGCAGGAGCACCAGCACATCCTCGACGAGAACGAGATCGTCGACGGCATCGACGAGCTCGGCGTGCTGCTCTACGGCCACGAGAAGAACGCCTACTGGTACGGCTCGCAGCTCTCGATCGAGGAGACGCGGCGGATCGCCCCCTACCAGAACGCGACCGGCCTTCAGGTGACGAGCGCCGTGCTCGCCGGCATGGTCTGGGCGCTGGAGAACCCGGAGGCCGGGATCGTCGAGGCCGACGAGATCGACTTCCGCCGCTGCCTGGACGTGCAGACGCCGTATCTCGGCCCGGTCGTGGGTGTGTACACCGACTGGACCCCGCTCACCGACCGTCCGGGCCTGTTCCCGGAGGACATCGACCCGAGCGATCCCTGGCAGTTCCGCAACGTGCTCGTGCACGGCTGAGGGTTCTTCGAACGAAAGCTTTGAGGGGCTGCCCTGTCCGGGGCGGCCCCTTCTTCGTTAAGCTGTCGCGACCGCACGAGAGACGCATATGGCCGGCCCGGCACGCACGGACACCCGCATGCGGGCCGCGGAATAGCGGTGCTGCAGGGGCCGCAGCCCGGTCGGCATCAGCGCATCGTCACGAACATCGCGAAGCGTCTCGACGACCTCGCCGAAGGCCGGGGCTGCGGCGCCTATCCGGGCCTTGCGATCCTGAGCGAGGCTATGGACGACGACGCGCCGATTCCCGACGTCGTGGTGCCATGCGGCGAGCCGCTGGAAGGCGGCTACACCGGCGCTCCCCTGCTCGTCGTGGAAGTCCTCTCTCCCTCGACCCTCGTGCCGGACCGTGGCCGCAAGACCGAGTTCGACCAGGCTGTTCCCTCGGTCGCCGTCCTCCTGCTCGTGCATCAGGACGCGGCGCGTGTGGAGGTCTGGCGCCGGAGGCCGGATTGGACGGTTCAGTTCGGCGGGCCCGGCGCGGTCATCGACCTGCCCGAACTCGGCGGCGCACTGTCCGTGGCGGAGGTCTATGCGCGCCTTACCGTCTGACCCCGCGCCGCACGCCGCTTGCTTGGCTCCGGGGCGGTGCTAGCATCGCCTTCGCTTTCGGAGGTCTCTCGATGGTGCTCGCCCTTCGGCGCGACCCCGGCATGCGGGTCGCGGAGTATCAAGCTTGGGTCGACGACCTTCCGGACGAGGAGCGCTGGGAGCGGATCGACGGCGAGCCGGTGTTGATGGCACCGCAGAGCGAGCGGCATCAGCAGATTGTACTGAACCTGGCGCGGCGACTCTCCGACATGACCCGCGACCGCGGTTGCCGCGCGATTCCCGGCATTGCTGTGCTGAGCGACAGCATGGACACCTTCGCACCGATCCCCGACGTGGGGGTGCGCTGCGGACCACCACTGAGGGGCGCCTACGCCCGCGACCCCGTCCTTGTCGCGGAGGTGCTCGCGCCCTCGACCATGAGCCGGGATCGCGGCCGCAAGACCGACTTTCGCCGCAGCATCGCCTCGCTCAAACTGTTCCTGATCGCCTATCAGGACGAGCCGCGCGTCGAGGTGTGGCGCCGCGAGCCCGAGGACGGCTGGGCGTTCGAGGCCCACGGCCTCGGCGACGCGATCGATCTGCCCGAACTCGGCGGCCACTTGGCCGTTGCCGAGATCTATGACGACATCGCCTTCTAGACGACGAACCCGCGCGGGACCGGCCTTGCCCCATTTCGAAGACTTCTACGCCAACAAGCTGCGCGGCTCACTCGGGGTCACCGATGCGGAATCGGTGCTCGATCTGCGCGGGGCTAACCGCCCGACCGCGGAGGCCTCGCTGACCGACATGCTGGAACGCAGCCGCTTCGCCAAGGGCAAGACCGTGGCGATCCGCCTCGATCCACCGCCAGAGGGGGGAGGCGAGACACTGTTCCAGCCGATCGGGCGCCAACTCCTCGATGCCAAGCGGCGCGGCTGGATCGAGCGGCTCCAGACTCTGCCCGCGGGCGACGGGCTCGGTTTCTACGTGGCGCTGGCCGGCAAGCCGGATCGCGAGCGCGACTGAAACCGATGGCTTGGAGCCGGAACGACAACGCGCTGGAGCATCTCGCCCGCTTCGGCTACGGGGCCCGCGGCTTCGTCTATTGCGTCGTGGGCGCGCTCGCCGTGCTCGCCGCCCTCGGGCAAGGCGGATCGGCCGGCGACAGCAAAAGCGCGATCCGGGCCGTGCTCGGTGGCCCGTTCGGCGCCGTCATCGTCGGGCTGATCGCGCTGGGGCTGGCGGGCTTCGCGCTGTGGCGCCTCTTCGAGGGCGCGACCGACGCGGACCGGCGCGGGCACTCGCCAAAGGCATTGGCCGTGCGCGGCGCCCACCTGATCAGCGCCGTGATCTATGCCGGCCTCAGCCTCACCGCGGCCCGCCTCGCCTTCGGCATCGGCCGCGCCTCGGCCGGCGGCGACGGGGTGCGGGACTGGACCAAGTGGCTGCTCGACCAGCCCCTCGGCCCGTGGCTCGTCGGGATCGTCGGGCTCGGCATCGTCGCCGCCGGGATCGGCTACGCCGCCAAGGCCTGGAAGGGCAACGTCACCGAACGGCTCTCCCTGCCCGCCGGCTCCGAGGCCTGGATCGACCGGCTCGGCCGGTTCGGCTACGCGGCGCGGGGGCTCGTCTTCCTGATGATCGGCGGTTTCGTCCTCACCGCCGCCTGGACGCAGGCCTCCTCCGACGCCACGGGCCTCTCGGGCGCCTTCTCGGCGCTGAGGGCGCAGCCCTACGGCTGGGTGCTGCTCGCCATCGTCGCCGCGGGCCACTTCGCCTTCGGTGCCTTCGGCCTGATCCAAGCCCGCTATCGCCATATCGACGCCCCGGATCTCGACGAGGGGAATGGGGTGCTCGCCAAGGCGGTTCGCGCCGCGCGTTGACATTCCCCCCTGTCGGCGCCGATACCGCGCTCCGCCTGGAGCATCGGCCTCGTGCCGAAAACCGGTCTCCATCGTTCGGGCCGATGCTCTGACACGAAGCACCATGCAGAAGCGCACCCTCAAGACGGCGGTGATGGTCGTCCACGATCTCGCCGCGACCGCGGCGGCCGTGGTGCTGACCTTCGTCTTCCGCTTTCAGGACGGGGCCCTGGCCGAGCGCCTGCACGCGCTGCCGCTGCTGCTGCCGCCGTTCCTGGCCTATGCCGGACTGATCTACGCGTGGTTCCGGCTCTACCGCACCAAGTGGCGCTTCGCCTCGCTGCCCGACCTCGCCGGCATCGTGCGCGCGGCGAGCGTCACCGCGCTGACGCTGCTCGTGCTCGACTACGTTCTGGTCTCATCGAATCTCTACGGGTTCTACTTCTTCGGCAAGGTTGCCATCGTCCTCTACTGGGTGCTGCAGATCTTCCTGCTCGGCGGGCCGCGGCTGGCCTTCCGCTACCTGAAATACGCCCGCTCCCGGCAGAGCCAGGCCCGCGCCGCCACCACGCCGACGCTGCTGCTCGGCCGTGGCGCCGATATCGAGATCGTGCTGCGGGCGATCGAATCCGGCTCGGTCAAGCGGCTCTCCCCCAAGGGCATCCTCTCGCCGCGGCCGGACGAGGCGGGCCAGATGATGCGCGGCGTACCCGTGCTCGGCGGGTTTCGCGACCTCGAACAGGTGGTCGCGGATCTGGCCAACCGCGGCCTGCCGGTGCGCCGGCTCGTGGCGACGCCGAGTGCGCTGGCGCCGGAATCCGAGCCTGACGATCTCATCGCCCGTGCCCGCCGTCTCGGCCTGCCGCTCGCCCGCGTCACTAGCCTCGGCGAGGGGATGCGCGACGCCGAACTCGCGCCGCTGGAAATCGAAGACCTACTCCTGCGCCCCACCGTCGCCATCGACCGGCCGCGGCTCGAGCGTTTCCTCACCGGTGCCCGCGTCGTCATCACCGGCGGCGGCGGCTCGATCGGCGCGGAGATCTGCGCCCGGGCGGTCGCCTTCGGCGCCTCGGCGCTGCTCGTCATCGAGAACTCGGAGCCGGCGCTGCACGCGGTGCTCAACGGCCCCGCCCTGCTCCACGCCGAGGCCACGGTCGAGGGTGCGCTCGCCGACATTCGCGACCGCGAGCGGCTGCACGCCATCATCCGCGATTTCCGGCCGACCTACGTCTTCCACGCCGCCGCTCTGAAGCAGGTGCCCTATCTCGAGCGCGACTGGGCCGAGGGCATCAAAACCAACGTGTTCGGTTCGATCAACGTCGCCGAGGCGACGGTGGCCGCGGGCGCCCGCGCCCTGGTGATGATCTCCACCGACAAGGCGATCGAACCGGTCTCGCAGCTCGGCGTCACCAAGCGCTTCGCCGAGATGGTGGCCCAGTCCCTCGACGCGGAACGCAGCGGCGCGGAGGCGACCCGGCTCATCGCCGTACGCTTCGGCAACGTGCTGGGCTCGGCCGGCTCCGTGGTGCCGGTGTTCAAGGCACAGATCGCCCGCGGCGGCCCGGTTACGGTCACGCATGCCGAGATGGTGCGCTACTTCATGACCGTGCGCGAGGCCTCCGACCTCGTGCTCACCGCCGCCTCCCACGCCGACGCGGAAGGGCGCGGCGACACCGGCGACCAGCGGGCGGCGGTCTATGTGCTCAAGATGGGCCAGCCGGTGCGCATCCGGGATCTCGCCGAGCGGATGATCCGGCTCGCGGGCTTCGAGCCCGGCGAGGACATCGAGATCCAAGTGACCGGCGCACGGCCGGGCGAGCGTCTCAACGAGATCCTGTTCGCGAAGGAGGAGCCGCGCGTCACGCTCGCCGGCATCGAGGGCGTGATGGCGGCCAAGCCCGTCTTCGCCGACCGCGCCGTGCTGGACGGTTGGATTTTTCGCCTGCACGAGGCCGTGGCCGCCGGGGACCGGGCGGCGGCGGAGGCTGTGTTCGAAGAAGCGATCCCGGATTTCCGCAATCGGGCCGCGGCCGTTCCGACGACGAAGCTGAAAGGCATCGTTCCGCCGGCCGAAGCCGCGGAAGCGGCGACCGCCTGATAACCGAACCCTCGGATCGAAGCGGAGCCGACGGAAGAACCTCAGCCTCCTCCCCGCGCCAGCGCCGCGAGCCCGTCCCGCGAGGCCTGCGCCGGCCGCCAGCCCAGGGCTTCCAGCCCCTCGGCGCGGGCGACGAGCGAACCGGACAGCCGGTCGAAGGCGGCCTCGCGGCCCGTGGCGCGGCAGGCCAGGCCGATCAGCGGTACCGGGCAGGGCAGCAGGCCGGGCCCGCGGCCGAGGCCGGCGCGGAGCGCGGCGAGCATCTCGGGCAGCGTCAGCGGGTCGGGATCGGCCACCACCAGCGGACGCCGCAGGGGGCCGGGCGCCTCAAGCGCCGTCGCCACCGCGCCCGCGAGGCTTTCGACCGAGACCAGCGAGCGGCGCCCGGTCAGGCTCCCGAGCGGCAGCGGATAGGGCGTGCGGGCGAGCTTGAGCAAAGCCGCCATGTTGCCCTTCACGCCGGCGCCGTAGACGAGTACCGGGCGCAGGGCGACCCAATCGAGCCCGGTCTCGGCCAGGGCCTGTTCGGCGGCGAGCTTGGAGCGGCCGTAAGGATCGGTCGGCACGGGCGCGTCCGCCTCGGAGAGGGGCGCCGGGGCGCTCGAACCGGCCTGCGCCCGGATCGAGGAGAGGAACACGAAGCGGCCCACCCGCGCCCGCTGCGCGGCGTCAGCGAGCTTGCGCGTCGCCTCGGTGTTCGAATTGCGAAAGTCGTCCTCGGGGGCGCCGGACATGGCGTGGGCGAGGCCGGCGGAATGTACCACCGCATCGACCCCGGTGAGCGCAGCGGCCATGTTCATCGGCCGGGCCAGATCGCCCACCACCGCGCCGCTGGCGCCCTCCGGCACTTCGACCGGCCGGCGCAGCAGCACGCGGACCCGGTAGCCCCGCTCCGAGAGGGCCCGCAGCAGGTGGCGTCCGATGAAGCCGGTGGCTCCCGTCAGCGCGATCAGCTTTCCGCTCACCCGTCATCCCCTCACGCGCTGGCGGCCCGCGGCGTCGCGAACCGGCGCAGCAGCCATCCGACCAGCCCCGCCGCGAGGACGAGGCAGGCGAGCGTGACGACCCGAGACGGCCAAAGCAAGGTCACACCCGCCAGCGCGGCCAGCGCGACCTGCAGGGCAAAGACCGAGCCGACGGTCTCCGGCACGGAGAACCCGTTGACGGTGGCGACCTGGTAATAGTGGCTGCGGTGGGCCTGCCACACCGGCTCGCCGCGCCGCAGGCGCCACAGCAGGGTGAGCGTCGCGTCGGCGATGGGATAGAGCGGCAGGATCAGCGCAGCGGCCAAGCCGCCTTCCAAGCTCCCTTGCAAGCCCCCTCCTTCCAAGCCCTCTTCCAAGCCCCCCTGCCCCGCGAGGCGAAACAGCAGCCACGCCACGATCAGCCCGATCGGCAGCGAGCCGACATCGCCCATGAACAGCCGTGCCACCGGCCGATTGAACGGCGCGAAGCCGAGAAGCCCGCCGAGCAGGGCGCCGGCGACCAGCGTCGGCTCGGGCGCGTAGCGGCCCGCGAGGCCGAGGGCGAACAGGAAGGCGGTGGGCGGCACGAACTCGGCCAGCGTCATCCAGTCGAGCCCGTCCATGAAGTTGACGAGGTTCACGAACCAGAGCCCGGCGAGGATCGCGAAGCCCCGCTCCAGCCAGAGCGGCATATCCGGCAGCAGACGGCCCTCGGCGGTGAGCACGACGGCGGCGACCGCGCCGGCCTGGATCACGAGCCGGAGCGAGGCCGGCAAGGGCCGGATGTCGTCGACGGCGCCGACCACGGCGAGGGTGATCACCGAGAGCGCCAGCGCCGACAGCTCGACGCGCCCGAGCGCGATCCCGGCCGGCATGGCCAGGACGGCCGCCGTGATCAGCGCGGCGGCGATGATCGCGATGCCGCCGCCCTGGGGCGTCGGCACCCGGTGGCTGGAGCGGGCATTGGGCCGTGCGAGGGCGTAGCGCTGCAGCAGCGGCTTCAGCAGCACGATGAGCCCGGCGGAAAGGAGCGCCGCCAGCGGTACGACGAGGAGCGGGGCGAGGATCATCGTGCTGCCGGAAGCCGCGGAAATCCCCTCTCCCGTAGAGGGGGGACGGATTCCGGGCGTGTTCTGACCGTTCGCATATCGCCCGCTCTACCCGCCTGCACCCGTCCAAGCGAGACCACGGCAACCGATCCCAACTTGTTTTGGCCGCAAAGCCACGCGATCCGCTCGGCACGGTCCGCCGAAAGAGCGGTGGGCGGGCCGCGCGTCCCGGCCGGCTTGCCTTGCGGGGGCGGGGAGCCGCCGATACGACTTGGCCGCTCGCCCCCATCGCTCAAGTCGGTTGTCAAGAATCGCCCGTTGCGCACGCTTTCACTGGCCCTTGCCCTGGCCCTCGCGATCCTGACGGCCGTGGCGGGCTCCCTCGCCGGCCTCATCGGGACCGCCGCCCCCGCCCACGCGGTCGAGGCCGTGCGCGTCACCCTCGACGCGCCCGCCATCGACCTGACGCCGACGATCGAGCGCTACCGCTCGGACGGCGACCTGATCCAGATCTCCACCGCCCCGGGCAAGGACGGCATCGTGCGGCGCATCGCGGTGAAGGCGCGCGAGGCGGGCGCGCGGCCGGACTGGATGGTGTTCGCGCTCACCAACGACACCGACGAGCAGATCGACCGCCTGCTGGTCGCCCCGCATTTCCGCCTCGTCGGCTCCGGCGTGATCTGGCCTGATCTCGGCGGCTCGCGCATCGCCGCGATCACCGCGAGCGAGGGCATCCGGCCCGAGCGCGACGAGAGCCTCGACGCCGACCAGTTCCTGATCACCATCGATCCCGGCACCACGGTGACCTATGTCGCCGAGCTGAAGGGCCCGAACATCCCGCAGGTCTACCTCTGGGATCAGGACGCCTACCGCAAGAAGACCTCGGGGCTGACGCTCTACAAGGGCATCATCATCGGCATTGCCGGGCTGCTCGCACTGTTCCTCACCATCATCTTCGTGGTGAAGGGCGCGATCATCTTCCCCGCCGCCGCCGCGCTCTCCTGGGCGGTGCTGGCCTATGCCTGTATCGATTTCGGCTTCCTGCAGCGGGTGTTTCCCGTCACCGAACTCGCCGAGCGGATCTACCGGGCCTCCGCCGAGGCCGTGCTCGGGGCGACGCTGCTCGTCTTCCTGTTCGCCTACCTGAACCTTTCGCGCTGGCACGTGCGCTACAGCCACGTCGCCTTCTTCTGGCTCACCTTCCTCGCCGGCCTCGTGGCGCTCGCGGTGTTCGACCCGCCCGTGGCGGCGGGCGTGGCGCGCATCTCGATCGCCGCGGTGGCCGGCGTCGGGCTCCTGCTGATCCTCTATCTCGCCGTCCATAACGGCTACGACCGGGCCATCCTGCTGGTGCCGACCTGGCTGCTGCTGCTGGTCTGGGTGGTGGCGGCGGGCTTTGCCATCACCGGGCAGATCGGCTCCGACCTCGTGCAGCCGGCGCTCATCGGCGGCCTCGTGCTCATCGTCATGCTGATCGGCTTCACCGTGATGCAGCACGCCTTCGCCGGCGGCGGCCTGAGCCACAGCCTCGTCTCGGACACCGAGCGCCGGGCGCTGGCGCTGACGGGCGCGGGCGACATCGTGTTCGATTGGGACGTGCCGGGCGACCGCGTCTTCGCCGGCCCCGAGATCGAGGCCCAGCTCGGGCTCAAGCGCGGCACCCTCGAAGGTCCGGCGGCGAACTGGCTCGGCCTGCTCCATCCCTTCGACGTGGAGCGCTACTCGGCGGCCCTCGACACCGTGATCGAGGAGCGGCGCGGGCGCATCACCCACGATTTCCGCCTGCGCTCGGCCGACGGCCCCTACGCGTGGTACCGGCTGAAGGCGCGGCCCGTGATCGGCACCGATGGCGAGGTGATCCGCATCGTCGGCACCATCAGCGACGTGACCGAGGCCAAGACCGCCGAGGAGCGGCTTCTGCACGACGCCGTGCACGACAGTCTCACCGGCCTGCCGAACCGCGAGCTGTTCCACGACCGGCTGGAGGCCGCGCTGGCGATGGCGAGCCAGGACCCGCGCCTCAAGCCCGCAGTGATCGCCCTCGACATCGACCGGTTCAAGGCGATCAACGACGCCATCGGCCTCTCGGCGGGCGACTCGATCCTGCTGACGCTCTCGCGCCGGCTCGGGCGGTTGCTGCGGCCGCAGGACACGCTGGCGCGGGTCGCGGGCGACGAATTCGCGGTGATCCTGCTCTCCGAGCGCGAGCCCGACCGCATCCTCTCGTTCGCCGAGATGATCCGGCGCGCCATCGCCACCCCGGTCACCTATGCCGACCGCGAGGTGTTCCTCACCGTCTCCATCGGCATCGCGTTGCACGAGGCGACGCAGGGCGCGAGCAACCAGGGCAGCGGGCAGACGCGGCGCGAGGAGGTGTTCAAGAACGCCGAGATGGCGATGATCCAGGCCAAGCGCGGCGGCGGCGACCGGATCGAGGTGTTCCGCGCCAACATGCGCCTCGAGCGCTCCGACCGGCTGATGCTGGAGGCGGACCTGCGCAAGGCGCTGGAGCGCAACGAGATCAAGGTGCTGTTCCAGCCGATCGTCCGGCTCGAGGACCGCACGGTCGCCGGCTTCGAGACGCTGCTGCGCTGGGACCATCCGAAGCTCGGGCGCATCCCGCCCTCGACCTTCCTGCCGGTGGCGGAAGAGACCGGCGTCATCGTCCCGCTCGGCAATTTCGCCATCGAGCGCACGGCACTCGAACTCGCCGCCTGGCAGCGCTCGCTCGACGTCGAACCGCCGATCTTCGCCTCGGTCAACGTCTCCTCGCGCCAGCTCCTGCGCCACGACCTCCTGCACGACGTGAAGACGGTGATCGCCCGCACCGGCGTGCTGCCCGGCTCGCTCAAGCTGGAGATGGCCGAGGGGTTGGTGATGGAGAACCCGGAATACGCCGCCCAGATGCTGACCCGCATCCACGATCTCGGCGCCGGGCTCGTCCTCGACGATTTCGGCACCGGCTACTCGGCGATCTCCTACCTCCAGCGCTTCCCCTTCGACACGATCAAGATCGACCAGAGCTTCGTGCGCCAGATGGGCCAGGGCCGCACCGCCATGCTGCGCTCGGTCCTGCGGATGGGGCAGGAACTCGGTCTGGCGACCATCGCCGAGGGCGCCGAATCGGAGGAGGATGCGCAGGTGTTGCAGGAATTCGGCTGCGATTACGCGCAAGGGGCGGCCTTCGGCGAGCCGATGACCGTGCTCCAGGCCCGCCAGCTCGTCGGCGCAGCGCCCGAAGCGGCCTGATCCCGCAATGACGCGCAGGTCTCGCGCTTCTGTTTAAACCTCCCTTAACCATGTTGCGGGAAGGTCCATCCGAATATCCGGGACGCCTCTTCGGCGGGCCCGCCGGGCTGAGGATGGACGATGATCGAGGCGACGAGACGCAGGAGCCCGGCCCCCTCTGGCAGCGCGATGCGGCGCCTGATGACGCGGCCCATCCACGCGCATCTCGCCGCCGCGGTGCAGCCGCGGGCGGTCGTTGCCGAGGTTGCGGCGGAAGCCATGACGCAGGCTCCGGCGGAAGCCATGGCGCAGGCTCCGGCGGAAGCCGTGACGCAGGCTCCGGCGGAAGCCATGGCGCAGATCGTGGTGGACGCTCCGGCGGACGTCCCCACCCCCCTGTCCTTCGAGCCCGAAGCGGATGCGGCTGAGGCGGATCTCGCGCGCCTGCGCCTCGAAGTGGCGGTGATGAAGGCCGCACTCGCCGCCGAGCGCCGGGAGAGCGAGGCCCTTCGGACCAGCCTCGGCCTCGCGGACGCGGAAACGCTGAGCGAAGAGGCGCGGGCCGTCCGCGCGCGCTGGGCCGCGCTGGTCGAGCGCCTGATCCACAATCCGCTCTGATCCTTTCAAAACACCTCTCATCCGATCGGAGCGGGTTGCCGCCATGCGTGCTCCCACGAGCGCCCGTTGTTCGCTTGTCGTCAACGGCCAGCCCCTGCGGGTCTCCCCCGGCGACACCTCCCTGGAGACCGCGCTGGCGGACGGCATGATCGGCCCGATGACCGGGCTGCTCGGCCAGGGCCCCGGGCCGGCCTCACGGCGGCTCCCCGTTCGGGCGCGACGGGCGGAGGCGGTGACGCTGTCCGCTCCCGATCCGGATGCGACGATCCGGCCGGTCAAGACGCCGGCCCGGACGGCCGTGCGCCGCACCGGCAGCATCGACTCCATCACGGCGCTGGCGCCGCGGGTCCTTCAGGTCGTCGCGACCCTGGAGCACCGGCTTCCATTCGAGCCCGGCGACCAAGTCGTCGTCACGCTCGAAGGCGGGCGCCCTGTCACGCTCACGCCGACGCTCGGCGTCGAGGGCGGGGCGGAGTTGAACGAACTCGTCTTCCACCTGCGCGGCGAGTGCGCGGAGGATCTCGCCGCCCTGTTCGGCTGCCCGGTCGAGCCCGGCCGTGCGGTGAAGGTGAAGGGGCCCGTCGGCAACGGTACCTATCGACCCGGCGGCGGTCGCCTCGTGCTGGTGGCGGCGGAGACGGGGTTCGCCGGCATCTGGGCCATCGCCCGCGCTGCACGCTACATCGAGCCGGCCCGCGAGATCTGCCTCGTGGTCGGCGCGCGCGATCCCCTCGACCTCTACATGCGCCCGTCGCTCGAATGGCTGCGCGCCACCGGCGTTACCCGCATCACGCTGGCCGCCGACCGCCACCGCCAGCGGGGGCCCGACGTGCGCCCCGGCCCGCTCACCGCCCATATCCCGAGCCTGCGGACCACCGACGTGGTGCACGCCTCCGGCTGTTCCTCGACCCTCGGCGCGGTGGAGGTCCTGGCCGCGGCGGCGGGGGCGCGGTACTATCCGATCCCTCTCGAACCGGGGGCTTAGACCGCCTCCCGCATCGGGTTCAGGGCTGCGCTTCCGCCCAGGTTATGACCACCGAGATATGCCACGCATACACGGCGGCGAAGAAGCAGAACGTTGCGATCATCCCGATCCAGTACCAAGCCCCGGCTTGGGCTTCGACCTGCTTGATCTTCAGATAAATCTGGGGAGCAAGGACGACGATGATCGCGACCGGCATCCAGAGGCCGATCGTCTTATCAGCATACCATGTCGGCCGTCCGCTGATGCCCCATTGCATGGGAACTCGATCGGTTTCGATGCTCGCCGCACAATACAAATTCAGCAGCGACATCGCGGCGATCGTCGCCAGGCACGAGAACCAAGCGAGCCTCGGCAGGTTCAACACCACGACGTCGAGCCCCGGGCACCCTTGAACGGCCCTCACGCTCGGGTCGACCGCGCGTCGTTTCAACCAGAGTTTGCATTTTGGGGCGGGCCTGCGCAGGGTGAACCCGCTGCGATGCCGGTCCTCACTGATATCGATGTGTGAGTCGGACTCCCTGCGTGACAACCGACGGCACACCCGAAACGACGAAGGGCGAGAGGCGTATTCGCGCCTCTCGCCCTGCTGTCTTCATCAGAGTCGGACGTTCAGGCGACCTTCACCCGCCAGATCTCCTCGGCGTATTCCCGCATCGAGCGGTCGGAGGAGAACCACGCCATGCGGGCGGTGTTGAGGATCGCCGCCCGCCACCACTGGGCGGGGCGCTTCCAGGCCGCGTCGATCTCGCGCTGAACGCGCCAGTAATCCTCGAAATCGACCGTCGTCAGGTAGCGGTCGCCGTGGCGCAGCTCGTCCACGAGCGGCGCGAAGCGGGCCGGATCGTCCGGCGAGAACGTGCCGTCCGCGATGGCGTCGAGCGCCGCGGCCAGCCGCGGCGAGGCCGCGATCGCCTTGGTGGCGTAGTCCGGCTCCTTCACGCGGGCGAGCACCCCTTCGGCATCGAGGCCGAAGATGAAGATGTTTTCCGCGCCGACATGGTCCTTGATCTCGATGTTGGCGCCGTCGAGCGTGCCGACGGTGAGCGCACCGTTGAGCGCGAGCTTCATGTTGCCCGTGCCCGAGGCTTCCATGCCGGCGGTCGAGATCTGCTCGGAGAGGTCGGCGGCCGGAATGATCACCTCGGCCAGACTCACCGAGTAGTTCGGGAGGAACACCACCTTCAGCCGGTCGCCGATCTCGGGATCGGCGTTGACGACCTTGGCGATGTCACCGGCCAGCTTGATGATGAGCTTGGCCTGCACGTAGCTCGGCGCCGCCTTGCCGGCGAAGATCTTGACGCGCGGCGTCCAGTCCTTGTGGGGGGCCTTCTTGATCGCTTGGTAGAGTGCCACCGTCTCGATCAGGTTGAGGAGCTGGCGCTTGTACTCATGGATGCGCTTGATCTGCACGTCGAACAGCGCCGACGGATCGACGGCAATGCCGGTGCGCTCGGCGATGACATGCGCGAGGCGCTGCTTGCGGATCGTCCGCATCGCCGCATAGCGCCTGCGGAACTCCGGATCGTCGGCGAACGGCACCAGCCTCTCGAGCTGGGTCGGATCATCGAGCACCTCCTCGCCCGCCGCCTCGACGGCCAGCGCCGTCAGTTCGGGGTTGGCGTTGTGCAGCCAGCGGCGGAAGGTGATGCCGTTGGTCTTGTTGAGGATCTTCTCCGGCTCGATCGCGTGGAGATCCTTGAACACGGTCGATTTCAAGAGCTCGCTGTGGAGCGCCGAGACGCCGTTGACCCGCCGCGAGCCGTGGAAGGCCAGCGGTCCCATGCGCACGCGCCGGCCGTGCGACTCGTCGATCAGCGAGACGGTGGACACGTCAAAGGCGCTGCCCTTGGCGTTCTTGCTCTGCTCCTCAAGATGCAGCCAGTTGATGAGGTAGATGATCTGCATGTGGCGCGGCAGCAGCCGCTCCATCAGCTCCACCGGCCAGGTCTCCAGCGCCTCGGGCAGCAGGGTGTGGTTGGTGTAGTGCAGCGTGTTGGAGGTGATCTGCCACGCATCCTCCCAGGGGAAGTCGTGATCCTCCATCAGGATCCGCATCAGCTCCGGCACGGCGATGGCCGGGTGGGTGTCGTTGAGCTGGATCGCGGCGTGGTCGGGCAGGGAGCGCAAGGAGCCGCGCTCCGCCACGTGCCGGCGCACGAGATCCTGGAGCGAGGCGGAGGTGAAGAAGAACTCCTGGCGCAGGCGCAGTTCCTGGCCCTCGGCGGAGGAATCGCTCGGGTAGAGCACCCGCGAGATCGCCTCGGCCCGGGCCCGGCCGGCCACGGCCCCGACATGGTCGCCGGCATTGAAGCGCGCGAGTTCGACCGGCGCGTCGGCCTCCGCCTTCCACAGGCGCAGGACGTTGACGTGTTTGCCCCGCCAGCCGACGATCGGCACGTCGTGGGCCACGGCGTTCACGGTCTCGGCCGGGTGCCAGTGGCGGCGGATGTAGTGGTCGCCCTGGCTCGTCATGGTGACGTGGCCGCCGAAGCCGATCTTGTAGGTCGTCTCCGGTCGCGGGAACTCCCACGGATTGCCCTCCGCGAGCCAGGTCTCCGGCGCCTCACGCTGCCATCCGTCCTCCAGCGACTGGCGGAAGAGGCCGTGGTCGTAGCGGATGCCGTAGCCGGTCGCGGGGATCGACAGGCTCGCCATGCTCTCCATGAAGCAGGCGGCGAGCCGACCGAGGCCGCCATTGCCGAGCGCCGCGTCGGGCTCGGCCCCCTCGACGCCGGCGAGATCGACGCCGAGGTCGCGCAAAGCGGCCTGGGTGGTCTCGACGAGACCGAGATTGTTCATCGCGTCCGACAGAAGACGGCCGATCAGGAATTCGAGCGAGAGATAATAGACCCGCTTCTCCGGCACGTCGGCGGCTTGCGCACCGTGGCAGGCGTCGACGATCCGGTCGCGCAGCGCCAGCGCCGTGGCGGCGAACCAGTCGCGCTCGCGGGCGACCTCGGGCGTCTTGCCGAGCACGTAGAGGAGCTTGGCGCGGATGGCCTCGCGCAACTCGACCACCGCGTCGCCTCCGGCAACCGAGCGGGGCTTAACAGAGGTGGCGGCGGCCTTCGCCGATGAAGCGGAAGTGTCCGCTTCGCCGTTCCTGACGAGAACGGACAGAGCTTCGTTCAGCACCTGGGTATCCCCCTTCGTTACAGCCGAGGATGTCGGTCGGACGCGGAGTCTGGCCGCTTCTTGCGGCGGCACGATGATCCGCGACGTGGTCTGTCGCCCTGCGCCACCATGGTGTTGCCGGCCGGCGGACTTGTCGAGACACATGCGTGCAAACACATCATTCGCAAGTCGTGTGCCCGACCCTCTGTGTCACTGTAGACACAGAGCCGGTGCATCGGCGCCGCCTCGCATGAGAGATGACGCCGGCCGCTTGAAGGCTTGCTGAACGGCCCTAACCGACCCTTGAATGATGCGCACGGCGTCGATGGCAGCATCGCGGCAACATCGCGGGAGGTTCGATGGGCGGTCCAGTATCTGGGACGAACGGCTCCGAAGCGGCTTGGTGGCAGAGCGGGACAGTCTATCAGGTCTATCCCCGCTCGTTCCAGGACACGGACGGCGATGGCGTCGGCGACCTTCGGGGGATCGCGGCACGGCTGGATTACCTCGCATGGCTCGGCGTCGATGCGGTGTGGATCTCGCCGTTCTACCGCTCGCCGATGGCCGATTTCGGCTACGACGTGGCCGATTACTGCGCGGTCGATCCGCTGTTCGGCACGCTGGAGGATTTCGACGCGCTGATTGCCGAGGCGCATCGGCGCAAGCTCCGGGTGATTCTCGACTTCGTGCCCAACCACAGCTCGATCGAGCATCCGTGGTTCACCGAGAGCCGGGCGAGCCGCCAGGCACGCAAGCGCGACTGGTACATCTGGCGCGATCCCGCTCCCGACGGCGGACCGCCCAACAACTGGCTCTCGAATTTCGGCGGCCCGGCCTGGACCCGCGATCCGGCCACCGGCCAGTACTACTACCACGCCTTCCTGCCCGAGCAGCCGGACCTGAACTGGCGCAACCCCGACGTGCGGGCGGCGATGCACGACGCCCTCCGCTTCTGGCTGGCGCGCGGCGTGGACGGCTTCCGCGTCGATGTGATCTGGCACCTGATCAAGGACGAGGGATTTCGCGACAACCCGCACAACCCCGATTTCCAGCCGCATCAGGCCGGGATCAACCGCTTCCAGCAGGTTTTCTCCTGCGACCGGCCGGAGGTGCTCGACGTCATCGCCGGAATGCGCGCGGTCCTGCGCGAATACGGCGAGCGGGTGCTGATCGGCGAGATCTATCTGCCGATCGAGCGGCTGGTGGCCTATTACGGGCCCGGCCTGACCGGGGCCGACCTGCCGTTCAACTTCCAGCTCATCCAGACGCCGTGGCGCGCCGAGGCGGTGGCCGCCCTGGTGACGGAATACGAAGCCGCCCTACCCGAGGGCGGCTGGCCGAACTGGGTGCTCGGCAACCACGATCAGCCTCGCATCGCCGCCCGCGTCGGCGAGGCGCAGGCGCGGATCGCGGCGATGCTTCTGCTGACGCTGCGCGGCACGCCGACGCTCTATTACGGCGATGAGATCGGCCTCGCTCACGTTCCGGTGCCGCCCGAGCGGGCACAGGACCCGTGGGGGCGCAACGAGCCCGGCCACGGGCGGGACCCCGAACGCACGCCGATGCAGTGGGAGGACGCCCCGAATGCGGGCTTCACCACCGGTACGCCGTGGCTGCCGCTCAGCGCGGATGCGGAGCGGCGCAACGTCGATAAGATGCGCGACGATGCCCGCTCGATCCTGACCCTCTACCGCCGGCTCCTGTCCCTGCGCCGCGATCATCCGGCCCTGTCGGTCGGGGATTGGCGCAGCCTGACCCTCTCACCGGATCTCGCCGCCGAGGTCTTTGCCTTCGAGCGCGTCTCGGGTGGCGCCGTCTTACGCATCCTGCTCAACTTCGGCAGCGTGGAACGGACGATCCCCTTGGAGGATGGGGGCTGGACGATCCTGCTCTCGACCCTTCCGGGACGGGTGGGCGACAGGGCCGACGGCGAGGCCCGGCTCGCACCGGACGAGGGCGTCATCCTCAAGCCAGCAAGCCGATAGGACGGAGTGTTGCCGCGCTGCACCCTGCGCATTCGACCCAGCCAATACCGGGAGGGATACGCAGCACGCTTTCGCTATTCTCCCAGCGCAGACAACCCATGATGGAAGCGCAGGCGTCCGCTCAAAAATATTGGTCCGAACGTGGCCTGAATTGTGCGATGCAACGGAACGGATTGCCTTCCGGAGCATTTCAATGCCGAGCGTAGCAGCGGCGGTTCCCGCCCTTCAAGGGCCGCGCGGGTGGCGTAGGGGCGAGTCGATGGCGTACGTGGATCTCGGTGGGCTCCAGGTCGCCGATCCGCCGCCACCGACCTCCGCCTTCGATCCCGAGCCGAGATTCGGCAACGCCCTCCTCCCCCGCATTCTCTACGCCACCCCTGAGATGGCGGATTTCGTGAAGACCGGCGGCCTCGGCGAGGTCGCGGGCGCCCTGCCCCGCTCCCTGCGCCGCCACTATGACGTCCGCGTCCTCATCCCCGGCTACGCCCAAGTGCTCGCCGGGCTCGACAACCTGACCATGATCGCCCGGCTCGGCAGCTTCGCCAGCGTTCCGGGTTGCGAACTCGGCTTCGGCACCACGCCGGACGGCCTCGGCCTCTACGTGCTGGTCGCCCCCGATCTGTACGAGCGCGACGGCACGCCCTACGGCGACGAGCGAGGCGATTTCGGCGACAACGACCTGCGGTTTGCCCGCCTCAGCCGGGCGGCGGCGGAACTGGCCGGCGGCATCGACCCGTTCTGGTCGGCCGACCTGCTGCATCTCAACGATTGGCAGACCGCGCTGGCGCCGGCCTACCTGTCCTGGCTCGGCATCCGCCGCCCGAGCGTGCTGACGATCCACAATCTCGCCTACCAGGGGCTTTTCCACCGCGACAATCTCGGCCGGGTCGGCGTACCGGACCACGCCTTCCAGATGGATGGCGTCGAGTTCTACGGGCAGCTCTCCTTCCTCAAGGCCGGCATCTATCACGCCTCGCACGTCACCACGGTGAGCGAGACCTATGCCCGCGAGATCACCACGTCCGAGGGCGGCTGTGGTCTCGACGGCTTGCTCCGCACCCGCGCCGCGCAGGGCCGCCTGACCGGCATTCTCAACGGCATCGACGAGAGCTGGGATCCGCGCACGGACCCGCACCTCGCCACCCGCTTCGAGCCCGACGACTGGAAGGGCAAGCGGGCCAATGCCGACGAGGTGCGCAAGGCGTTCGGCATGGCGGTCTCCCGCGGGCCGCTCTTCGCCATCGTCTCGCGCCTCGTGCACCAGAAGGGGATCGACCTCAGCATCGGCGCCGCCGAATCGATCGTTGCCGAGGGCGGCCAGCTCGTGGTGATCGGCCAGGGCGAGGGCCGGTTCGAGGAGGCCCTGCGCGATCTGGCCGGGCGCCATCCCGAGAATGTCGGCGTCCATGTCGGCTTCCGCGAAACCGAGGCGCGCCGCATCTTCGCCGGCAGCGATTTCCTTCTGATGCCCTCGCGCTTCGAACCCTGCGGGCTGGCCCAGATGTACGCGCAGCGCTTCGGCTCCCTGCCGATCGTGCGCCGCACCGGTGGCCTCAACGATACGGTGGAGGACGGCGTCACCGGCTTCACCTTCGGTGAGGCCTCGCCGATGGGGCTGACCTCGGCGATCCGCCGCGCCTTCGAGACCTTCGGCCAGAAGAAGCGCCTCAACACCATGCGGCGCAGCGCCATGTCCCGCTCCTTCGGCTGGGATGGGGCGGCGCTGAACTACTGCAACCTCTACGCCCGCGCCTTCGGCAACCACACCGCCCGCCGCTGGAAGGCGGCCTGAGACGCGGCGGACACGGTTTCCGCCCGGACCAAGAGTGCCTCACACCACGCCCGATCTCTGACCGTTCTCCCTCTGGCGATGACGGCCCAGCGGGAGTTTCGTGAGCGGCACGAGGCGGGCAACCGTGTCGGCCAGCCCACGCGGCGATCGAGCGAAGCCCATATCCGCCCTCCCGAGGGAACCGATCGGATTTGGCATAACGCGCGACACCCTTGGCCCGACACTCTTGCGGGAACATCGCATCCTCAGGGGTGGTTTCTCGCGACCCTCCGTTCGCTTTCATGGCACGGAACGGCGCGATCCGCGTTGAGCGTCCATGGACGCGACTGTGACGCTCACGCGCACGAACCCTCTGATCCTTCGGCTTCGCTACGGCGCCGATCTCGATGCCGGGGATCGAGCCATTTTGGCCGACCTGTCCCGATCCCGCCGCAGCCTGGAGTCACAGCAGGATATCGTGCGGGCCGGCGATCGGGCGGCGGGTGTCCACCTCGTCCTCGAAGGCTACGCCTTCCGCTACAAGCTCATCGATGACGGACAGCGCCAGATCCTCGGCCTGCTCCTGCCGGGTGATTTCTGCGACCTGCAATCGATCGTGCTCGGCCCGTCCGACCACTACATCGCCGCACTGACCGCCTGCACCGTCGCCGACATCCCGCAGGACCGGGTCGACGCTCTGGTCTTCCGCGATTCGCGTCTCGCCCGGGCGCTGTGGTGGGCGACGCTAGTCGATGAGAGCATCCTGCGGGAATGGCTCGCCAGCATGGGCCAGCGCTCCGCCGACAAGCGCATCGCCCACCTGTTCTGCGAATTGCTGCTGCGGCAGCAGCTCGTCGGCACGGCCGGGGAGCGCGACTGCCCGTTGCCTCTGACCCAGCCGATGCTCGCCGACATCCTCGGCATCACGACGATCCATGTCAGCCGCATCCTGCGCGACCTGCGCCTCGCCGGGCTGATCCAATTGAAGGAGCGCCGGCTGCACGTTCCGGACGTCAAGCGCCTGCAGGCGTTCTGCGACTTCGATCCGACCTATCTGCACCTCGTCAGGATGCCCGATCACGAAGCCGCTGGGGACATGACGCGCGCCGGGCTCTGACGCGCGCGCAGGCCTGCCCCCCGGAAGGATGCCTGTACGACAGGCAGGATCGTGCCGATTCTCTGTGCCCTGCCTTCGGCCTGTCGCTCGGGCAGCGCATGAGAATAAAGACGCCATGACAGCCCCCGATCCCGTGCCGCAGATCGCTCTCAACGACGGGCGCTCCATCCCCCAGCTCGGCTTCGGCGTCTGGCGTCTGCAAGAGGCGGAGACGCCCGCCCTCGTCGGAACGGCGCTCGGCAGCGGTTATCGCTCGATCGATACCGCCGCAGCCTACGGCAACGAGGGCGGCGTCGGGCGGGGCCTGCGGGAGACGATCGTGTCTCGGGCCGAGGTGTTCGTGACGACGAAACTCTGGAACGACGCTCAGGGCTACGATGCGACGCGGCACGCCTTCGACGACAGCCTCGCCCGGCTGGGGCTGGACCATGTCGATCTCTACCTGATCCACTGGCCCTGCCCCGACCGGGGGCTCTATCTCGACAGCTGGCGCGCGCTGATCCGCTTGCGGGAGGAGGGTCGTGCCGCCTCGATCGGCGTCTCGAACTTCACCGAGGATCAGCTCGAACGGCTCGTGAATGAGACCGGCGTCACCCCTGCCCTCAACCAGATCGAGCTGCATCCGCGGTTCCAGCAACGCACCTTGCGCGCGGCCCATGCCCGGCTCGGCATCGTCACGGAAGCCTGGAGCCCCTTAGGTCAGGCGCAGGTGCTGGATGAACCCGCCATCACCCGGATCGCCGATCGGCTCGGGCGCAGCCCGGCCCAGGTGGTGCTGCGCTGGCATATCGAGAACGGCTTCGTCGCGATCCCGAAATCCGCCACGCCCGCCCGGATGCACGAGAATATCGACGTGTTCGGCTTCTCGCTCACGCAAGAGGACCACGCGGCCATCGCCGGTCTCGACCGGGCCGACGGACGAATCGGGCCGGACCCGATGACGTTCCAGTAATCCAGCCAGTAGGGGCCCGGCACGGGCCGTTCCGAGAGCGCCCCTCACCCCGCCAGCGGCAGCGGCTTTGTCGCGGCGAGTTGCGTGCCGCCCTTGCGCTCCAGCAAGCCCGGCGGCGGCACCGGCGCATCGATGGTGCAGACGACGCCGTCCGGCTCGTAGAGCAGCTCGACCCGCCCCGCGAGTTCACGGGCAAGGCTGCGCTCGATCAGGCGCGAGCCGAAGCCGCGGCGGGTCGGCGGTGAGACCGGCGGGCCGCCGCTCTCGGTCCAGCGCAGGGACAGCGAGAGTTCGGGCCGGCGCTGCACGGTCCAGGTGATCGTCACCCGCCCGCCCTCCTTGGACAAAGCCCCGTACTTGACGGCGTTGGTGCCGAGTTCGTGCAGGGCCATGGCGATGGACAGAGCCAGCCGCGGCGCGAGCCGCAGGCGCGGGCCCGATACGACGAAGCGCGATTCCTGCCCCTCTCCCGCCTCCAGCGGGCGGATCGCGTCGCCCACCACGGTCTTCAGCTCGGCGCCCTCCCAGCTCTCGCGGGTCAGCACGTCGTGGGCGCGGGCGAGCGCCAGCAGCCGCGCCTCGAAGGCGGCGCGGGCCGCGAGCGCCTCCTCGCCGTCGAGCCCGCGCAGGGACTGCATGGCGATCGATTGGACGGTGGCCAGGGTGTTCTTCACCCGGTGGTTCAGTTCGTTGATGAGCAGGCGCAGATGCTCCTCGGCCCGCTTGGCGTCGGTGACATCGACGCTGCATCCGGTGAAGCCGAGGAAGGTGCCGTGGTCGTCGAGGCGCGGCACGCCCTCGCAGCGCAGCCAGCGGATCTCCCCGTTGCGATCGATGACCCGCATCTCGGCCCGGAACGGATGCCGGTGCTCGAACGCCTCCTGGAACGTCTCCTGGAAAGCCGGCAGGTCCGGCGGATGCACGATCGACGCCCAGCCGCCGCCGGCCATCTCCGCCGCCGGGCGGCCGAACAGGTGGTCGAAATGCATGTTGGCGAAGACCACCTCCGCGGTCTCGTCGGTCATCCAGATCAGCGCCGGGGCCGAGTCGGCCATGTGGCGGAAGCGCGCCTCGCTCTCGCGCAAAGCCGCGAGGCCGCGCTGGGTCTCGGCGAGTGCCCGGTCGCGCTCCTCGCTGCGGGTCCGCAGCCGCAGCGAGGCTTCCGAGAGCACGTCGGCGAGGCGGCGGATCTCGTGGATCGGCGAGGCGATCCGCGGGATCGCCTGCCCCCGCGCAAGAGCCGGCCCCGTCGCCGCGAGTTGGCGCAGGGGCTTCGAGACCCGCGACCACAGATGGACGGCGAGCACCGAGGAGGTGGCGAGCACGAGAAGGCCGAAGCCGCCGAAGGCCCAGATCCAGCGCCGCAGCCGCGCTTCGACCAGTTCGCGCGGGATGCTCGCCCCCACGGTCCAGCCGTTGAGCCGCGAGCGCGCCTCGACCACGGTGACGGGCTTGAAATTGCGGTCGCGCCCCTCCCAGACACCCGGCGTGCCCGTCATCGTCTGGCGCAGGGTCGCGAGCCGAGGATACCCGATCACGCCCGGCATCTCGGGCAGGCGCGCGAGCACGACGCCGTCGCGATCCGACACCCCCGTGACCCAACCCCGGACCTGTTCGCGGGCGAGGATGCCGGCGATGCGGCTCAGGGGCACCGAGAAGCTGAGAATGAAGGCGGGCGTCTCCTCGATCCGCACCGGCACTGCGACGGCGTAATGCGCCTGATCCGGCATGGCCCCGGCGAGATAGCCGGTGACCATGGAGCGCTGCCCGCTCTCGATGAGTTCGCGGTCGGTGGGCAGCGTGCTCACCGGTAGCGGTGCGCCCGGCTTGAGGGCGGTGTTGACGAGCTGCTGTCCGTCCGGCCGCCGCAGCACGAGATCGAGGCCGACGGCCTCGCGCACGAGTCGGGCCTGATTTTCGAAATTGGCGAACTCGCCGTCCCTGAGCCGCGGCGAGGTGGCCAGCGTCTGCAGCACCGAGACCAGCCCGGCGGTGTCGCGGTCGATCGACAGGGCGATCCCGCGGACGTTCTCCCGGGCATCCTGCTCGAAGCGGGCGCGCTCGGTGGCGGCGTAGCGGGTCAGCAGGATCGCGGTGAAGATCAAGCCGGGGCCGATCAGCGCGATGACGAGCATGATGAGGTAGAACTGCGTGGAGAAGCCACGCTGGCCGAGCCGGGAGAGTATGCGTCGGATCAAGGCGTCCCGCGGCGTTGCGCTGAAGGGTTTTGAGGGATGGCGCCCGCCCATCATGCCCCAGCGCGGGTGGGCGTGCCAACTGCCCCGGCTCAGCCCTCCCGCCCGGCCCGATCGACATGCCCGAGATCCCGGCCCGGATCGAGCCGGTCCCGGACCCGCTGCTTAAGCACCTTCACCTCGGGAAAGCCGCCATCGCGCACCCGTTCCCAGATAACCTCCGTATCGAACGCGATCACGAACACCCCGCCCGTGCCGGGCCGCAGGGCGACCTCGCCAAGATCATCGCGGAAGGTTGACAGAAGCTCCTGCGCCATCCACGCCGCACGCAGGAGCCATTGGCACTGCGTGCAGTAGGTGATGGTGACGCGGGGGCGTGCTACGGGCGGGGAAATGACGCCCGCCGACACATCGCTCATGGCAGGCATGGCGCACCCGCGCGCGAGGCGCTATCAACCGTTCGCATGCTGACTTTTCGCACACTCATGGGCTTGTCTATCAGCGATTTTGGAAAATGCGAAGTGTCGTCATTGGCTTTCGATGCGTAGATGGGACACAGCTACACCTGATCAGGAGGATAGTTTTTAGGAATCCCATCACATGAATCGTAAAGTTATCATGGAGCCTAACGTCGTGTCAGAAATACAACGCCCGAAATACCAGCATGTTGTTTTAAATTCCTCGAGGTGGGAAACAGAAACTGTTGTAGAATGGCTGCTATATTATAAGTCGATTGGCTTCGACCACTGTTATATATACTGCAATGACGATGATCCTTATGAGATGTATAGCCGCATCATCTCTTTTATAGAGGGCGATGAGCCATTTGTGACATTTCATCACCTTCCCTATCAAGGGCAGCAGGATTCCTGCTGGATGCACTTTTTATCGAATCATAAGCATGAATGCGAATGGTTTATGTTTGTTGATGGAGACGAGTTTCTCGCACTCAAGCCGACCAATAGCATAAAAACATTCATGGCCGAAAGAGAAGATAAGGCAGACTGCATATTCTTCAACTGGATTTGGTTTGGCCCTCAAGACTTCCTGGAACGCCCTGCGGGAAGCACATTGACCCAATTCATTCGGCGCGAAAATTTGCTTGAGCGCATGGACCCATGTGTGAAGACGATGACACGCAGCTCTTGCGTCGATCTTCGCTTCCTTGGCTATCCACCCGACCCGATGTTGAATCATCGTTGGCCGGCACCTGTTCAGGCGAGAATGAGATCGATGAACGTTCTCGGCGAGCCAATGGACGAATATCTATCGGAGTTCCCGAAATCCGGAGAGCGATATCTTTCGGACACCAATAAGCGCCAAGCCATTTTCGACACCGCCATCACATATCATTACCTATTTCGATCGCGGGAAGATTTCATTCGTCGCGTTCGGCGCGGCACACTGGGAGCCTACTATTTTCAACCGATGTGGGGCAACGTTGCAACGAGCACAGATGGCACGCTCGATAAGTTCATATCAATATTAAATCATACGGAAGATCGATTTCTTGCCGATTATTGGAACGGGCAAGAGAATATCGTTCGCCGTCGAGCGCGGGCAACAACAATCGTCCAGCCGAATGAAAAGCCCAATCTGGCTCTGGGCTCCACCCCGCACCAAAGCTCGACTTCCCCCTGGTCGAAGGGGGATATCTATGAGGATGCGAAGGGCGCCATCAGCGGAGTTCATACGGGCAGCGATGGCTTCCACACCAATCTCGAAGACAACCCGTACTGGCAGACCGACCTCGGTCATATCTGCGAATTGACTGAAATCCGGGTCTTCAATTCTTTAAAGAACAGGGCGTTTGCAGGTCGCGCTTACCCATTGAAAGTAGAAGTTTCGCAAGACGGGGCGAGTTGGAAAACAATATTTATTAATTCGACGCACGCCCCATTTGGTGGCGCTGACGGGCATCCGCTGATTATACGGCTGAAATCCGAAGCACAATACGTCAAGCTGTCTCTGATGAACCGCGATTTTTTCCACTTGGATGAAATCGAGATTTACTGATAATCAAAGCGAGCGCTAAAATGGCATCCGAGCAACATCAGCAAATCAATTTCACTTTTGCTGGGAGAAATTTTACCCTCGATTCTGCAGAAGGAGCGGATTTAGTTGCACGGACAATGGCGGAAGGGTCATACGAGGCCCCACTACCACTCATCCTCATGGCGGTAGTCTCCCGGCTGCCTGGACGTTTTCTTGATGTTGGTGCAAATAATGGCCTTTACTCCATTTTGGCGGCTAAATCGCGTCCCGGTGTACGCGTAACGGCGTTTGAGCCGCTACCTGCCGCCCTAGATATCCTGCGCCGCAATATCATAGCCAATTCGGTTGAAGCGCAAATAACTGTGCAAGAGTGCGCCCTGAGCGACGACGAGGGAGAAGCAACGCTTTACATTCCGGACAAAAGCCATGGATTGCTTGAAACAAGCGCATCCCTAGAGGAGGGCTTTAAAAGCCATGAAAGTACTATCACCATCCTAAAGCAAAAGCTTGACAATTTTAGATTTGATGACCAGATCAGTGTTGTCAAAGTTGACATCGAAGGACACGAGGCATCATTTTTCCGGGGGGCACTCCGTTATTTAAAGACTGATAGACCGATCATTTTCGCAGAAATGCTGGCGGGAGCTAGGCGAGAGTTTTATTCTCTGTCCAAGCTCCTATCCACTGTTGATTATATTCCGTTCCGCCTACGTCCCACGTGCGCAATTCATACTCCCTTTATTTCCGCAGACATGGCAGCTTGGAACTACGCAATGATACCTGTCGATAAAATTGATCTGTTCTGCGAATGCTGCCGGGTTCATGGCCTGGAAGTTTTCTCGGAGTTCAAATATAAATTTTAAATATTAACGCTTCAAATGGAGTTATATCAGCCGCAAATTTATACTGAATCCCTCTATAAAATTCCGCCCACAGATGGATGAGGCGAACCAGTCGCCACCCATTTGTGGGCGGGTTTTACGAAAACTCCCTTCCGCGAGGGATATTTTTGCTCTATTTGTGAGAAACTCTTACCACCGGCTTGCAAAAGAGGACAACCTCTCCTTCACCGTGATTATTGTGCCTAACATAATACTCATACCATGGGCAAATATCATTGATAAAGTTTAATATTTTATGGCCGTCATAGTGGAGGTGGTAAATACTAATAGCCATTTTGGGTCGGTCTCGAACAATGGTCCTAACCGCTCCCTCTAATGCTTGGTTCTCGAAGCCCTCAATGTCAAATTTTAGAAAATCGACGGCTAGAGACCGCTCTTCAACAAACCGGTCGATAGTTGTAATTGTAACTTCGATGCTGCCGTTCGGATCGAAGCGTGACGCTGCACCAGACTGAGTAAAGCGAGCAATTCCAGTTGTATCCGAGACACCAGCGCCGACGATTTCGACGTTGCTCACATCGAGCATTTTCATATTACGTGCAAGCATCTCGCGCGTGCTTGGGTTGGGCTCGAAAGCAAGAACCCTACCCGCATCACCAGCTGCGCGTGCGAGAACCACAGTAGAGTTGCCATTGAAGGCGCCAAGATCCAAAACGACGTCACCAGATTCAACGCCGCAAATACCGGGCAGATCATAGCCTCCTAGAACAAAATTTTCGATTATATCGACGTTGATATGGCCCTCCATAGAGCTTTCCGGCATTTCGGCCGCGACTTTCCCCATGCGATTCCAAGAACGTTCACTGATAATAAAAGGCGCCACTATATCGGCTGTATCTCTCGACTGAGTTAGATAGCCAGACAACCGATATCTAAGCATCCACAGGAAAGTTTTTCTTGATTCATCATCAGATAGTCGGTCAAATGCTTTTTGGAATTCATGACCATTAACGAGATATTCGTGAGCAACGTCCAGCCACGGATATATAGTCCCCTTCGTTCTGCTTTTATGCTCTTTAGTTACAAGACGCATAGTCTCAAGTATTTCTTTTTCAATTTCAGTTGCCATGCCTATTTGCCCTTTTCTTCGCAAATCGTAGTGCAAATTCAGAGTCTGCCCCGCAGACAAATACCGGCAAGGGAGCCATAGGTCCAGCGCCTCCCGGTCAAATCGGTTGATCGGCCCGCAAGGGCTTGTTTCAGAAGCAGTTCCAGTGACAACCAAGATCGAGCCGCAGACCGCGCCGGTTGGTCACAACTGGAGTAGCCGTCAGAACCTCCGATCCCGCACTTGCCTGAGGATGACACGCTTTCTTGGAATTCCCTCTTTTGCACCTACTTATGACTGCCAAGCTCACCCGGAGACCACACCTCATGCCCCCCTCTCTCAGCCCCACAGCCCCGGCCCGCCCCTCCATCCTCGGCCGCGTCGTCTCTGCGCTCGCGGCGCTCTGGCTGGCGGCATGCCTTGCAGGGTGCGGGGCGATCAACCGGGTGCCGAGCCTGGAGGAGCAGGCGAAATCGTCCTGGAGCGAGGTGCAGAACCAGTACCAGCGTCGGGCCGACCTGATCCCGAATCTCGTCGAGACGGTGAAGGGTTATGCCAAGCAGGAGCAGGAGACCTTGACCCGGGTGACGGAAGCCAGGGCCAAGGCGACGAGCATCCAGGTCGATGCCTCGACGGTCAGCGATCCGGAGAAGTTCAAGCAGTTCCAGGAGGCGCAGAACCAGCTTTCGGGGGCGCTCGGACGGTTGCTCGCCTCGGTCGAGGCCTATCCGGACCTGAAATCGAACCAGAACTTCCTCGCCCTTCAGTCGCAACTCGAGGGAACGGAAAACCGGATCGCCGTGGCGCGGCGCGACTATATTCAGGCGGTCCAGGCCTACAACACGGAGATCCGCACCATTCCCGGCCGGTGGATCGCCTCGTGGTTCTATCCGGAGGCGAAGCCGATGGAGACCTTCACCTCGACGCCGGGCGCAGAGCGCGCGCCGAACGTGAAGTTTTAGTTCGTCCTGTCAACTGGTGATGACGCGCCCCGATCGGACCGCTCGGCACCCCGCATTCGGCCCGCTGCCGGCGCTCTGGCTCGCCCTGCTGGTCGTCGCCGGCCTCATGGGTCTCGCCAAAGCGGCCGAGCCCGATTTCCCCAAACTCACGGGCCGGGTGGTGGATGCGGCCGGCATCCTCTCGCAGGAGACGCGGGCGAGGATCGACGGCAAGATCAAGGCCCACGAGGACAAGACGGGCGATCAACTCGTGGTCGCCACCGTGCCGAGCCTTCAGGACCGCACTGTCGAGGACTACGCCAACCGTCTCGCCCGGGCTTGGGGCATCGGCCAGAAGAAGACCAACAACGGTGTTCTGCTGCTGGTGGCCCCGAAGGAGCGCAAGGTCCGCATCGAGGTCGGGTACGGGCTCGAAGGCGCGCTCACCGATGCGCTGTCGAAGACGATCATCACGACGGCGATCACGCCCCGTTTCCGCCAGGGCGACTTTTCCGGGGGCGTGGAGGCGGGGGTCGACGCCATTCTTCCGATCCTCGCCGGCGATGCCGACGAGTGGCAGCGCCGCGCGCCGGTGCGGGAGGACACGGTCGATCCCGTCACGGTGATCTTCTGGATCGTGGTCATCATCGCCCTCGTCGTCGTGCTGACGCGGATGAACGGCGGCGGGCGACGCGGCCGGGGTGGCGGCTTCGTGGTGATCCCGGGACCGTCCGGCGGCTGGAGCGGCGGCTTTTCCGACGGCGGCGGAGGATTCTCCGGCGGGGGCGGCTCGTTCGGCGGCGGGGGAGCGTCCGGTGACTGGTAGCGTGAGCATCCTCGATCCTGCCGCGCAGGAGCGGATCGCCGCAGCGATCGGGCGGGCAGAGACCGGAACCTCGGGCGAGATCGTGGTGCTGGTCTCCGCCAGCGCCGGGCTCTATCGCTCCCCCGGCCTCGCTTTGGCCCTGGCGGTCGCCCTGGCCCTGCCCTGGCCCCTGATTCTGCTCACCGATCTCGGTGCGGGCAAGATTGCGCTCGCTCAGGCGGCGACCGTGCTGGTCACGCTGATGCTGACCCTGAACGAGCGTCTCCGGATCACCCTCACCCCGCGGCGCTGGCAGCGCGAGCGCGCCCACGCCGCCGCCCGCCGCGAGTTCTTTGCGCATGGTCTCACCGGAACGCGGGGACGCACCGGTGTGCTCGTCTACGTGGCCCTCGCGGAGCGCTACGCCGAGATCGTTGCCGACAAGGGTGTGCGGGCCCGCGTGGAGGACGCGCAATGGCGCGCCATCGTCTCGGAGCTGCTCGGTGCGGCCGGACGCGGAGCCCTCGGTGAGGGTCTCGTCTCGGCGGTGGAGCAGGTCGGCGCCGTGCTGAAGGCCGAGCTGCCGGCCAGCCACGGCGACAACCAACTCCCCAACCGCGTCATCGTCCTCGATTGAGACGTTCGAAGGCGCTCCGCACGGCTGAACCGATTCGGATCGAACGGAAGCCGTGTTCCGAACATCGGTCGCGTCCGGATGCCCGTTTTCCCAGCGGCGCTTCGCACGGACGTTGGTGGCGGCGCGGCGTATTCATCCCAAGGTTCGGGTAACGCGGGGTAGAAGATGTCACCGACCGTGACGAGGGAACCAGCACCTGTGTGCTCACCGCAACTGGTATCACAGGAAAAATTGCGCCACACAGATCCGGGACAAGGCCGCCTGCATCAAGAATGCGGCCAATGACGGAGTGAGGCGTCACATGGGCGCAATACAGAAGCATGGGCCCTGGGCCCTGGTCGGTGCATTGGGCGCTGCGGCGCTGGCGGTGGTCGCCACACAACGGGGTGAAGCGATCAACGCCCTGTGGGTCGTGGTCGCCGCAGTCTGCGTCTACCTCATCGCCTACCGCTACTATTCCCTCTTCATCGCCGACAAGGTGATGCGCCTCGATCCGAAGCGCGAGACTCCGGCCCACCGTCACAACGATGGCCTCGACTACGTCCCCACCAACAAATCGGTCCTGTTCGGCCACCACTTCGCGGCCATCGCCGGCGCCGGACCGTTGGTCGGCCCGGTGCTCGCGGCACAGATGGGCTACCTGCCCGGCATGCTCTGGATCCTCGCCGGTGTCGTGCTCGCGGGCGCGGTACAGGACTTCATGATCCTGTTCATCTCGATGCGCCGCGATGGGCGCTCGCTGGGCGAGCTGATCCGGGCCGAGCTCGGGGTGATTCCCGGCGTGATCGCTCTGTTCGGCACCTTCATGATCATGGTCATTCTACTCGCCGTGCTGGCGATGATCGTGGTGAAGGCCCTGGCCGAGAGCCCCTGGGGCACCTTCACCGTCGGCGCGACGATCCCGATCGCGATCCTGATGGGCCTCTACGCCCGCTACATCCGGCCGGGCAAGATCGGCGAAGTGTCGATCATCGGCTTCGTCCTGCTCATGGCCGCGATCCTCGGCGGCGGTCAGATCAACGAACACCCCACCTGGGGCCCCGCCTTCACCTTCACGGGCACCCAGCTCACTTGGATGCTGATCGGCTATGGCTTCGTCGCGGCGATCCTGCCGGTGTGGCTGCTGCTGGCCCCGCGTGACTACCTGTCGACCTTCCTCAAGATCGGCACCATCATCGGCCTCGCGCTCGGCATCGTCGTCGTCGCCCCGCACATGCAGATGCCCGCCACGACGAAGTTCATCGATGGCACCGGGCCGGTCTGGGCGGGCTCGCTGTTTCCGTTCCTGTTCATCACCATCGCCTGCGGCGCCGTCTCGGGCTTCCACGCGCTGATCTCGTCGGGCACGACCCCGAAGCTCGTCGACAACGAGATGGACACCCGCTTCATCGGCTACGGCGGCATGCTGATGGAGAGCTTCGTGGCGATCATGGCGCTGGTGGCCGCCAGCGTGATCGACCCGGGCATCTATTTCACCATGAACTCTCCGGGCGCCCTGCTCGGCAGCACGCCGGAAACCGCCGCCGCCGCGGTGACGGCGCTCGGCTTCCCGATCGCTCCGGACGTCATCGCTCAGACCGCCAAGGATGTCGGCGAACACTCGATCATCTCGCGTGTCGGCGGCGCGCCGACCCTCGCGGTCGGCATGGCGCACATCATTTCCTCGGCCATCGGCGGCAAGGCGATGATGGCCTTCTGGTATCACTTCGCGATCCTGTTCGAGGCCCTGTTCATCCTGACCGCGGTGGATGCGGGCACCCGCGCCGGCCGCTTCATGCTGCAGGACCTGCTCGGCCTGCTCTCGCCGCGCTTCAAGGACACCTCGGCCTGGGGTCCGAGCGTGGTCGCTACCGCCCTGTGCGTCAGCGCCTGGGGCTACTTCCTCTATCAGGGCGTTACCGATCCGCTCGGCGGCATCTACACCCTGTGGCCGCTCTTCGGCATCTCGAACCAGATGCTGGCCGCCGTCGCGCTGACGCTGGCAACCGTCGTGATCTTCAAGATGAAGCGCGAGCGCTATGCCTTCGTCACGATCATCCCGACCGTCTGGCTGTGCATCTGCACCCTGACGGCCGGCTGGCAGAAGATCTTCTCGCCCGACCCGAAGATCGGCTTCCTCTCGCACGCCGACCGTTTCTCGACGGCGATCGCGGAAGGCAAGGTGCTCGGCCCGGCCAAGAGCATGGCGGACATGCACAAGATCGTCTTCAACGATCGCATCGACGCGGCTCTGGCCGTGTTCTTCGTCGGCCTCGTCGTCGCGATCGCGGTGTTCGGCCTCATGGCCTGCGTGAAGGCCTACCGTGCCGATCGCTGGACAGCACTCGAAGCCGATTCCAATCTCGCCCCGGCGGAGTGAGACAGTCATGAGCGGAACCGCAACGTCGGTGCAGAGCTTTCGCGAACGCCTTCAGGCTTTCAACAAGTGCGTTTGCGACGGCGCGCGGCTGATGGTGGGTCAGGGTGATTACGGGACTTACGTTGCCCATATCGCCAAGACTCATCCCGATCAGGCGCCGATGACCGAGCGGGAGTTTTTTCGCAACCGCGAGAACGCTCGCTTCGGCGGCGGCAACACGTCGGGTTTTCGCTGCTGCTGAAGCGCTCGCTTATCCCCCGGAGGGATGGTTCGTTCCTCCCGTGATGACATTGCATGAGAACGCCGGGCCCATGATCGGACCCGGCGTTTTTTTCTGAATGGACGTAGCAGGTTGCCCGGCATCGGCATCGATGCGCGCGCCGTCGCAGCGAGATGGGCGGGAGAATCGGAGCCGAGTGCGGCGTCTGCAATCGGCCGGAGATGCCCGTCGAGACACGGTCACGACGGGGTTTTCACGTGAAATTAACCATGAAACCTGAAGACGCGTGGCCGCCGCATCGGCTTTCCCTGGATCGGTCGTTCCTGAAGCAAGGATTGTGTGCGCCGGCTGTTGCAACGCAACCAGCGCGGATTCTAGTCTCCCGGCACGAGGGGGACTGCGACGATGAATCAGATGGCAGGCGTGCCGAGCCCGGCTGGGGCGCGGACGGGAGAGATTGCGTTCGACCGGAAGGCACCGGGGCTGACGGGCATCGTCGTCAAGGGCTTCCTGCTCTCGCTGATCACCTTCTCGATCTACCGGTTCTGGTACTTCACCAATCTGCGGCGATACTTCTGGAGCCGCACGGTCGTCGCCGGCAGCCCGGCCGAGTATCTCGGCACCGGAAAGGAGCTGTTCCTCGGCTTCCTCGTGGCGCTTGCCATCCTGGTGCCGATCTACATCCTCCTGTTCGTCATCGGTCTCCTGAGCCCGGTGCTGGCGACCCTGGCCGCGCCGATCTCCTTCATCGGACTGTTCGTACTCGGGCAATACGCGCTGTTCCGCGGCCGGCGCTACCGAGCCTCGCGCACGCGCTGGCGCGGCATCCGCCTCGGCCAGGACGGCTCGGGCTTCGCTTATGCCGGGCGCGCCTTCTTGTGGTGGCTCGCGACCTTCGCCAGCCTCGGTCTGGCCTTCCCCTTCATGCGCGCGGCGCTGGAGCGCTACCGCATCGACCACACACTGATCGGCCGGAGCCGGATGCGCTCGACCGCGACCGGCCGCTCGATCCTGACGCCGTGGATGATGCTCTACATCGTCGCGCTGCTGCCGATTCTATTGAGCGTCGCGGCGCTGCTGGCGGCGACCGGGTTCGACATCCCGAGCGATCTGCTGATCCTCAATCCGGAGACCGAGAAGAGCGCGTTCATCTTCAACCCGGCCTACGAGGACTCGCCGCTCGTCTACTACGCCAGCGCCGTCGGGATCGCCGCCAGCGTGTCGATCCCGACGGCGCTGCTGCTGATCCCCTATTATCGGGCTCGCGAGACCCGCGCCTTCCTCAATGCGGCCTATCTCGGCGAGGCAAGGCTGGCTTCCTCGCTGAAAGCGCGTCAGTTCTACTTCCCCTACCTCGTCTACATGCTGGCGGTGATCGGCTTCATCATCGTCCTCGGCATCATCTTCGCCCTACTCGTTCCGCTGATCGCCACGGACGGCGAGAATGTGGGCATCCACGCCTTCGTCATCGCATCGAGCGTGCTGCTCTATCTCGGGGCCATCCTCGGCACGAACGTGCTCTATATCCGCATCATCACGGTGCGCCTGTGGCACGCGGTGGCGACCACGATGCAGATCGAGAACCTGCCGGAGCTGGAAGCGGTGCTCGCCTCGACGCGCGCTCCGTCCAGCGGCCTCAACGAAGGGCTGGCCGACGCGCTCGATGTCGGCGGTGCTCTCGAGATCGGGTTCTAGCCGGCCGATGGAAGCGATCACCACGACCGGCACGTTCTTCGACGGCCTCAGCGCCCGGCCCCGGCCGGTGACGCTGAGACTGACGTTCCGGCTCGAAGTCTCCGGCGAGGATGTTTCCCGCGACTGGAGCCTGCTCGACCTGCGCGCCGCCGACGCCGCCCCGCCCCTGATGCGGATCAACCACGCGCAGGGATCGGAGAGCGTCGAGTTCGCCGACGCGTCGTTCGCCGAAGCCCTGAAGGCGCGCTGTCCCGACCTGAGCCGGACCGAGAGCGGAGGCGGCCTCACCCGTCTCGTGCTCTGGTCGATCGCGGCGGGCGTCTCCGTGCTGCTGACGGCCATCTACGGCGTGCCCGCGGCCTCGAACCTGCTCGCCCCCTTGGTCCCGCAGGCGATCGAAGCGCAACTCGGGCGCAGCGTCGATACCCAGATCGTCGGCCTGCTCGACGACCCGCCGCTCTGCAACGAGGCGGGGGGGCGGGCGGTGCTCGATCGGCTGACGGCGCGACTTTCGGAGGGCATGGCGCTGCCGATGACACCGCAGGTGAGCGTGCGCCGACACGAGGTCGCCAACGCGCTTGCCCTGCCGGGCGGCCGGGTGATTCTGCTCTCCGACATCCTCGCCAAGGCCAAAAGCGGCGATGAGCTGGCCGGCATCCTCGCGCACGAGTTCGGCCACATCGCCGCCCGCGATCCGATGCGCTCGGTGATCACGGCGGGCGGCACTTCGTTCCTGCTGAGCCTCGTGCTCGGCGATCTCACCGGCTCGACGGTGCTGGCAACGATCGGACAGGCTGCGATCTCGGCGGGCTACTCACGCGACGCGGAGCGGACGGCGGACGCCTACGCGGTGGCGGCCGTGAAGCGGGCCGGCGGAGACGGGGCTGCGCTCGCCGCGATCCTGGAGCGTATCACCGACGAGGACGACGAGGAGCCGGACGCAACCTCGTTCCTGCGCTCCCATCCGGTCACGGCGGAGCGGGCCGCGCGGATCCGGTCACTGGCGGGGAAGAAGCCGGCCGGACCCGGCATCCTGTCCGAGGCCGAGTGGCAGAGCCTCCAGGCCATCTGCCCGAAGCCAGCCGAGCCGGAAAAGACCAAGCCGGACGGCAAGAACACCAAGACGCCGACCGAGAAGCTGTAGATCCCGGCCCTGAAAGGCCGAGACCTTGTCAAAGGTGCAGGTTCGAGCCCTGCACCTCTCTCGAAGGGACGGCGCGAAACGCCGCCCCTCATTCCATCAGACCGGACGCGGCAGCTTGCAGCTATCGAGCGCGTTCAGCGCCTTGGCGCGAGCACTGTCGTTGAAGTAGCCGGTGGTGCGGTAGGAGGCGATCTCGTCCTTGTCGAGGGCGGAGAGCGTGCGCTCGGCATAGCAGCCGCAGGGCGCGGCGAGCGCGTCTTCGGGGACCTTCTGGAACCGGGCCTGGGTGACCGTGCAGGCGTGGCGCACGCGGCCGGTCAGATTGGTCTTCGTCGCGGTCTTCAGCGTCGGATCGGGCACGTAGCCTTCGAGCGAGGTGTACTGCGTCGAGCGGCCGGCGGAGTTGCAGGCGGCGAGCAGGGACACGAGGCCGGCCGCGACGAGCAGGCGGCCGGTGCGCGAAAACGTGAGGCGCATGGGAGCGAAAATCCGAGAGAGACGGGAAATCGTCGATCGGTTCCGTTCTTCGGTCCGCCCGCCCCGCGCCGCTAGGGCAGGAGAGTCACACTCGGCCGGATTGCGCCCTGGACGTCAGCCCCGCGCAAGCGCGAGCGCGTTTCTCGCCGGCCCCGTGTGCGGGGCCGGCGAGGGTCGTGCATCAGGCGGCGATGTCGGCGTCGTTGAAGAACTGCGCGATCTCGAGCCGGGCGTTCTCGGCGCTGTCGGAGCCGTGAACGGTGTTCTCGCCGACCGACTCGGCGAACTGCTTGCGGATCGTGCCGTCGGCGGCCTGGGCCGGGTTCGTGGCGCCCATGACTTCACGGTACTTGGCGACGGCGTTCTCGCCCTCGAGCACCTGCACCACCACGGGGCCCGAGGTCATGAACTCGACCAGCTCACCGAAGAACGGGCGCTCCTTGTGCACCTCGTAGAACGTCTCGGCCTGCTCGCGGGTCATGCGGATGCGGCGCTGGCCGACGATGCGCAGGCCGGCGGCCTCGATCACGGCGTTGACCGCGCCGGTGATGTTGCGGCGCGTCGCGTCGGGCTTGAGGATGGAGAAGGTGCGCTCGTTGGCCATGGTCCGGTCCGGTTCGTTGGAGAAAGGAGTCGCGCGACGCGCTGAAGGAGGGCGGGCTCGAAAGCCGCCCGAGAGATCCGACCGTCCTGACAGTCGACGGCCTGGTTGGCGCCCGGCGCGCCGGGCTTATAGCGGTGGACCGGTAGGCCCTCAACCACCGTCACGCGGCGGACAAGCTGCGGATGCGTGAGCGAACGGAATCACGGCGAGCTCGGCCTTTTTCGGCCTCGCCATGGCTTTAGCGCAACACCGCCGAAAAATCGCCGGATTGCGGCCGCTCAATGGGTGGACGGTTCGCCTGCCCCCGCTCGTCCGCCGGGGTGATCCCTTCTCCGCAAGCCACAGCCCGTTTCGGGCCCAGCCTCAGGAGCCATTCATGCGTATCGCTCTCGGTCTCGCTGCCCTCCTGGCCTCGAATGCCGCCTTTGCCGCCCCCAAAGACCTCTCCGGAACGTGGCTGACGGGGGACGGACGCGCGAAGATCCGCATCGACCGTTGCGGGCCGAGCGGCGGCAACGCCTGCGGCAAGGTGGTCTGGCTGAAATCGCCGACCGACGACGCCGGGGCGCCGCGCAACGACGTGAAGAATCCCGATCCGAGGAAGCGGGCGCGCCCGATCATCGGGCTTACGCTCCTCGAGAACCTCAAGCCTGACGATGCGGGCTTTGCGGGCGAGATCTACAATGCCGACGAGGGCAAGATCTATCAGGTCAGCCTGGAGCGCGAGAGCGAGGGCGAATTGAGCGTGCAGGGCTGCATGCTCAAGGTGCTGTGCGGCTCGCAAACTTGGACCCGCGTGCCGGACGTGAACCAGCAGGCCGCCGCGACGCCCGCGAAAACCGCCGCGAAGCCGGCTCCGGCCAAGGCGCCCGCCGCCCCGGCGGAGTGACGCGCGCCGAACATCTTAGAAAAAAGGGGCGCGCCTTTGCTGGCGCGCCCTGAAGTCCGACAAACCTGATGGGGATCAAGTCCGGTTAAGGTTAGTGCGTTGCTGCGCTGCCGCAAGTGGGCGCGAGCGGCCGCGATCATTTATTTGTCATTCTGGGACGGCTTGAGCGCGTTTATCCCGGTTTGGCACGGTCCGGCTCGGCCGGTGCCGATACAGCCGTCATCGTCCGGTCGGATGTTTCCGCTTCTCACGGACATCGTGGCGCCCGTGCAACCGTCCTGAAGCCTTGTGCTTCGCGGGTCGTGGGCGCATTGCGGCGGCAACGGCATCTGCTAGGCCGCTCACGGGGTGGTGGCGGGGGCTGGCGCAGTGTTCAAGGCGCGCGCGGGAACAATTGCGAAACAGGTGGCGGTCTCAGCAGGGCTTGTCGCGATCCTCGGCTTGCATGCCGGCGTGGGCATGGCCGCGGATCTCGCGGAACGTGCACGGCCCCGCTTCATCGATTGGTCCGGCTTCTATGCCGGGGTGCAAGGCAGCGCGGGCGCTTCCTTCGGCAACTACGATTTCGGCCCAACCACGATCGGCCCGCGCCGCGTTCGGTCGATCTCGACGGGCGATGCCACCGGCAGCCGCGATCTCGGCGGCGATGCCACCACGGCGGTCGGCGGCGCCTTCGCCGGCTGGAATTGGCAGGACGGGGCGCTCGTCTACGGCATCGAGGCCGACCTCGTCGGAACTAACCTCAAGCGCGGCGCACGCTCCGATGCGACGGGCTTCGGCTACGAGGGGATCGATCCGCCCTTCGCCCTGATCCGCGAGAAGACGGACGTATTCGGGGCCGCCCGCGCCCGGCTCGGCTACGCCTTCGGCAACAACCTGATCTACGCAACCGCCGGACTCACGGGCGCCAACGGGCGGGTGCTCGCCATCTATCCGGATCTGGCGGGCGGCCCGACGGTCACGGCTACGCGCAACGTCTCCTATCTCGGCTTCACGCTCGGCGCGGGTGTGGAGTTCGCGGTCGATCCGCATCTCTCGCTCGGAATCGACTACCGCTACAGCGATCTCGGCGAGAGCGGCCGCTTCGGCCTCGGCACGCTGCCGGGCCTCGACGGGGGATCGGTGACGACGCGCACCGGCTTCGTCTCCAACAAGATGATGGCCCGGCTGGTCTGGCACCCCCAGGCGCTGGCCCTCGTGCCCGAGGAGGACGAGCCCCCGAAGGACACCCGCTTCTCGCTGCACGGCCAGACGACCTTCGTGAACCAGGGCGTGACCGGCTTCCGCGCACCCTATCGCGGGCCGCAGAGCCTCGTGCCGGATCAGGCGCAGGCGACGACCACCGCGACGCTGTTCCTCGGCCTCAAGCTCTTCGAGGGCACGGAACTCTACTACAACCCGGAATTCAGCCAGGGCTTCGGCCTGTCGCGCACGCTGGGCGTGGCCGGTTTCGTCAACGGCGAGGCGCAGAAGGCCGGTGCGCCGTTCCCGAAGCTGCGCTCGAACCGCTACTTCGTCCGCCAAACCTTCGGGCTCGGGGGCGAGAGGGAAGAGGTGCCGGACGGACCGAATTCCATCGCCGGCACGCGCGACGTCGAGCGCATCACGGTCATCGCCGGCAAGTTCGCGCTCGGCGACTTCTTCGACGGCAACATCTACGCCCACGACCCACGGGTGGACTTCATGAACTGGGGCCTGTGGGCCGCCGCCGCCTGGGACTTCCCGGCCAACCTCCCCGGCTTCACGCAAGGCGTGATGGTCGAGTACAATCGCGCGGAATTCGCGATCCGCGCCGCCTACACGCAAGTGCCGAAGGAGCCGTCCTCCGACGTGCTCGACCCGCGGGTGTTCGAGCGGGCCGGCGCCGTGATCGAGTTCGAGGAACGCCACACGCTGCCGGTGCTCGACCAGCCGGGCCGCTTACGCCTCGGCCTGTTCTCGAATGTCGGCAACACCGCCAACTTCCGGCAGGTCGTGGCGCTGACGCAGACCGGCGCCTTCGCCGATATCAACACGGCGGCCGCAGCGACCCGGGAGCCCCGGCGCAAGAGCGGCGCCTACGTCAATCTCGAACAGGCCCTCACCGCCGATCTCGGCCTGTTCGCGCGGGCGAGCGTCAACGACGGGCGCAACGAAAGCCTGAACTTCACCGATATCGACGGCTCGATCTCGGGCGGCCTCTCGCTCAAGGGTGCGGCCTGGGGCCGGCCGCAGGACACGGTCGGGGTCGGTGCCGCCGCGAACCGGATCTCGACCTCGCACCGCGCCTACTTCGCCAATGGCGGCCTCGGACTCCTGATCGGCGACGGCCGCCTCGACAACTATGCACCGGAGCGGGCGGTGGAGGTCTATTATGCGCTGAACCTGACGAAGGCGGTGACGATGACCTTCGACTATCAGCACGTCGAGAACCCGGCCTATAACCGCGACCGGGGCCCGGCCGATTTCTTCGGAACGCGGCTGCACACGGATTTCTGACCCTTCCGCTGAGGATCGTCGCGAAAGGTGGCCGCCGGCTTTCGGGGAAAAAGACGATGCGGAAAACAAGAAGCGGGAGCTTCGTGCGGGATGGCGTGCAGAGGGCGCCGGACGCGATGACGGCCGCTTCCGGAATGTTTGCGTGGCGGCGCCGGCCCAGGGCATCATGCGCCGGTCTCGCGCCGGGGCACGGTGCCCCCCATATGAGGAGCGCCGAGGACGTGCGCCGGTTCACGCGCTTCCGCCGGTTCGGTGCGACGCCGCCGGACCGGCCGCCCTCCCGCTCCTCTTTTTCATCCAGCCCGGATACGGAGAGCCCATGAGCTCCGGACACGCCCCTTCTTTCACACCCTCGCTCGAAGGCGACGACGACGCCGTTCTGCCATTCGCCGTCGAAGCGCTGGATCTGCGCGGCCGCGCGGTGCGGCTCGGGCCCTCGATCGACACCATCCTACGCCGCCACGGCTATCCCGACGCGGTCGCCCGGCTGATCGGCGAGGCGGCGGCGCTCACCGTGCTGCTCGGTGCCTCCCTGAAGCTCGAAGGCCGCTTCCAGCTCCAGACCAAGACCGACGGACCGGTGAACATGCTGGTGGTCGATTTCGAGGCGCCCGACCGGGTGCGGGCCACCGCCCGCTTCGATGCGGAGCCGGTGGCCGCCCTTGGGCCGAAGGCGCGCGCCGCCGACCTGATGGGTCGCGGGCATCTGGCCATGACCATCGATCAGGGGCCGTCCCAGAGCCGCTACCAGGGTGTCGTCGCTCTTGAGGGCCAAAGCCTCGAAGAGGCCGCGCACCAGTATTTCCGCCAATCCGAGCAGATCCCGACGCTGGTCCGCCTCGCAGTCGCCGAGCAGATGGAGGGCGGAGAGAGCCGCTGGCGAGCCGGCGGCCTGCTGGTGCAGTTCCTGCCGACCTCGCCCGACCGGATGCGTCAAGCCGACCTTCCGCCCGGCGACGCACCGGAGGGCCACGAGATCCTCACCGGCGGCACCCGCGACGACGACGCCTGGACCGAGGCGCGCAGCCTCGTGAACACGGTGGAGGACCACGAAATCGTCGATCCGGCGGTGTCGAGCGAGCGGTTGCTCTACCGCCTGTTCCATGAGCGGGGCGTGCGCGTATTCGATGCGCAGAGCGTGATCGAGCGCTGCCGCTGCTCGCAAGAGCGGGTGCTCGGCATGATCCGCTCGTTCTCGGCCGAGGAGCGCCGGGACATGGTGGCGAATGACGGCACCGTCTCCATCACCTGCGAGTTCTGCTCGCGCCGCTACGTGCTCGACCCGGCCGAGGTCGAGCGGGATATCGCGACCGCGCCGGGGGCGTGAGGCGCAGCTTCTTCAATGTGCGTACGGGGTCGCGGCACAGGGCTCGTGACCCTCGGGCCGGCGTCGGATGGATCGGCGGGTGACAGCCCGCCGATCCAGCGATCACCTGCCTTGCAGCCGATGAAGTGCTGAGGTGATCGCGATGGCAGACCCGCGCGACGGCAGCGGCAGGGTCATCCGGCGACGGCATTCCCAACCATCAGCCGAGCAGACCCCTCCAAGGTTCATGTCCATGAAAGCGGTCTCACGGGCGTGATCCCGTTTGGAGTCTCTCCATGTTAAGGGGAGCGCAGGCCCCGTTCTTGCGGGCCTGTCCGTGCCGTCGACATCCGAACGAGGCGAACGAGCCATGCCGGAGCTTCATCCCGAGGTCGCCGCGGTCACCGAGCGCGTCATCGCGCGCTCCCGCAACAGCCGCCGCGCCTATCTCGACCTGATCGAACGCGAGCGCGAGGCGGGCGTGCACCGCCCGATGCTCGCCTGCGGCAACCTCGCCCATGGCTTCGCGGCATCCGGTGAGGACAAGCCGGCGATCATTGCGGGCCGTGCCATGAATATCGGCATCGTCACCGCCTACAACGACATGCTCTCGGCGCATCAGCCCTACGGGCGCTATCCCGAGCAGATCAAGCTGTTCGCCCGCGAAGTGGGTGCGACGGCCCAGGTGGCCGGCGGCACGCCCGCCATGTGCGACGGCGTCACCCAAGGCCAGCGCGGGATGGAGCTGTCGCTGTTCTCCCGCGACACCATCGCCCTCTCCACCGCGGTCGCGCTCAGCCACGGCATGTTCGAGGGCGCGGCACTGCTGGGCATCTGCGACAAGATCGTGCCCGGCCTCATCATCGGCGCGCTCCGCTTCGGCCATCTGCCGATGATCCTGGTCCCGGCCGGCCCCATGCCCTCGGGGCTCGCCAACAAGGAGAAGCAGCGCATCCGGCAGCTCTATGCCGAGGGCAAGGTCGGCCGCGCGGAACTGCTGGAAAGCGAATCCGCCTCTTATCACGGGGCCGGCACCTGCACCTTCTACGGCACCGCCAATTCCAACCAGATGATGATGGACGTGATGGGCCTGCACATGCCCGGCGCCTCCTTCATCAATCCCGGCACGCGGCTGCGGCAGGCGGTGACGCGCTCGGCGATCCACCGGCTCACCGAGATCGGCTGGAACGGCAACGATTACCGCCCACTCGGGCGCTGCATCGACGAGCGGGCGATCGTCAACGCCATCGTCGGGCTGCTCGCCACCGGCGGCTCGACCAACCACGCGATCCACATACCGGCGATGGCGCGGGCCGCCGGCATCGTCGTCGATTGGGAGGATTTCGACCGGCTCTCCGGCGTGGTGCCGCTGATCGCGCGGGTCTATCCGAACGGCGCAGGCGACGTGAACCACTTCCACGCGGCCGGCGGCATGTCCTACGTCATCGCCTCGCTGATCGATGCCGGGCTCCTGCACGACGATCTCCTGACGGTCGCAGGAACGCGCCTGCGCGACCACGCCCGCGACCCGAAGCTTCTGGGCGAGGGCAACGACCTCACCTTCGAGGAGGCGCCGGCCGAACCGCTGGATGAGGCCATGCTGCGCCCCCCCTCTCGCCCGTTCCAGCCGGATGGCGGGATGCGGCTGGTGAAGGGCAATCTCGGCCGCGCCACCTTCAAGACCAGCGCGGTCGACCCTGAGCGCCGCACCATCGAAGCTCCGGCCCGCGTCTTCTCCGATCAGGACGAAGTCATCGCCGCCTTCAAGGCAGGCGAGTTGGAGCGCGACGTCGTCGTGGTCGTGCGCTTCCAGGGCCCGCGCGCCAACGGGATGCCGGAACTGCACAAACTGACCCCGCCGCTGGGCGTGCTGCAGGACCGCGGCCACAAGGTGGCGCTCGTCACCGACGGGCGGATGTCGGGGGCCTCCGGCAAGGTGCCGGCGGCGATCCATGTCAGCCCCGAAGCGGTCGGCGGCGGCCCGATCAGCCGCATCCGCGACGGCGACATCGTCCGCCTCTCGGCCGAGCAAGGCCTGCTCGAAGTGCTGGTCGATTCGGCCGAATGGGAGAGCCGCGAGGACGCGGTGCGACCGCCGGACGGCCTCGGCACCGGCCGCGAGCTGTTCGCCTTCATGCGCCAGGGCGCCGACGATGCCGAGCGCGGCGGCTCGGCGATGCTGGCGGCAGCGGGCCTTTAAGAGTGCCGCACAAAACTCCCGATCGACCGTTCCCGCTTTGGCGAGGACGGCGCAGCGGGCGTTTTGTGAGAGACACGAAGGCATCGTCCCGAACAGTGGCTGCCGGCTTTCGGAAAAAGACGATGCAAGAACAAGAGCCCAGAGCATCATCCTGGATCAGGACGATGCTCTGGAGCCATCCGCGACAAGCCGAACCGACACCCGAGGAGACCCCGATGAGCACCATCGACGCGCTGATGCGCTCCGTTCCCGTCATCCCCGTGCTGGTGGTGGAGGATGCCGCCGACGCGGTGCCGATCGCCGAGGCGTTGGTCGGTGGCGGGCTCACCGCCCTCGAAGTGACCCTCCGCACCCCCGCGGCGCTCGACGTGATCCGGGCGATGTCGAGCGTCGAGGGCGCGGTGGTCGGCGCCGGGACGGTGCTGAATGCGCGCGATCTCGATGCCGCCATTGGCGCGGGCGCGAAATTCATCGTCAGCCCCGGCCTGACCGCGCCGCTGACGGAAGCGGCCCTCGCCTCGGGCGTCCCCTACCTGCCGGGTGTTGCGACCTCAGCCGACATCATGCGCGGCCTCGATCACGGGCTCGACCGCTTCAAGTTCTTTCCGGCGGAAGCCGCGGGCGGCCTGAAGGCGCTGAAGGCACTCGCAGCGCCGTTCGGACAGGTGCGCTTCTGCCCCACCGGCGGCATCACCGAAGCGAGCGCAGCGGACTGGCTCGCCCATCCTGCCGTGCTCTGCGTCGGCGGAAGCTGGGTCGTTCCCGCGGGCAAGCCCGACCCGGCGGCGATCCGCCGGCTCGCCGAAGCCGCCGCAACTTTGCGCCCCGCCCGGTAGAGCATCATTCCGCAAACCCGTTACGTCCCGACTTGAAATGGCCGAGGCTCCGAGGGCTTCGGGCCTATCGGAGACGCACAGGACAGCAGGGCCACCGCGATTCGCCTCGAATCGATCGGAGCCTCGTCAGCGCGGCCCAGGCGCCGCGCGAGGCGGTCAGCTTACAATGGCTCTGAGCAGCGCCGTGGCTAATTAGCAACATTGTTGCCGGATTGTACAGCCTGTAATGCTTCTATTCTGAAAAAGTTGCATTCCGCTTCAACGAATTGGCGGAATCATTCAAATTATTACAAACTAAAGACCGGTTTCTGCCGTTTGTTATAAAGCCTCACCCGCTTGATCCCCGTCAGGCGATGCCGTCATGACCGCCAAGACGGCGGAACGGCATCGTCAAATATTACGAAGAAAACGGGGACTTGAACTTGAGACGTTCTGGAACGAGTGAAGTCGCCTTTGCGATTCTGGCGGGGACGACCGCTACAGTGGTGGAGCCTGTACAGGCTCAACCTGTCGTTCCGGTAACGGCCTCCCCTGCCGTCGTCGCGCTGGATGAACTGGCCGTCGAGGGCCTCGGCCGCGGCGCCCTGCGCCTTGAACCCCAGGGCGGCGTCACGGTCGGCTATCTCGGCAAGGCGACGCGCAGCGCCACCAAGACGCCGACGCCCCTGCTCGACACGCCGCAATCCGTCTCGATCATCACGCGGGAGCAGATCCTCGACCAGGGCTTCCAATCGATCGGCGAAGCGACGCGCTATGTGCCGGGCGTGATCCAGGCCCAGGGCGAGGGCAACCGCGACGAGCTGATCATCCGCGGCCAGCGCTCGAATGCCGACTTCTTCGTCAACGGCATCCGTGACGACGTGCAGTATTACCGCGACCTCTACAACATTCAGCGCATCGAGGTGCTGAAGGGTCCCAACGCGATGATCTTCGGCCGCGGCGGCGGCGGCGGCGTCATCAATCGCGTGCTCAAGGAAGCCGACGGCGTCCCGACCCGCGAGATCGTCGCCCAGGGCGGCCAATTCGCGAACAAGCGCGTGGCGCTCGATGTCGGCGACCGCGTCTCGGACAGCGTGTTCTTCCGCATGAACGGCGTGTTCGAGGATACGGCGACCTACCGCGACTTCGTCGATATCCGCCGCTACGGCGTGAACCCGACGATGACCTTCCTGCTCGGGCCGCAGACGACGCTGCGCCTGTCCTACGAGTATTTCCACGACGACCGGACCACCGATCGCGGCCTGCCCTCGCAGTTCGGCCGGCCCTACCGCTACCGCGAGAACACCTCGACCTATTTCGGCAACCCGTTCCTGTCACCGACCTACGTCAACGCCCACATCGCCACGGCGCAGCTCGACCACGTCTTCGAGAACGGCGTCGTGATGCGCAGCCAGTCACGCATCGCCGATTACGAGAAGTTCTATCAGAACGTCTTCCCGGGCGGGGCGGTGAATGCGGCCGGCACGGCCGTCAACATCTCGGCCTATAACAGCCAGACCGACCGGACGAACTACTTCAACCAGACCGACTTCACCAACCAGTTCCTCACGGGCCCCGTGAAGCACACCCTGCTCGGTGGGTTCGAACTCGGCTACCAGGAAGGTCTGAGCGTCCGTGAGGACGGCTTCTTCGCGACCACCGGCACCCAGACCCTCGTCGTCAACCCGCTCGCGCCGCTGACGCGCGTCGGCGTCAACTTCCGCAACATTGCCAGTGGGGCCAACAGTACTTACGATCTCGGTCTCGCCGCGGCCTACGTGCAGGATCAGGTCGAACTGAACGAGTACGTGCAGCTCATCGGCGGACTGCGCTTCGACCATTTCGACTTCGCGGCGACCGACCGGCGCACCAACATCACCAATGCCCGCGTGGACGACCTGATCTCGCCCCGCGCCGGCCTCGTCGTGAAGCCGCTGCCGAACCTCGCCTTCTACACGAGCTACAGCATCTCCTACCTGCCCTCGTCAGGCGATCAGTTCAGCGCATTGACGCCGGGCCTCGTCATCGCTCAGCCGGAGAGATTCGAGAACACGGAAGTGGGCGTGAAGTACGACGTCTCACCCGTGCTTCAGCTCACCGGTGCGCTGTTCAACCTCGACCGCACCAACCAGCGCATCGCCGATCCGAACCGGCCCGGCTTCTTCCTGACCTCGGGCCAGACCAACACGCAGGGTGCGGAGATCGGCGCCAACGGCTACCTCACCGATTGGTGGTCGGTCGCGGGCGGCTACGCCTTCACCGATGCGCGCATCACCAACAATCTGTCTCCGACGATCGTCGCCGGAAACTTCGTCGGGCTGGTACCGCTGAACGCCTTCACGCTGTGGAACAAGTTCGATATCGACCCGAGCTTCTCGGTCGGCGTCGGCTTCATCAACCAGTCCCACACCTTCGCGACCTCGGATCAGACCGTGCGTCTCCCGAGCTACTCGCGCTTCGATCTGGGATTGTTCTACAAAATCAGCGAGAACGCCCGCGCGCAGGTGAACATCGAGAACCTGTTCGACCGCAGCTACATCGTCTCGGCGCACAACAACAACAACATCCTGCCCGGCGCCCCCCGCACGGTCCGGGCCCAGGTCATCGTCCGCTGGTAGCCGCCCCCTCCCGCTGCCGGGCACGCCCGGAGGCGGGATCACACCGCCCGCAATGGACCCTCCAGCACACCGATGACGCGGGCGAGGTCGTTGCCGCGCTTCATCACGAGGCCGCTCGCGGCGATCACCGCGTAGGCGCCCTGGCGGCGGGCGAGCTTGGGATCCTTCTCGATCCGATAGAGCGGCATCTCGGAGGCGCGGCGGTAGATCGAGAACACCGCCTTGTCGCGGCGGAAATCGAGGGCGTAGTCGCGCCACTCGCCCTCGGCGACGCGCCGTCCGTAGAGGTTGAAGATGGTCCGCAACTCGTCGCGCTGGAAGGCGACTTGCGGGGTGGTGGGCGACGGAAACGGGATCACCTGCGGAGTGACTTGCGGAGCCACTTGGCTGTCCCGGTCGTTCGAGCGGTGATCGACGCTCTGCCCCTCGCTCATCGTCACTCCCGTATCGGTGCCGGCGTTCCCGCGGCGTGGGGGAGATGATGGGCTCCGCGGCAGGCACCCGCAAGGTGCTTCGCCGGCCATCGTTCGCGCAGCGTGGTTTCGGCGCAGCGCGCGACTGATGTGCGTCGCCGCACGGTAAGGTGGTGAACATCACGGTCCCGCCGCAGACTCGCCTTGCCATCGCCATCGCGACACGCTTTCACTGTGGCTTGAAACCTCGTCGGTCTGTCCACCGCGGCGGCGCCTGAACCCGAGCTCCCCAGCCCTCGGGCAATGCCGCGGATCTCGGCAAACCGGCATCCAGGGGTTTCGAGACCCAAGGACTTCAGGCGGCCTCCTCGGAGCGCCGCCCTTTTTTCGTGTCGAGGCGCCCGCCTCTCGCGGGTGCATCAGCCCGAAAGCCGGTGGCCACCGGTTGGGACGATGCTCGAGGCAGGGAGCCGAGGTCGCGCCCCCCAACAACCATCTTGGCAGCCGCGCCCGCTGGCGCGAGAAGCGGCGGCGATGTCCGAGTCCTCCCCCCGCGCAGCGGCGCCTCCGCCCGTCTTCGACGACGCCTTCCGCGCACGCCTCGCGGACCTGTTCGCGTGGCGGCGGGACGTGCGGCGCTTCTCCGGCGAACCGATCGACGAGGCCGCGCTGCGGACCTGCCTCGATCTGGCGGCGCTGGCGCCCTCCGTCGGCAACAGCCAGCCCTGGCGGTTCGTCAGGGTGTCCGAGCCCCGGCGGCGCGCGGCGGTCATCGCGAGCTTCGAGCGCTGCAACGCCGCCGCCTGCGCCACCTATGCCGACGAACAACGGGCGCTCTACGCCCGCCTGAAGCTCGCGGGCCTGCGTCAGGCGCCGGTTCACCTCGCCGTGTTCTGCGATTCCGGGACAGGCGCCGGCCACGGCCTCGGTCGCGCGACGATGCCCGAGATGCTGCGCTACTCGGTGGCGGCCTGCATCCATGCTTTCTGGCTTGCCGCCCGCGCCCACGGCATCGGCGTCGGCTGGGTCTCGATCCTCGAACCCACCCTCGTGACGGACGCCCTCGACGTACCGGAAGGCTGGGATCTGGTCGCCTATCTCTGTGTCGGCCACCCGGTCGAGGAGCATGCCGACCCGGAACTCGTCCGCCACGGCTGGCAGGAGCGGCACCCGGAGGCGGTCCGGCTCCATGAACGCTGAGATCGTCACCGGAAGTCAGCGCCGATACTTAAAATTTTCCGGGATTTCCGAGCCCGGCATTCGCCAATCCGCCAAGAGGCCGTGCATGAGGCGCGCATTTCGCGGCGCGTAAAGCAAAATCGCAAGCTGGAACGGCGGATCGTCTTCGTCAGTTACGCTCCAGCTTCGAAAGGCGATCTTCGATGTTCAGGACAGTCAAGTACAGAGCGCGTCTCGCGGGCGCGCTCACGGCGGCTTTATGCGTGGCCGGTGCCGCGCAGGCCCGGGAAGTCGTTCCCTTCGCCGACGGCATCGGAGCGGGCACGATCGTGGTGCGCACCACCGAGCGCCGGCTCTACCTCGTCAACGGCGACGGCACGGCGATCCGCTACCCCGTCGCGGTCGGCAAGCCGGGCAAGCAGTGGAGCGGCGCCACGCAGATCGACGGCAAATATTACCAGCCCGACTGGTCGCCCCCGGCGGAGGTGAAGCGCGACAACCCGCGCCTCCCCAACCTCATCCGCGGCGGCTCGCCGAGCAATCCGATGGGCGTGGCGGCCATGACCCTGCGCGGCGGCGAATACGCCATCCACGGCACCAACCGGCCGAATTCGATCGGTACCTTCGCGTCCTACGGCTGCATCCGCATGTACAACCAGGACATCGCCGACCTGTTCGGGCGCGTCACCGTCGGCACCCAGGTGTATGTGATGCGCTGAACGGCGGTCCGCGCCGCTGCCATCCGCAGCGCCGCGCGGACCCAAGCGGCCTCTTATGGAGCGGTGAGGGTGGCCCCCCCGCGTCGGCGCCGCTGGCGCGACGGCGCACCCTCGCCTATGGCCGGGGAGACGCCCGCTTCCGGGCCAGAAGACCCGTTACAGCCGCGCCATGCTGAAGGCCTTCCTCGCCTATTACCGTCCGCACCGGACGCTGTTCCTGGTGGATTTCGGCTGCGCCGTGCTCTCGGGCGTGCTCGAACTCGGCTTCCCGCTCGCGGTCAAAGCCTTCGTCGACCGCCTGCTGCCACAGCAGGACTGGAGCCTGATCCTGCTGGCCGCAATGGGCCTGACGCTGCTCTACGTCGCCAATGCCGGACTGATGGTGGTCGTCACCTATTGGGGGCACGTGCTCGGCATCAACATCGAGACCGAGATGCGCGCCCGCGCCTTCGACCACCTGCAGAAGCTCTCGTTCCGCTTCTTCGACGGACAGAAGACCGGCCATCTGGTGGCGCGCGTCACCAAGGATCTGGAGGAGATCGGCGAGGTCGCCCATCACGGGCCCGAGGACATGTTCATCGCGGTGATGACGCTGTTCGGCGCCTTCGCGCTGATGTTCCTCGTCCACCCGCCGCTGGCTTTGATGACGCTGGCGATCCTGCCTCTGATCGCCTTCGTCGTCATCCGCTACGGCGGGCGCATGACACGCAACTGGCAGGCGCAGTACGGGCGCGTCGGCGCCTTCAACGCCCGCATCGAGGAGAATGTCGGCGGCATCCGCGTGGTGAAGGCCTTCGCCAACGAGGCGCACGAACGGGCGCTGTTCGCCTCCGACAACCGGAAATACCGCACCACCAAGCTCGAAGCCTACCGGCTGATGGCGGGCGCCCTGTCGATCAATTATCTGGGCCTGCGCCTCGTGCAGATCGTGGTGCTCCTCGGGGGCGCCGCCTTCGTGGTGCGCGGTGACCTGACGGCCGGCGGCTTCGTCGGCTTCCTGCTCTTGGTGGCGGTGTTCTACCGGCCGCTGGAAAAGATCGGGGCGGTGATCGAGACTTATCCAAAAGGGATTGCCGGCTTTCGCCGCTACCAGGACCTGCTCGCCACCGAGCCCGACATCGCCGACCGGCCGGGGGCCATTCCCGCCCCGCCGCTGAAGGGCGAAATCCGCTTCGAGGGCGTGCGCTTCGGCTACAGCCCGGATCGGCCGGTGCTCTCCGAGATCGACCTGACGATCCACGCGGGCGAGACGGTGGCCTTCGTCGGACCTTCGGGGGCGGGCAAGACGACGCTGCTCTCGCTGATCCCACGCTTCTACGAGGGGCAAGCCGGGCGCATCACCATCGACGGCCACGACATCCGCGAGCTGACGCTGGCCTCGCTGCGCGGGCAGATCGGCATCGTCCAGCAGGACGTGTTCCTGTTCGCCGGCACGATCCGCGAGAACATCGCCTATGGCCGCTTGCGCGCGAGCGAGGCCGAGATCAGGGACGCCGCTGCCCGTGCCCGGCTCGACGGCCTGATCGCCGCCCTGCCCGAGGGGCTCGATACGGTGATCGGCGAGCGTGGGGTGAAACTGTCGGGCGGGCAGAAGCAGCGGCTCGCGATCGCCCGCGCCTTCCTCAAGAACCCGCCGATCCTGATCCTCGATGAGGCGACCTCGGCGCTGGACACGCAGACCGAGCGGGAGATCCAGGCCTCGCTGTTCGAACTGGCGGAAGGCCGCACGACGCTCGTCATCGCCCACCGGCTCGCCACGATCCGCCACGCGGATCGCATCGTGGTGGTGGCCGAGAGCGGCATCGTCGAGCAGGGCCGTCACGACGTGCTGCTGGCCGGAGACGGCTACTACCGCCGCCTCCATGCGGCGCAGGTGGAGGATTCGCATCCGTCGCGGCCCCGCACGGCGGCGGAGTAGGGCGCGTTGCCGCTCAGCGCCGCCCGGCGCAGATCGGACGGCCCCTGCCATCCCGCAACACATGCCGCCGCAGGCGCCCTCCGGGCCTGCGGCCTTCGTAGAGGGCGCAGTTCCGATTCCGGGCGTCGCGATACTTCAGGCGCGCATCGAGCCGCTGAAAGGCAGCAACCTCGGCGCTAGAGCAAGGACCTGAATGAAGGATGACCCTCGGCGCCCTGCCTTCAGCCCCGGTCTGCCTCTGCCAGCAGCCCATCGACGAAACCCGGCAGGCCGGTGCGGCGGGTGCGTTTGAGGCGCTCGGCGGCCAGGATCGACTGAAGCGCGCGAAACGACTCGTCGAGGTCGTCGTTGACGATGACGTAGTCGTACTCGCTCCAGCGCTGCATCTCGTTGCAGGCGTTGGCCAGCCGCCGCTCGATCGTCTCCGGTGCGTCCTCCGCCCGGCGCTCCAGGCGGTTGCGCAACTCGGAAAAGCTCGGCGGCAGGATGAACACCGTCACCACGTCGTCCTGCAGCCGCTGCCGGACCTGGCGGGTGCCCTGGTAGTCGATGTCGAAGATCATGTCCCGGCCCTGGCCGAGGGTCCTCTCGACCGGGCGGCGCGGCGTGCCGTAGAAATTCCCGTGGACCTCGGCCCATTCGAGCAGGTCATCGCGCGTGCGAAGATCCTCGAACGCCTCGCGGTCGATGAAGCGGTAATCGCGCCCGTCGATCTCCGAGGGGCGGCGCGAGCGCGTCGTCACCGAGATCGACAGATCGAGACCCCATTCGGGCCGCTGGGCGATGGCGCGGGTCAGCGTCGTCTTGCCCGCGCCCGAGGGCGAGGACAGGATCAGGATCAGCCCGCGCCGGGCGATATCCGGCCTGCCTTGGGTGGCATCCTGCGTCATCGGCGGGAAACTCCGCTACGCATGTCTCTCGCTCTCATTCGACGTTCTGCACCTGCTCGCGGAATTGCTCCACCACGGCCTTCAAGTCGAGTCCGATCCGCGACAGGCTGATGTCGCCGGCCTTGGCGCACAGGGTGTTGGCCTCGCGCCCGAGTTCCTGGGCCAGGAAATCGAGCCGCCGGCCGATCGCGCCGCCCTGAGCCAGCAACTCACCGATGGCAGCGAGGTGAGCGCGCAGGCGGTCGAGTTCCTCGCGCACATCCGCCTTGGCCGCGAGCAGCACCGCCTCCTGATGCAGGCGGTCGGGGTCGATCCCCCCGGCGCCGACGAGGGCCGCCACCGCATCCGCGAGCCGGGCGCGCACCGCCTCGGGCCGGCGGGCGGGGCAGTCCTCGGCGGCCTGGGTCAAGCGGGCGATGTCCGCGATCTGCCCCCCCACGATCGCGTGCAGTCGCGCCCCTTCCGCGCGGCGGGCGGAAACGAGGTCGGCCACGAGGGTCTCGATCCCGGCGACGAGATCCCGATTGAGCGCCTCAGGGTCGGCTCCGGCCTCGCTCTCGGTCTCCACGACGCCGCGCACGGCGAGCAGCCCGTCGAGCGTCGCCGGGCCGACCTCGACGGGGCGCGGCACCCGGGCGATTGCCGCGGCGAGGCTCGCCAGCAAAGTTTCGTCGATGCGCACCCGTACCGCCGCCTCGGGCCGCGTCAAGGTCAGACCGAGCTGGCACTGGCCGCGAGAGAGCGCCTTGGACAGAGCGATGCGGGCCGCCTCCCCCGCCGCCTCGAAGCCGTTCGGGACGCGCACGCGGATATCGAGCCCACGCCCGTTCACGGTGCGGATCTCCCACAACCACTGCACCGCGCCGATCGTGCCGGCGGAGCGGGCAAACCCGGTCATGCTCGCGATGGTCGTGTCTTCGCTCGTCTTGCCTGCGCTGGTTTGGGCCAAAGGCGCGTCGCTCCCGCTCGTCCTCCATCGGCGCTCGGCCGCTCATCGCGGGGAACGTCTCCGGAAAAGGTCGGTTTGTCGGATACGCGCATTCCGTCAAAGAGCGCAATGCAGAGACGGGCGGACGGCCGGTTTGGTGCGGTCGCCGCGCCAGCGCGTGCGCCGCACCAATACCGCGCCTGCCAATTCTGCACAAAAAATGCTCACGTCATATAATGATGCAAGAGCTCAGCGTCCAATCAGGCACGAATACTGTGCATCAGCTTGACGCTGATTAAGCGTCTTCCTAACTTACAAGTCGATCAAAGGGCACCGAACAATCGCGCGGGGACCCATCCATGACGAACCCCTTCGACATCAAGAATCGCTTCCGGGCGCGCCTGCGCGCGGCCGACGCGCAGAAGCATCGGATCCAGGCCAAGCTTCTTCAGGAGGGCGTTCGGGCGCTGGCTCCGATCACCGAAGCCCTGAGCCTGATGGCCGAGGTGTTGGAAGAGGACGGCATCGAGCACGGCCGGATCACCTGCCCCGCCCCGGAGGTGGATCGCGACGATTTCGTCGGCTTCACCGCCACGTTGCAGAACGACGCCGATCAGGAGCACCGGATCACCGTGAAGTACGGCCCCGTCCTGGGTGGGCGCAACTTCATCGCCGTGAACGGCCTGGGGGCGGAGTACAACGAGCGACTCCTCACCCTGGCCAGCAACACGACGCCGGGCCTTGGCCGCTGCGTCGGCAGCGACGTGCATGTCGAGGCCGATCGCGGCGGCGACCTGGCCGAGATCCTGCGCGAGATGGTCGAGGACTTCTTCGCCGGCCACAGCGATCCGCCGATCCGCACCGGAGCGACCGAGGCACGCGGCCGTCTGGCGCTGGTGCAGTAGGCGCTACGCGAGGCGCCTGCGGACCGTCCCGGTGCGGGATCGGGACTTCGCCGTCACCAAGCAGCGGGGCATCCGCTCACGGATCGAGTCGGCGCGCCCGGGCGGCGCGGGCCATGGCGATGAGTTCGTTGGCGGTGAGGTTGTGCGAGGGCAGGCGCGCCTCGGGCTCGATGGGGCGCAGGTCGATCGAGCGCCGATCCAGCGGAGGCGCGGCGGCGGAGAGCTCTCCCGGATTCCAGCTCGGCCAGAGACTGCGAATGCGAGAAGTCTTCCTGGTCGCCGATACCGCCATGCCGCCTCCGAAGCCGATCACTTAAGAGGATGATAACCAAGCTCGGTCGCGAGAAACATTCTTGACGCGCGCCGATGTGGTGCTTCGCCGAATCTTTTGTCGGCTGCACGTCGGGGCGGAGGCGGCCTTCGCTGCACATGGGTTCGCACAAAGAAAAGGGCGGGCGCGATCCTGCATGATCGCACCCGCCCCGTCGCATTCCGATCTGATCCGGCCGAGGCTACTCCGCCGCGTCGAGGCGCGGGCGCTCGATCTCGGAGCGCTCGCGCTTCACCAGTTCGGCGGTCAGGAACGCCACCTCCAGCGCCTGCTCCGCATTGAGGCGCGGGTCGCAGTAGGTGTGGTAGCGGTCCTGCAGGTCGTCGGCCGTCAGCGCACGGGCGCCGCCGGTGCATTCGGTGACGTCCTTGCCGGTCATCTCGAGATGGATGCCGCCGGCGATCGTGCCTTCCGCGCGGTGCACGCCGAAGAAGCCCTCGATCTCCTGCATCACCCGCTCGAACGGCCGGGTCTTGTAGCGGCCGGCGGCGATGGTGTTGCCGTGCATCGGATCGCACACCCACACCACGTTGCGGCCCTCGCGCTGCACCGCACGGATCAGCCCCGGCAGATGGTCACCGACCTTGTCCGCGCCGAAGCGGCAGATCAGGCTCAGGCGCCCGGCCTCGTTTTCCGGGTTGAGGAGGTCGATCAGCCGGATCAGCCCCTCGGCCGTGGTCGAGGGCCCGCATTTGAGGCCGATCGGGTTCTTGATGCCGCGGGCATATTCGACGTGGGCGTGGTCCGGCTGACGGGTGCGGTCACCGATCCAGAGCATGTGGCCGGACGTGGCGTACCAGTCCCCGCTCGTCGAATCGACGCGGGTCAGCGACTCCTCGTAGCCGAGCAGCAGCGCCTCGTGGCTGGTGTAGAAGTCCGTGGTGCGGACCTCCTGGTGCGTCTCCGGATTGATGCCGATGGCGCGCATGAAGTCGAGCGCGTCCGACATCCGCTCGGCCACATCGCGGTAGCGCGAGGATTGCGGGCTGTCCTTCACGAAGCCGAGCATCCAGCGATGCGCATTCTCGAGGTTGGCGTAGCCGCCGGTCGCGAAGGCGCGCAGCAGGTTCAGCGTCGCCGCCGACTGGCGGTAGGCCTCGAGCTGACGGCGCGGATCGGGGATCCGGGCCTCCTCGTTGAAGGTCAGGCCGTTGATGATGTCGCCGCGGTAGCTCGGCAGCGCCACGCCGTCGAGCGTCTCGGTCGGCGAAGAGCGCGGCTTGGCGAACTGTCCGGCAATGCGGCCGACCTTCACCACGGGCGAGCCGCCCGCGAAGGTGAGCACCATCGCCATCTGCAGGAAGACGCGGAAGAAGTCGCGGATGTTGTCGGCCGAGTGCTCGTCGAAGCTCTCGGCGCAATCGCCGCCCTGGAGCAGGAAGGCCTCGCCCGCACCGACGCGCGCCAAGGCCGCCTTCAGCTTGCGCGCCTCACCGGCAAAGACGAGCGGCGGAAAGCTCGCGAGCTGCGCCTCGACGGCCTGGAGAGCGCCCGCGTCCGGATAGGACGGGACCTGCTGGATCGGCAGGTTGCGCCAGGTTTTGGGGGTCCACCGCTCGGCCATGATACTCTCTCCGCTCACCCGATCGGGTGATGCGCGCGGGCCCTCCCGCCTCGCGCGAAGCCGGGCTTATAGAGCGGTTTTTCAGAAGTTGCGAGTTGGCCGACGCCATAGCTGAGTATCGGCCGACGCATCGGCCGTTATTCGCGTAATCCCGCCCCGGCGCCCCGGCCGGCGAGCAGGCCGACGAGTTCGGCTTGGCGCGACACGCCGGTCTTCTGGAAGATGCGCCGGAGCACCGAGCGGGCGGTGTTGGGGGTGATCCCGAGCTTGGCCGCGGCGGGAGCCGGGGCATCGCCCGCCGCGATCAGGGCGGCGAGCCGCGCCTCGGCCGGGGTCAGGTCGAACAGCCCCTGGACCACATCCGCACTCGGCACGTCCTGGGCCACGACGGGCGTGGCGATCAGCACGAAGCGGGCACGGACGAACACGTCGTGGGCCGCGCCGCGGATCGGCACGAGATGCAGGATCACCGGGGGACGCTCGGCGGCGGCGGCAATCGGGATCGAGCGCACCGGCATCGCCCGCGGCGGGGCGGATTGTGACACGGCTTCGCGCAGCAGCCTGTCGGCCGCCGGATCGACCACGGCGAGCCGCAAGGGCTGGTCGCTGAGGGTGTGGGGCATCATCGCCACCAGGGACGGATTAGCGTCGATGACCCGCCCTCCGTTTCCGAGCACGGCCGCCGGCAGGCCGAGCGCTTCGAGCGTCCGGGTGGTGGTCGCGGCCCGCTCCATCTCCAGGCGTGCGGAGAGCAGGGCGGCCCGGGCGAGATGCGGGCGCAGGCTGTTGAGCGCGGCCAGGGTCTGGGGCCCGAAATCGCCCTCGGCGCGGGCACGCTCGCAATGGACGATGACGCTGTCGCCGCTCGGCACCAGCACGGCGGTCGCGGTGCCCGCGCCGTACCCCTGGGGGATCAGGAAGTCCTGATAGAGCGGCAGCGTCGCGATCTCCTCCTCCGTCACGACGTCGAGATCGTTGAGGAAGCCGGGATGGCGCAGCGCCAACAGGCGCCCCGTGCGGACGTTGTCGGGGAAGCGCTCGAAATGATCGATCACCAGCGCGTCGAACTCAGGGGACGTCGTCACGAAGTCGCGAAAGTGCGTCCCGGTCGAGACGATCATCACCGCCTGCGGCGCGCCGGCGAAGCGGGCGAGTTCGACGAGCACCTCGCGCCACAACTCGGGCAAGGCCGCCGCCTCGTAGATCCGGTCGATCAGGGCGGCGCCCTCGGCCGACAGGGCGGCAGCCGGCTCGATCGAGGCCGAGCGGATCGCGGCGGGGAAGGGGTGGGAATGGATCGTCATGAACCGAGCGAGAACAAGGGACCGAACGCGGTCACACGGCCGGAATTTGGCATCTACGCAGGCCGCGGGATACTGTACCCGGCTCATTGAAACAGTATTTTGTCGGATTCTGCCCCCTGAAAAGCAATTCCAGCCTGCGCACGGTCAGACTCTACCCCTCTAACAGGACACAGAAATCAGTATGCCGCGCTGAATTCGAATTTCCAGCAGATTAACAAATGAAATTAAACCTGTCTCTTTTGACAGCGGGCCTGCGTCTTGCCGACACGCGGGAGACGCCCTCCGAAGAATGCGCGCGATCCACGCCGGCCGGAGACGATTGATCGCGGCGCCCGGTGACCGAAATCCCCGCCGAAGGTCGGCAAGGCAGAGGGCGTGAGTCATGCGGCTTCAAGTTCTCGGTTGCGGAGACGCGTTCGGCTCGGGCGGGCGCTTCCACACCTGCTTCCACGTCGATGCATCCCCCGACGCGTCTGTCGATGCGCGCGGCGGCGCCTTCCTCATCGATTGCGGCGCCTGCGCGCTCATCGCGATCCGGCGCTTCGGAGCCGAGCCGAACCGTATCCGCACGGTGTTCCTCACCATCTCCACGGCGACCATTTCGGCGGCCTGCCCTGGCTGATCCGCGACGGGCAGTTCGTCAGCGGGCGCACGGAGCCGTTGACCGTGGTCGGGCCGCCGGGGCACGGCCGAGGGCCGGTTCCGGATCGAGGTCGTGGAGATGGAAGCCGGGCGCCCGGTCGAGGCCGGGGGCGTGCGTGCCACCGCCTTCACCATGCGCCACCCCTCCGGCGCGCCCGCGCACGCCCTGCGGATCGAGGCGGCGGGCAAGGTCGTCAGCGATACCGGCGACACCGAGTGGGTGGAGGACATCGTCGCCGTGGGGCGGACCTGATGATCGCCGAGGGCTACACCGTGGAGCGTCCGGTGAAATTCCACCTCGATTGGGCGACGCTGAAGCGGCGCCTGCCCGAGATCGCCCCCAAGCGGCTGATGCTCACGCATGAGTCCGGAGGTGATCGCTCACCCGCCGGACGGTTACATCGCGGCGGAGGACGGGCGCGTCGTCACCCTTTTGCCCCGCCTCGCTCGCTGCGCGCGATCAGCGCTTGCGCACGAATTCCGTGCGCAGGACGAGACCCTTGATGCTATCGTGGCGGCAATCGATTTCTTCCGGATCGTCCGTGAGGCGGATCGACCGGATGACGGTGCCCTGTTTCAGGGTCTGGTTCGCGCCCTTGACCTTGAGATCCTTGATCAGGGTGACCGCATCGCCGTCGGCCAGGATGTTGCCCGCGGCGTCGCGGACAGGCGCCCTCGCAGCCGCCGTCTCGGCCGCCGCCGCGCCAGCGGGGCGCCATTCGCCGAGCGCTTCGTCGTAGATGTAGGTGTCGTCCGTATCCGGCATCGTCTGGCTCCCCACGGTCACGCCACCGTGAGCGCGGCCATAGCGGTGCCTCGGGCCGGCCGACAAGCGCGTTGCGGGCATGGCTCCGAACCGACTACCGTTGCGGGAGTTGGGGCCGGGTGCTCCAAGGATCACCGTCGCCTGCGCGTCGTCCCGCTCGGCTCGACAGCCCGACCCCATGCTCACGACCGGAAACACTCCGACCATGCGCCAGAAAATGCTCTCCGGACTGCTGGGCCTCGGCCTGCTCTGCGCGCCGGCCCTCGTCGCCGGCACCGTTCCTGCCTCGGCGCAGGCGCCCGCCAAACCCGCCGCCCCGGCTGTCACCGCCGATCCCGAGCGCTTGGCCGCCGCCCGCGAGGTCGTCGCCGCGGCGCAGGGAGACCGAGCCGCCGTGCTCGCGGCGATGAAGGCGCCGATGGCCGGGGTGATGCAGCAGATGGGTCTGACGGACCCGAAGAAGGCCCAGGTGATGGTGGACGAGGTGGTGATGCCCACCCTCTCGGAGAATTACGACGACCTGCTCGCGATCCAGGCCCTCAGCTTCGCCTCCGTCCTCTCGAAGGAGGATCTGAAGGCGATTGCCAGCTTCTACGCCACGCCGGCGGGCAAGAACCTCGTCAAAGCGCAGCCGCAACTGAGCCAGGCGATGCTGACGGGCATGCAGCAATGGATGGGCACGCTGTTGCCGCAGCTCAAGGAGAAGGTCGAGAAGGCCGCCGCGGCGCATGGCTGGTCGAACGAGGTCAAGCGGCGCTGAGCCCCCTCACCGCTCCGGCTCGAACAAGGCCGCGGCCGCGGGCCCCTGCGGAAAGGTCAGGGGCATCCGGACCACGCCGCGGTGATAGGGGAAGCGGGCGCGCTGGAGCGGGTCGGGCCCGGTGAAGATCAGCCGCGGCCGGAACGAGACCGGGCTGACGCAGAGCAGGTAAGTGCGCAGGTTGCGCTCATCGGGCACGAACATCGCCCTGTCGAGGTAGCGGGCCTCGTGCCGCACCCAAGCGGGGATGAACGGCAGCCGCCAGCGCCGGGCGAGGTGCTCGCCGACCCCGCCGAGGAACGCGTCGGGCCGCGCGTCTCCCAGAAAGCCCGGATCCTCGGCGATCATCGCCCCCTGGGCGGCGGTGTCGCCGTCGCGCGCGTAGAAGGCATCGAGGAAGTTCTGCAGGTGGTGATCCCAGTCGCCATCCGCGCGCGCCCGCTCGACCACCGCGCGCAAGGAGGCGGGCCTCATCGTGGTCCATCCTGAAGCACCGACCGGAAGCGCAAACTCGCCTCGTCCGGTGGTGCCTCGTCGTAGACGGCGAGTTCGACGAACAGCCCCCGCGCGGACAGATCCGCGCCGAGCCGTTCGAGAGCCTGGAGGAGGCGGGTGCGGTCGAAGGCCAGGGCCATGCGGACAATGTAGCCGATGCCGCAGCCTTCGTGAAAAGGCTACTCCGCGGCTGCGGCGAACACCGTCCCGGCCCGCGGCAGATCCAGCGTATCCCAGGTTTCCACCAGCGCGGCCGTCAGCGCGCCGATCCGCTCGTCGTCATGGAAGGGCGAGGGCGTGATGCGCAGGCGTTCGGTGCCGCGCGGGACGGTGGGGTAGTTGATCGGCTGGATGTAGATGCCGTGGTGCTCCAGCAGGTGGTCGGCGGCTGCCTTGCACAGCTCGGCGTCGCCCACCATCAGCGGCACGATGTGGGTCTCGGTGTGCAGCACCGGCAGACCGGCGGCCTCCAAAGCCGCCTTGGTGCGGGCGGCCTGGCGCTGATGCGCCTCGCGCTCGGTCTTCGAGCGCTTGAGGTAGCGCACCGAGGCGCGCGCCGCCGCGGCGACCGCCGGCGGCAGGGCGGTGGTGAAGATGAAGCCGGCCGCGTGGCTGCGGACCGCGTCGCACAGGGTCGCCGAGCCGGTGATGTAGCCGCCGACGCAGCCGAAGCCCTTGGCGAGCGTCCCCTCGATCACATCGACCCGGTGCATCACGCGATCGCGCTCGGCGATGCCGGCACCACGCTCGCCGTAGAGGCCGACCGCGTGGACCTCGTCGAGATAGGTCATGGCGCCGTAGGCGTCGGCGAGGTCGCAGATCGCGGCGATCGGCGCCACGTCGCCGTCCATCGAATAGACCGACTCGAAGGCGATCAGCTTGGGCCGGTCGCCGGCCTCGGCGAGCAGTTGCTCGAGATGTTCGAGGTCGTTGTGGCGGAAGACGCGCTTCTCGCAGCCGGAATGGCGCACGCCCTCGATCATCGAATTGTGGTTGAAGGCGTCCGACAGGATCAGGCAGTTCGGCAGCAGCTTCGCGATGGTCGAGATGCCGGCCTGATTCGAGACGTAGCCCGAGGTGAAGACGAGGCCCGCCTCCTTGCCGTGCAGGTCGGCGAGTTCGCGCTCCAGATCGACCAGCGGCGAGTTGTTGCCGGCGATGTTACGGGTGCCGCCGGCGCCGACGCCGCAACGGGCGGCCGTGTCGGTCAGGGCCGCGACGACCTCGGGGTGCTGGCCCATGCCGAGATAGTCGTTGGAGCACCATACGGTGATCTCGCGGTTGCCGCCCTCCGGGCGCCGCCACGTGGCCTGCGGAAAGCGGCCGGAGATCCGCTCGATGTCGGCGAAGACGCGGTAGCGGCGCTCACTGTGCAGCCGGTCGAGGGCGGCGCGGAAATGGCCGTCGTAATCCGTGCGCGGGCCGGCGGGGCGCACCGGCGGCCGCTCGAATTTGGCCCGGCCATTGCTCGCACCGGCATCGTCCACGCCGCCATCGCCGCCGACGATCGACTCGTCGGGCAGGGTGGCGCTGTCGGCCGCGTTCACAGGCATCAGGTTCACGGGCATCCGTCCTCGACGCTTTCGGCTGGCCGGGCGTTCTTCTTGGGACGCCTCGGTTCTAAAGAGATTCGGGCCCGGGCCCTACCCCGGAGAGCGTGGCCGAACCGTTCGCGGCCGGTGCGGTGATCTCCCGAGGTTCAGCCCCCAGGGAGCGGCACGGCCTTCGCCGCGCGTCATCGTCCGACCGGCGGCTTTTCGCGTTCCGTCCGGGACGAGTCCCTCGCCGGCGCCGCCGTGAACGCAAGATAGGAGGTAATTTCGAACTGGTTCAAGGTGAGTTCGAGACATTCCTGCTTTGCACAGGCGCGAAGGGCCCTGCGATCTTGCCCGGATCCGGGCTCGATCATCGAATGCTCGCCCTGCGATGCCGTCGTAGCGCGACCTCATGCAACGCCCGCGAGAGCCGAAGCCGGCTGATTCGCTCATGAACCCCGCCTTGGGTGACGATGGGTCGCGGCGGGAAACGAGGCCCGTGCTTGGCAGCCGATGCGCTGGCGACGGGGACGAAATCGGGATACGGCTTCACGCGTGACGGCCAAGCGCGCGCATCCGGCGACGGATGCTCCGCCGGGTGAAATCGTTTCGGAACGCGCGATGGCGACCAAGGACGAGGAGCGTGCCGCCCGCCTCAAAGCGGCCCTGCGCGACAACCTGCGCCGCCGAAAGGCACAGGCCCGGAGCCGGGCCGACGACGCCCCCGAGCCCGCGAAGGCGCAGCCGGCCGAACCGACCGAGAAGAGTTAGCTCCCGTCGACCGGCCTGCCTCTCCTGCGCCACGTTGTCGGAGCGATGCTTCGGGCGCGGGATGGAACCGAACGGCCACGCTTCTTCTTTTTGCCGGATACCGCCTATACCTCCACCCTGAACGAGGGGCGCCCGCGCGCCCGGCACGCAAGGCGACCTCCGCGATCGGAACGGGGGTGCTCCGAGGATCCCGATGGACCGCATCCACATCACCGGCGGCACGCCGCTCAACGGCACGATCCCGATTTCGGGCGCCAAGAACGCGGCACTGCCGCTGATGATCGCGAGCCTTCTCACCGGGGAGACGCTGGAACTCATCAACGTGCCACGGCTCGCCGACATCGCGGCGCTGACGCGCATCCTCGGCAATCACGGCGTCGATCACATGGTCGTCGGCAAGCGGCCGGGACAGACCGCCGAGACCGGCCAGACGGTCCGGCTCACCGCCTCGAACGTCATCGACACCACCGCGCCCTACGAACTCGTCTCGACCATGCGGGCGAGCTTCTGGGTGATCGCGCCGCTGCTGGCCCGCTTCGGCGAGGCCAAGGTCTCGCTGCCCGGCGGCTGCGCCATCGGCACCCGGCCGGTCAACCTGCTGATCATGGCGTTGGAAAAGCTCGGCGCCGAGATCGAGATCGATGGCGGCTACGTCGTCGCGAAGACCAAGAACGGCTTGCGCGGCGCCGAGATCGTCTTCCCCAGCGTCACCGTCGGCGGCACCCATGTCGCCCTGATGGCGGCCGCGCTCGCCTACGGCACCACCGTGATCGACAACGCCGCCCGCGAGCCGGAAGTGGTCGATCTGGCCGAATGCCTGATCAAGATGGGCGCGCGGATCGAGGGGGCCGGCACCTCCCGCATCGTCGTGGAGGGCGTGGCCCGCCTCGGCGGCACCCGGCACGAGGTTCTGCCGGACCGGATCGAGACCGGCACCTACGCCATGGCGGTCGCGATGACCGGGGGCGACGTCTCCCTGGTCAACACCCGGACCGACCTGCTCGCCTCGGCCCTCGAGACGCTGGCCTCCACCGGCACCGAGGTCACGGCCCTGCCCGACGGCATCCGCGTGCGCCGCAACGGCGGCGGCATCAGCCCGGCGGACGTGACGACCGATCCGTTCCCCGGCTTCCCGACCGATCTCCAGGCGCAGTTCATGGCGCTGATGACGCTGGCCAAGGGCCAGTCGCGCATCCGCGAGACGATCTTCGAGAACCGCTTCATGCACGTGCAGGAGCTGGCCCGCCTCGGCGCGCGGATCCGCCTCGACGGCGACCTCGCCGTGGTCGAGGGCGTGGAACGCCTGAAGGGCGCGCCCGTCATGGCCACCGACCTGCGCGCCTCAGTCTCGCTGGTGATCGGCGCGCTCGCCGCGGAAGGCGAGACGCAGATCAACCGCGTCTACCACCTCGACCGCGGCTTCGAGGCCCTGGAGGCCAAGCTCGCCCGCTGCGGCGCGCAGATCGAGCGCGTGCGGGCCTGACGGCGCCCATCTGACCGCTCGGCCCCCGACGAAAACGGCCTGCACCGCGCGGCGCAGGCCGAGACTGTCTTGAGACGATCCCGAGGGGTCAGCGGGCGATGGCGCCGCGCTTCACGCCGAAGCCGGGAATATCGCAGGCACAGGGCGCGTTCGGGGGCGCGAAGCCCGTCGCGCAACTGCCGCGGGCGGTGACGCAGACGCTGCCGCCACGTCCGCCGCGGGGCGGCCCCCGGAAGCGCGGACCATCGTCGTCATCGTCGAAGCGGCGGCGGCGGCCGCCATCATCGCCGTAGCGGCGGCGACCATAGCCGTCGTCGTCATCGCGGGAGCGGCGGCTGTAGCCGTCGTCGTAGCGGCGCGGACCGTCATAGCCGTCGCGATCATACTGGGCGCTCGCCGGGCTCGCCGCGAACCCGAGGGCCAGGACGACCCCCAAGGTGCGCCCTATGGCCAGAACTCCGTTTTGCATCGTCCGCATCCCCTCCGGATGACTTGAAAATGTCACGCTGACCGTAGCCATGCGCTCATGAACGCACGATGAGCCCGAAAGAACCGCAAGGTCATCATCCCCGCTCGGACCTGACGCGCCGGGCACGGCACGCGCTCCCGGGCGGGGCGGACTTTCGGATGCCGAACCGGCTTCCCGGTCGCCGAAGCGGCCCGACCCGTCCGGCTGCCGGTTGCCGCAGGCGGGTCGCGTCGCTACCTACGCCTCGAAATCCGCTCGCCGCGCGTTCGGTCGGGGAGCTCGGAGCGTCAATGATGGAGCTTCTCAAGCTCGCCGCCCTCGATGCCGAGGATCTTGCCGTCATCTCCGCCCACCTTCAGGACGCGATCCTGCGGGCGCAGGATCTCGCGTGGCTGCCGGGCGAGCACCGCTTCGCCCTGGCGGCGCGCCGCTTCGATTGGTCGGTGCCGCCGGGCCAACCGCCCCGGCGGCGCCTCTCGGGCCTGCATTTCGAGCGCGTGCTCTCCGTGAAGACGAAGGGCATCACGCCGGGTGCGACCTCCGGCGATCCCTTGAGCCTTCTGGCGATCACCTTCGAGGAAACCGAAGCGCCCTCCGGCGTCGCCACCCTGGTCTTTTCGGGCGGGGCCGCGATCCGGCTCGAACTCGAATGCATCGAGGTGCGCCTGAAGGATCTCGGCCCCGTCTGGGAGGCCGATGGCCGCCCCGACCACGAGGCCGTGCGCAACCTCGTCGAGAACCGCCCGTGACCCCCCTCCCCCGAACCGCCGATATCGCCCGATGATCCGTCTCGACAGCCGCTCTCCCGATTTTGCGGAGGCGTTCAAGCGCCTGCTCGGCCTCAAGCGCGAGATCTCCGAGGATGTGGACGAGACCGTGCGCGGCATCATCGCGGGGGTCGTCTCCGGCGGCGACGCGGCTCTCGTCGATTACACCCGCCGCTTCGACCGGCTCGGCCAGGACTTCTCGCCGGCCTCCCTGCGCATCACCGCCGAGGAGGTGGAAGCGGCCGTGGCCGCCTGCCCGGCCGAGGCTCGCGCCGCCCTGGCTCTCGCGGCCGAGCGGATCGAGGCCTATCACCGCCGCCAGATCCCCGAGGATCATCTGTCCACGGACGATCTCGGCGTCACCGCCGGCTGGCGCTGGACCGCGATCGAATCGGTCGGCCTCTACGTGCCCGGCGGCACCGCGAGCTATCCCTCCTCGGTGCTGATGAACGCGGTGCCGGCCCGCGTCGCGGGCGTGCCGCGCATCGTCATGGTGGTGCCGACCCCCGAGGGCCAGCTCAACCCGCTGGTGCTGGCCGCGGCCAAACTCTCCGGCGTCACCGAGATCTACCGGGTCGGCGGAGCGCAGGCGGTGGCCGCGCTCGCCTACGGCACGGAAACCATCGCTCCGGTGGCCAAGATCGTCGGACCCGGCAATGCCTGGGTCGCGGCGGCCAAGCGCCGGGTGTTCGGACAAGTCGGCATCGATATGATCGCCGGCCCCTCCGAAGTGCTGATCCTGGCCGACCGCCACGCCAACCCCGACTGGATCGCCGCCGACCTGCTGGCCCAGGCCGAGCACGACACCGCGGCGCAGGCCGTGCTCGTCACCGATTCGGATGAGCTGGCCGATGCGACCGAGGCCGCGGTCGAGCGCGCGCTCTCGACCCTGAAGCGGGCCGAGATCGCCCGCGCCAGTTGGCGCGATTACGGCGCGATCATCCGCGTCCGAAATTTCGACGAGGCGGTGCCGCTCGTGGACGCCATCGCACCCGAACATCTCGAGATCGAGACCGAGGACGCCGACGCGTTGTCGATCAAGATCCGGAACGCGGGGGCGATCTTCCTCGGCGCGCACACGCCCGAAGCCATCGGCGATTATGTCGGCGGGCCGAACCACGTGCTGCCGACCGCCCGCTCGGCGCGGTTCTCCTCGGGACTCGGGGTGCTCGATTTCATGAAGCGCACCTCGATCCTGCGCTGCGATCCGGCCGCGCTGCGGGCGCTCGGGCCCGCCGCGATCGCCCTGGGCGAATCCGAGGGCCTGGACGGGCATGCCCGCTCCGTATCGATCCGGCTCAACCTCTAGAGCATCATCCCGAAAGGTGGTCTCCGGCATTCGGAAAAAAGATGATGCGAAAACAAGAGGCTCGAGCATCGTCCCGAAAGGTGGTTGCCGGCTTTCGGAAAAATCGATGATGCGAAAACAAGAGCCTGAAGCATCCGTTCGGCCGGAATCACGTTTCGGATCGATCGCCCGGAGAGCTTGCGTGCGGGCTCGGCTTTCGGCTCATGTGACGGAAACAGGGCGCCCGGATTCGGGTGCCGACGCGAGAAGGCGCCGGCGATGAAGGCCGAAGCGAAGCAGGGGGCGCAAGACGCGCAGGGCGAGGCACCGGCGAGGCCGCGAAATCGGCTCGCGGCGGTGCATCTCGACGAGGGCTCGATCGGCCGGGGCAACCCGGACCAGGAGCACGAGCGCGCCATCGCGATCTACGACATCCTGGAGGAGAATTCCTTCACGATCCCCGAGCGCGACGAGGGCCCGTACGGGCTGGTCCTCGGCCTCGTCGAGAACAAGCTGTCCTTCGCGATCGCGACCGAGGCGGGCGATCCGGTGATGACCCACCTGCTCTCGCTCACGCCCTTCCGCCGGGTCATCCGCGACTACGAGATGATCTGCGAGAGCTATTACAGCGCGATCCGCACCGCCTCGCCGACGCAGATCGAGGCGATCGACATGGGGCGGCGCGGCCTGCACAACGAAGCGTCCGAGCTGCTGAGGCAGCGCCTCGAAGGCAAGGTCGATCTCGACCATGACACGGCACGGCGCCTGTTCACTCTGATCTTCGCCCTTCACTGGAAGGGCTGACGATCGCGGCTTTACCCGGCCCGAAGGTGGAGCGCTCGGCAGAACGTTACGCTTTCGGGAAGTCCGGGGCGGATCTATATCAGCGTGCGCGCGAGCACCTCATGAAACGCCCGACCCGTGGTGCATCGGTGCAAGACGGCATGGGCGTTTCGCGAGGGGTCACGGTGTTTGCATCGTCTTTTCCGACAAGCCGGCGCCCGTTCCCGGCGATGCTCTCGGAATGCGCCACAGGACTTCCGGTCGTTGACCGCTCTCCTGCAAGAATGACGGTGTGGCGGGGGTTTCGTGGGAAGCACCCAGGCGGGGCATGACGGACGACACCATCCCCGGGACCGGACCCAAGAAACGGCGGGTTCAGTCCGTCCTGTTCATGTGCAACTTCAATGCGGTGCGCTCGCTGGCGGCGGAGGCGATCGCGCGCCATTATTTCGGCAAATCCACCTACGTGCAGTCCGCCGGCGTGCGCTCGGGCGAGCCGAGCGATCCGTTCATGGTCGCGGCGCTGGACGAGATCGGCATCGACGCCTCCCGCCACAAGCCGCGCACCATCGAGCAGCTGGAGGATTGGGAGGGGCTGAACTTCGACCTGATCATCACCCTCTCGCCGGAGGCGCATCACCGGGCGCTCGAACTGACCCACACGCTTGCGGCGGATGTCGAGTACTGGCCGACACCGGACCCGACGCTGGTGCAGGACGGCACGCGCGAGCAGCGCCTCGACGGCTACCGCGACGTGCGCGACGGGCTGACCTACCGGATCAAGTCCCGGCTGAAGGTGTGAGGGCCCGGGCCTCTCGCCCTGAAACGAAAACGCCGCCGATGACGGCGGCGTGAAAGCAAAAGGGCTCCCCGAGCGGGGAGCCCCATCGCCAAAATCAGGACGCGAAAATCAGGACGCGAAAATCAGGACGCTGCCGAGACCGGCCGCCCCTCGCGCACCTCGGTGGCGCCGCCTGCCTTGCGCCGGAGGCTGACAAGGGCCGCCGCCGCGGCCACGGCCAGGATCGCGAGCTGGGTGCCGAGCGCCTCCCAACTGCCGTTGCTCAGGCCCCATTCCGAGACGAAGGCGGGCACGCCGTCCGTGGTGAAGGGGATCAGCGCCTGCTCCTGAAGCTCCTGGAACGCCTGGCCGACCATCCGCAGGCCCATGAAGAACAGGAAGGCCGAGGTCACGACGAACATCGGGCGCAGCGGCAGGCGCAGCGCCAGCCATTGCATCGCCACGAACATCGCCACCAGCGCCAGGGTCGCGGCCGCGAGCCCGCCCAGCAGCGCGGCATCGAAGCCGTTGGCGGTCTTGGCCAGGGTGTGGACGAACAGGATCGTCTCGGCGCCCTCGCGGAACACCGCCAGGAAGGCGATGCCGGCGAGCGACAGCATGGTGCCTGCACCGAGCGCCCGCTCGGCAAGCCGGTTGAGGTCCGCCTGCCACGCCTTCGGATCCTGGCGGAGGAACATCCAGCCGCTCATGTAGAACAGCAGCACCGCGGCCGCGAGCATCACGCCGGCCTCGAACAGGTCGCTGTGATTGCCGTCGTAGAAGGTCGCGAACACCCACGCCATGACGATGCTGGCGACGACGGCCGCAAGCGCACCCATATAGACCGGCGCGATTCGCTCCGCGGCATTCGCGCGGCGAAGGAAGGCAGCGAGCGCCGCGATCACCAGCAGAGCTTCCAGTCCCTCGCGGAACAGGATGATGAAAGCCTGCACTAACGTCGATCCGTCCGTCATCCGATTGCTCCCGTTTCGATCGGCGGAACGCGCGTCCCGGCGAATTGTCTGCCTCAACGGCGATGCGGCGTCTCGCAGCATCGCGAATACTTGTCACGATACAATGATGTTCTAATGCAAAACGTAGTTTGGAACCGTTCCTAACAAGAAGAGCGGTCCAGTTTCGGACGACGAAGCCCGATGTTTCGCTTCGCGTGCCAGTACAACCCTTTGCACCATTCTCGCAAGCATCGCAGAGGGCACACGCGATCGCGCTCCGTTGCCGCAGGCAACACCGCGAACAACGCATGGAGGCGGAGACAAATTTTTGCCGTTTTCCGGAAGGTCGCGCGAAACCCAACGGCCACGTTGTGGATTGTTGATTCAATATGCGGCGGCGCCTGCACGGCGGGACACCGGCCGCCCCAACTGAACCGTTGAAGCGCGCCCCCGCGGTGCGCGGGTAGGATATCATGAACGCGCACTCCACCGCCGCGGCCGTCCTCGGCCTCGCCCTGATCGGCTTGACTGCGACGCCGAGCCTTGCCGCACCGGGCACGGGCCGCAGCACCACCCAGGTCGCCGAGGCCGCGCAGGTCTCTCAGGCAGCTGCGACGACCTCGGAGAGCGACGAGGAGAGCGCCAACTGCAACAAGCAGCGCCGTCGCCTGTGGATCGAGGGCGAGGGCTGGATCGTCCGCCGCGTCACAATCTGCCGCTAAGCGGCTCTCACCAAACGCCCGCCGCGCTGTCATCGCCAGAACGAGAACGGTCAGAGACCGGGAGTTTTATGAGGCGCTCTGAACACGGAACGACGAAGGCGAATGCCGTCGACCGGCAGAGCGCCCGTCTCAGCATTCTGCATCGGCTGGCGGGACGAGGGGGAGCGGAACGAGCATAGGCGCCGCCGATTTGGTTTCATGAATCGCGCATGTTTCGCCAATGCGCCACCGGAGAAGCCCCGCCCCATGCGCCCTGCCCTCGCCGCCGGTCTCGCCACCCTGCTCACACTCGGCGCCGCCTCGGGCGCCGCGGCCGACCCTTACGTCTACGGCTACGGCAATGGCGGATACCGCTTCGCCGGTCCGGTGATCGAAGGCGCTTATCTCGGCGCACCATTCACGCATCTGCCCAGCACGAGCCGCCTCGTGCCGCCGGCTTGGGGCTACGGCACCTACGGCATCCCCACGGCTGCCGGCATCCGCGACGCCCCCGCCGCACGCCCGACCCTGACCGTGATCGAGCGGCCCGCCTCCGCCGGTCTCCGCCCCACGGCCCGGCGACACGGCGCCCGCGTCCTCTCGAAGGATTCCCGGGGCATCTGGACCGATCCGGCACCCCGTTCCGAGGGTGAGGGAATCGGTGCCCAGGTGGTGTCGGTCCGGGTCCCGGCCCGTTCCCGGTAGGGTCGTCTCCCGAGCCGCGCCTTCCTCCTCAATGCGGCACGCGTTCTAGACGGGCCCTTAACCGGTCTTGCGCACAATCTACTCCTGTCAGCGGGGGTAGAGCCGTGCACATCGTCATCGTGGATTCGAGCCGTGTCGTCCTGCGGATCGTGGCCGGCATGCTCGAACCGCGGGGGCATGTGGTGACACAGTTCACGGATTCCGGTGAGGCCCTGACCTACATCACCGACAATCCGAAGGTCCGTGCCCTGATCACGAGCCTGGAAGTCCGTCCGCTGAGCGGATTGGAGCTGTGCTGGTCGGCCCGGCTGCTCGCCGAATCGAGCCGTCCGCTCTCGATCATCGCCATGTCCTCGGCCCGCAACGCCCGCAACCTCGCCGAGGCTCTCGACAGCGGCGCCGACGACTTCATCGACAAGCCGCCGGGCGCCGAGGAATTGCAGGCGCGCATGCGGGCGGCCGAGCGCCTCACCACGCTTCAGAGCGATCTGATCCGGCTCGCCGAGACCGATTCGCTCACCGGCCTGCTCAACCGCCGCGCCTTCCTGCAGCGCACGCGGGAGGCCGCCCAGAAGGCCGGGTCGTTCGGGCATCTCTGTGCCGTGATCCTCGACATCGACCATTTCAAGCGCATCAACGACGAGCACGGCCACGATGTCGGCGACATGGCGATCAAGGCCGTGGCGGGGATGATCGAGGCGGAGGGCATTGCGGGGCGCCTGGGCGGGGAGGAGTTCGCGGTGATGCTCGCCGGCCAGCGCCTCACGGAGGCCGAGGCGGTCGCCTCCCGCCTGCGCCTCAAGACCTCGGACCTGCGCATCCGCTCGACCAAGGGTCCGGTGCGGCTCACCTGCAGCTTCGGCGTCAGCGAATGGTCCGAGGGCGAGACCGTCGAGGGCCTTCTGAAGCGGGCCGATATCGCCCTGTACGAAGCCAAGACGACAGGCCGCAATCGGGTGGTCTCGGCGATGTCCGACCTCGTCCTCTCCCGGACGGCGTGAAACACGCGCGGCCGGAGCACTGTCCCGGCGTCCGGACCGCAGCGGGAAATGGGCCGCTCCCACCCCGTCCCGAAGCGGGACGGTGACCGCCGGGCGGCGCCGCGAGGGAACGTTTCGGGGCAATAATGGCCCCTAAACCGCTGGAACGACTCTTGTTCTTCTCTTCCCGTACAAGCCGCACCGTTCTGCGGCGGGACGAGAGGGGAGCGGCATGAGTCAGGCCGTCAATCACACCGCCAGCCACACGGCGAGCCGGGCTGTCGAGCTTTTGATCGTCGACGAGCCGTCGGGGCTCGACGCACGGATGCGCGCCGAGCTGGAGCACGCGCCGGCCCTGCGGACCATCGGCGAGGACGATCTGGCCCGTGGCGGTCCGGTGCCGGCCGTCGCGCTGGTCCCGGTGGACGGAGCGCGTGCGGAAGCCGGCTGCGCGCGGATCGCGGCCTTGCGCGACGGGAGGCCCTGGCTGCGGGTGCTCGCGGTGTTCCGAACCCTCGATGCGCCGGCGATGAACCGGCTGATCGCCGCCGGCGCCGACGCCTTCGTCGGCTGCGGCACCCCGGCGGACGAGGTCTGCGCCAGCGTGCTCGCCCTCGCAAAGGGAGCGTCACCCGCGCCGTCAGCCGCATCGTCGGCCGCCTCCCCCTCCGCCGAGGAGCCCGTCATCGGTCTCACCCCGCGCGAGGCGGAGGTTCTGCGCTTCCTCAGTGCCGGATTCAGCAACAAGGAGGTCGCCCGGCGGCTCTCGCTGAGCGTCCGGACGGTCGAGACCCACCGGCTGAACCTGCGCCGCAAGACGCAGACCGGCCGCCTCAAGGACCTCGTCACCCTCGCCCGCCAGCTCGGCCTCGCCCCGGTGCTCGACACCGAGATACCGCGTGGCCCGACCCGCCACACCGCACACGCCGCCCGTGCCTGAAGGCCTGTCCGCCCGATCGTATCGGGCAGGCGTATCCGAGCCATGGTTCCGACGCGCCGTCGGACGCTTGGCCGGGACGATGCTTGAGGCTCTTGTTTTCGCATCATCTTTTTTCCGAAAGCCGGCGACCACCTTTCGGGACGATGCTCTAGATGGAGCGCGGCTCCAGCTTCTCGTCCAGCGCCGAGAAGGGACGCTTGGGCTTGCGGCCGACCTCATCGCCGGGCACCGAGGGCTCGAACGGTTCGGGGCCTTTGCGCAGCAGCTTGGCGAGATAGTAGCTGCCGAAGCCGAAGATGATCGCGTAGGCGACGATGAAGGCGATCAGCGAGGTCGTCACCGCCTGGGCCGTCAGCGGCGAATGGGCGTCCGCCGTCTTGAGCTGGCCGTAGACGATGTAGGGCTGACGCCCGATCTCGGCGGTGAACCAGCCGAAGATCACCGCGCCGAAGCCCGCGGGCGTCATCAGCATGGCGCAGTTGAGGAAGACGCGGTTCGTGTACAGCGTGCCCTTCCAGCGCAGATACAGGCTCCATAGGCTCAGGAGCAGCATGGCCATGCCGATCGCGACCATGGCGCGGAACGCGTAGAACACCGGCCAGACCGGCGGGCGCTTGTCCGGCGTCACGTCCTTGAGGCCCGGCACCACGCCGGAGAAGTCGTGGGTGAGAATGAACGAGCCGAGCTTCGGGATGCCGATCTCGAAGTCGTTGCGCTCGGCCTCCATGTTCGGGATCGCGAAGAGCAGCAGCGGCATGTTGGCCTGGCTGTCCCAGTTCGCCTCGATCGCCGCGAGCTTGGTCGGCTGGTGCTTGAGCACGCCGAGGCCGTGGGTGTCGCCGACGAAGATCTGGATCGGCGTGAAGATCAGCGCGAACCACAGGGCCATGGAGAGCGAGACCCGGGCCCCCTGGACCTTCGCCGGCGGCTCCTTGCGGGCGCGCAGGATCATCCAGGCGGCCATGCCGGAGACCGCGAAGGCGGTCGTGAGGAAGCAGCCGAGCACCATGTGCGCGTAGCGGATCGGGAAGCTCGGGTTGAAGATCACCTCGAACCAGTCGGTGGCCACCGCCCGTCCGTTCTCGATCGCGAAGCCCGCCGGCGTCTGCATCCAGGAATTGGCCGAGAGGATCCAGAAGGCGGAGATCAGCGTGCCGAGCGAGACCATGCAGGTCGCCAGGAAGTGCAGCCGGTCGCCGACCCGGTCCCAGCCGAACAGCATGATTCCGAGGAAGCCCGCCTCCAGGAAGAAGGCGGTGATGACCTCGTATTGGATCAGCGGGCCCAGCACGTTTCCGGTGAAGTCGGAGTAGCGCGACCAGTTCGTGCCGAGTTGGTAGCTCATCACGATGCCCGACACGACGCCGAGGCCGAACGAGACCGCGAAGGCCTTCACCCAGAAGCGGTAGAGCACCCGGTACATCGGGTTCCTCGTCCACAGCCACTGCGCCTCGAGCCGGACGAGGAAGGCGGCGAGACCGATGGTGAAGGCCGGGAAGATGATGTGGAAGGCCATCGTGAAGCCGAACTGGATGCGCGAGAGCATCAGGGCGTCGAGTTCCATCGCTTCACCTTCCTGACCGTGGCGTCACCGCGGTTCGCCCGGCCGCGGCTTCTGTGCCGTACGGACGGCCGCGGCGATTCATCCGTCAACCGGTCTTCGACGACGCTGGTTCTGCGCGCCCATCCCTCGTGTGGACTGACGGCGCCGGGATCGGCCATTGCCAACCCCGAACCCTAGACAGGTCAGCCGGCGTGCCAACGCGCTGATTTCTCTCCGATGTCTCGGCTTGGACGGCGCTGCGCGTCATTATTTAGATCTATGTTAATCCTGCTGCCGATAATCCGGCTTGCACGCAAACCGGGTTATCGCCATGCCGGCACCAGCATTGGTTCCTTCCTCGTCCCAAGCCGAAGCCGGGCAACAGCCGGATCCCGAGCCGAAGACCATCGCCGACCTGACCCGGGAAGTCGGCCGCATCGCCCAGGACCGGGTCGGACGCATCCGGCAGATCACCGCTCAGGCGAAGATGCTGGCCCTCAACGCCTTGATCGAGGCTGCCCGCGCCGGTGAGCACGGGCGCGGCTTCTCGGTGGTGGCGCAGGAGGTGCGCGGAATCGGTGCCGAGATCGAGGCGTTGGCGCGGGAACTGGAAACCGGCCTGACCGCGCGGATCACCGAGTTGCAGCAGGGCGTCGACGTGATGACGGCGAAGGCGCAAGGAGAGCGCTTGGTCGATCTCTCCCTCAACGCCATCGAGCTGATCGACCGCAACCTCTACGAGCGAACCTGCGACGTGCGCTGGTGGGCCACCGATCCGGCGGTGGTCGCCTGCGCCGCGCGGCCGGACCGGGGCGGCGGTTCGGAGACCGCCGACCATGCCTCCAAGCGGCTCGGGGTGATCCTCTCGGCCTACACGGTCTATCTCGATCTCTGGCTGTGTGGCCGTGACGGCACCGTCCTCGCCAACGGCCGACCCGAGCGCTACCCGAACCTGCGCGGACGCAGCGTCGCGAGCGAACCCTGGTTCCGGGAAGCGATCCGCTTGCCGGGCAGCGACGACTACGTTCCCGGCGAGGTCCGGCGTGAGGCGCAGCTCGGCGGCGCACAGGTCGCGACCTATGCCGCCGGGATCTACGAGACGAACGGCGCTCCGGCCTGCGGCGTCCTCGCCATCCACTTCGATTGGGAAGCCCAGGCGAAATCGATCGTCGAAGGCGTGCGGATCGCCCGGGAGGACCGGGCGCGCACCCGCGTGGTGCTCGTGGATGCGCAACGGCGCATCCTCGCCGCTTCCGACGGCAGGGGCTCGCTCACCGAAACGCTCGCCGTGGACCTGAACGGGCAGGAATGCGGCATCGTCCGCGATGCCCGGTCCGGCAGCGTCACCGCGTTTCACAGAACGCCGGGCTACGAGACCTATCGCGGGCTCGGCTGGTACGGCGCCATCGTCCAGAGCGGCAGCTGACCGGCGTCTGAGGGCGTCTCACGCTGCCCGTCTGCCTCCGGACGTACGCGTCGTGCCGGTCGCCCTCGCCTTGCGGCCTCCGGTCTGACGCGGCGGCTCGATCTTTGTCGTGCTCTCGATCTTCGTGCCCTTGGAAGCCGCCTTCGTCGCCCGTTCCAGCCGGGCCCGAAGCAGGCTGAGCACCGCCGCCTCCTCCGGGCGCAGCGCGCCGAGGTCGTTCTTGAGTTCGCCCTCGACCGCCTCCTTCACCTGCAGCAGCATCCCGCCTTCGAGATAGCAGTCGAGGATCTGCGGGTGGATGTAGCACTTGCGGCAGATGGTCGGCGTGTTGCCGAGCCGGGACGACACCGACTCGATCGCCGCGCGCAGGTTCTTCTTGGCCTTGGCCGCGTTGTCGAACGTCTCGAACTCCCGCAGCGCCAGAGCCGCCAGCACCGTGCCGGCCCAGGTGCGGAAATCTTTTGCCGTGAAATCCTCGCCCGTGATCTCGCGCAGGTAGGCGTTCACGTCCGAGGAGGTGACGTCGCGCCGCTCGCCCTCCCCGTCGAGATACTGGAACAGCTCCTGGCCGGGCAGGTCCTGGCAGGCCTTGACGATCTTGGCCACGCGCCGGTCGCGCACCGAGACCGACCATTCCTTGCCGCTCTTGCCCTTGAAGCGGAAGCGCATCTCGGAGCCGGCCACCTTCACGTGCGGATCGCGCAGGGTGGTGAGGCCGTAGCTCTTGTTGGAGCGGGCGTAATCGTCGTTGCCGACGCGGATCAGCGTGGTCTCCAGGAGGTGGACCACGGTGGCGAGCACCTTTTCGCGGGGCAGGCCACGCTTGCCCATATCGGCGTCGATCCGCGCGCGGATGCCTGGCAGCGCCTCGGCGAAGGCCATGATGCGGTGGAACTTCGAGGCCTCGCGCGCCTCGCGAAAGCGCGGATGGTAGCGGTACTGCTTGCGCCCCTTCTCGTCGCGCCCGGTCGCCTGGATATGGCCGTTCGGGTGCGGGCAGATCCACACCTCCGTGTAGGCCGGCGGGATCGCAAGGCTTTTGAGCCGGGCGATCTCCTCCGCGTTGCGGACCGGGGCGCCCTTCGAGTCGATGTAGCGGAAGCCCTTGCCGTTGCGCTTGCGCCGCAGGCCGGGCTTGGAATCGTCCACGTAGCGCAGGCCCGCATCCCGCGCGGCCTCGCGGGGATCGACCACGCCGGCTCCGGCCTCCTCCGATAGCATCACGCCCTCCCTCATTCGTAGGGCGACAACGGGGCGGACGGCGGCGCTGTTCCGGAGCGGGCCCCGTGCTATGGCCACCCACGATGACCGCCTCAACAGCCTCTTACGCCGGCAAAAGCCTCGTCTTCGTCGTCACCGAGGACTGGTTCTTCGCCTCGCACTTCCTGCCGATGGCGCGCGCCGCCCGGCAGATGGGACTCTCGGTCGCGGTGGTGACGCGGGTGCGCGCGCACCGCGCCGTGATCGAGGCCGCCGGCATCCGCGTCGTGCCCTTGGAAGCCGAGCGCTCCAGCCTCAACCCGATGGCGGCGGGCTACGCCGCGGGCCAGCTCGCGGGCATCCTGAAGGCGCTCGAGGCCGATATCGTCCATTGCGTGGCGCTCCGCGGCATTCTCGTCGGCGGCACGGCCGCGGCGATGGCCGGCATCCCGCGCCGCGTCTTCGCGCTGACCGGCCTCGGCCTGCTCGGCGCCCGCGCGGACGCGACCGGGCGGCTGTCGCGGCTGGCGCTGAAAGGGCTGATCCGCGGTCCGCTCGCGAGCCGGCAGACCCGCTTCCTGTTCGAGAACCCGGACGACGCCCGCGCGCTCGGCCTCGACCCGTCCGACACCGCCGTGACCCTGGTTGGCGGCGCGGGCGTCGATCCCGATGCCTTCGCGCCGCGCCCGCTGCCGCTGCCGACCCCGCTGAAGGTGGCGATCGTCGCGCGGATGCTGTGGTCGAAGGGCATCGACGTCGCGGTCGAGGCGGCGCGGCAGGCCCGCGCCGGTGGCGCGGCGGTGGAACTCTCGCTCTACGGCGCGCCCGACCCGTCGAACCGCCGGGCAATTCCGGAGGCGACCCTGCGGGACTGGTCGCGCGACGGGATCACCTGGCACGGCCCGACCGCGGATGTGGCGGGCATCTTCGCCGCCCACCATGTCGGCTGCCTGCCCTCCCGCGGCGGCGAAGGGCTGCCGCGCACGCTGCTGGAAGCGGCCTCCTGCGGCCGGGCGATCCTCACCAGCGACGTGCCGGGCTGCCGCGACCTCGTGCGCGACGGCGTCGAGGGCCTGCTCGTGCCGCCGGGCGACGCCACGGCGCTCGCCGCCGCGCTGACGCGGCTCGCCGCCAATCCGGCGCTCGTCGCGCGGATGGGCGCGGCGGCGCGGGCGCGCATCCTCGAAGGGGGCTATACGGAAGCCGCCGTCGCCGAGACGGTGGCGGGGCTCTACGCGGAGCTTCTCGCCTCGTGACCCCGGTTCGCGATCCCGCCCGCTTCATCCGCGAGCACACGGCGTTGCGCACCGTCCCGCACGCCCCCGAGATCGTCCTGCACGTCGCCGACGAGGCGACCGCGCTGTGGCAGAAGACCGAGGACGAGTTGGAGGCGATCGGCCTGCCGCCGCCGTTCTGGGCCTTCGCCTGGGCTGGGGGACAAGCGCTCGCCCGCTACATCCTCGACAACCCCGCGACCGTGGCGGGGCGGCAGGTGGTCGATTTCGCCTCGGGCTCCGGGCTCGTCGCCATCGCCGCCGCGATGGCCGGGGCGGCCCACGTCACCGCGAGCGACCTCGATCCCTTCGCGCTCCACGCGATCCCGCTCAACGCCGCGGCCAACGGCGTGGCGGACCGCATCACCGCGGACGGCAGCGACCTGATCGGCACGGATGCGGCCTGCGTTCTGGCCGCCGACATCTTCTACGAGCGCGACCTCGCCGCCGCGGTCGGCGGCTGGCTCGGCGACCTGCATGGGCGCGGACGCACGGTCCTGATCGGCGATCCCGGCCGCTCCTACCTGCCCCGCGAACGGCTGATCCCGCTCGTGACCTACGACGTGCCCGTCACGCGGGCGCTGGAGGATGCCGAGATCAAGCGATCCTCGGTCTGGCGCTTCGCCTGATCCGGAGCCGCGGCCGTACTCCCTTGCCGTACTCCCTTGAGGTCCTGGCCCGGTTCGCGCATTCGCCGGAAAGCCCCCCTCTCCGCGCCCGGTCCGAAAAAATGCTCGACAGGTTGTTCCATGCCGGCGCGAGCGTTGCCCTGCTGCTCGCCGTGGCGTGGCTGTTCTCGGTGAACCGGCGGGCGATCCGGCCGCGGGTGGTGCTCGCTGCCCTGGCGCTTCAGGTCGGGATCGGCGCGCTGATGCTGTTCGTGCCCGCCGGGCAGAGGGCGCTCGGCGCGGTGGCGGATGTCGTCACCACCGTGCTCTCCTTCGGTGACCGGGGCACCGCCTTCCTGTTCGGCGGCCTCGTCGAGCCGCGGATGTTCGAGCTGTTCGGCGGCTCGGGCTTCATCCTGGCCCTGCGGGTCCTGCCGCAGATCCTCTACGTCTCGGCGCTGATCGGCGTGCTCTACCATCTCGGGGTGATGCAGGCGCTGGCCCGGTTTCTCGGCGCCGGTTTGCGAAAACTGCTCGGTACCTCGCCGATCGAATCGTTCTCGGCGGTCGTCACCATCTTCATCGGGCAGAGCGAGATCGCCGTGGCCCTGCGCCCCTTCCTCCTGGCGCTGACCGGGGCCGAACTGTTCGCGGTGATGACGAGCGGGGCGGCCTCCACCGCCGGCTCGATCCTCGCCGGATACGCCGCGCTCGGCGTGCCGATGCCGTATCTGCTGGCCGCCTCGTTCATGGCGATTCCCGGCGGGCTGCTCTACGCCAAGATCCTCGTGCCCTCGACCGAGCCGACGCGCATCCTCACGACGCGGGTGGAGTTCGGCGAGGCGCGGGCGGCCAACCTGATCGAGGCCGCCGCCGACGGCACACAGAAGGGCCTCGGCGTCGCCGTGGCGGTCGGCGCCATGCTGATCGCCTTCGTCGGGCTGATCGCGCTGGTGAACGCCGCCATCGGCTGGGCCGGCGGCGTGTTCGGGTTCGCCGGACTCTCGATCGAGGGCATTCTCGGCGTCGTGCTGGCCCCGCTGGCTTGGTTGCTGGGCGTGCCGTGGGAGCAGGCGACCCTCGTCGGCGGGGCCATCGGCCAGAAGATCGCCTTCAACGAGTTCCTGGCCTATGCCAGCCTCTCGCCGATTCTGAAGGCCGGCCCCCTCGATCCGCGCACGAGCGCGATCCTGTGCTTCGCGCTCTGCGGCTTCGCCAACCTCGCCTCGGTGGCGATTCAGCTCGCGAGCTTCACCAGTCTCGCCCCCGAGCGCCGGCCCGAGATCGCCCGGTTCGGCCTGCGGGCGATCCTGGCGGGCACGCTCTCGAACCTCACCAGCGCGGCCATCGCCGGATTGTTCATCACCGGATAACGTGGCGAATGAACGAGCATCGGCGAACCTTTCGGCCCGCACCGTCATTCTGAGAGGATGGAGAACGCGCGCGACATCGAACCGGCCCGACCCACGCCAACCTCACCGCAGGCTCCGGCCCCGGTCACGGCGCGTGATTGGGACGAGCGGGTCGACCGCGCCAGCCGGAGGCTTCCCGAGCGGGTACAGCGCGGGCTGGCATGGCTGCGGGAGCCGGCGCGCTTTCCGGTGCGGCTGCTGGCCGCGATCCTGCTGATGCTCGGCGGCATCTTCTCGATCCTGCCGGTGCTGGGTCTGTGGATGCTGCCGCTCGGCCTCGCGCTGCTGGCCCAGGACGTGCCCGGCCTCAAGGTGCCGATGGAGAAATCCGCCCGCTGGATCGAGCGGCAATGGCGGCGCTGGCGCGGGAAATAATCCCTGCCCCTTCTTCGCTGTTCTTCGGCGTTCTGCCGCGCTTGACAGGATATCCGCGGCGGACGACCCATCGCGGATGGGCCTCAAGCCGAGAAGGGCTCTTCGGAGACGACTTGTGATGCCGTTGCGTCTGTTCTCCCGCGGGCTCGCCGCCGCCGTCCTTGCGGCGACCGTGCTGGCGGGGGCCGTGTCCGCCCCCGTGTCGCCGGCACGTGCCGAAGACGCGATCTTTCCGCCGAGTTCGCGGTTCGGCTTCAAGCCCCCGTCGGACATGACGATCTCGAAGCGCTTCACCGGCTTCGAGCGGCTCGGCGGCGGGGCGATGCTCTCCGTGGTGGAACTGCCGGCCGGCGCCTATCCGGAACTCAAGCAGAGCTTCACCGACGAGAACCTCAAGACGCAGGGGCTCGTCGTCCAGACCCGCGAGCCGGTGACGCTCGATGGCGGGGCCGAAGGCGTGCTGTTCACCGGTGAGCTGACGCCCGCCGACGGCCAGGGCATGCCCGCAGCGCGCAAGTGGCTCCTCATCGTCGGTGCCACGGAGGTGACCGGCATCATCATCGCCCAGGCCGCCGTCGATGCCGAGACCGACGAGTCGATGCGCGGCATGCTCACGGGCCTGCGCATCCGCGGGGCCTTGTCCCTCGACCAGCAGATCGCCGCCCTGCCCTTCCGCATCGGCGACCTCGCCGGTTTCCGCCCGGTGCGGGCGCTGGCCGGCAATTCCGTGCTGCTGACCCTCGGGCCGCGCGATCAGGTCACCAATCTGGAACAGCCGATCCTCGTGGTCGCCCAGGCGGTGCAGCAGGCGACGCCCCAGGAGCAGCGCGACGGCTTCGCCCGCGCCTCGCTCTACGCCAACCAGACGATGAAGGACTTCGTCATCGAGCGTTCTCAGAGCTATCGCCAGAACGGCATCGATTGGCACGAGATCGTGGCGCGCGCCATCGACATCCCCTCGAGCCAGCCGGTGGTGGTCTCGCAGACGATCCGCTTCAACCCGGACGGCTATATCCGCGCCGTGGGCGTCACCCGCGCCGACCAGCGCGAGCAGATGCTGCCCCTGTTCCGGCAGGTGGTGGACAGCCTGCAACTGCGCTGAAATCCTCTCCTCCCCGCAAGGGAGAGGAGAGAAACCGTCTCACTCGCAGACGCGCACACGCCGGATGTAGATGTCGCCGTAGGGGTCGATGGTCTCGCGGCGCTCGAAGTGACAGATCGGGCCTTCGACATGGACCGGCCGCGGGGGCGCGCGGTAGACCGGCTTGCCGGGATAATAGGGATCGTTGGCGGCCGCGATCGCATGGCCGACGGCAAGGCCGCCGAGCACGCCGCAGCGCCGCCCGGACCGATGCCGTCCCGTGTCTGGGCGACGGGTGCCGTGCCGAGCGCCAGGGCGCTCGCCACCACGCCCCCGAGGAGAATGCCCCTCATCGTCGAAACTCCTCAGATTCGCGCCCAGCGGCGCCATCGCGTTGCGACCGGCAGCGCGGCCGGAGCCTGCGGCTCGAGCGTGGCGCCGCCGAGGCAGATCGCAAATAATATAAACAAATCAACTACTTAACCACCGCTTCCAGCCTAACGGCACCTATTGACGATCAACGGATATGTTCGGCGCTCCCCGCACCCGTTTCAGATCATAGAACGGGGGGATGAGTCGTGGTCTTGAGCGTGGCGCAATCCGGCAGGAGACATCTTGGCCAGGGTAGCCTCTGCGCGATAGGTTCACCCCAAGGACGGTTCGCCCCCTTTCCGACCCGACACGGCCAAGGGCGCTATCGAAGGCGAAGGCGACTTCCTGTTGCCGATCTGCGCACGCAAGCCCGGCTTGCTGATGGGCGAAATGCTGGCGGTGATCGTGCTGACGACCGCATGGCCGAGGTGCGGAAGCGGATGCTGGCGGCTGACCGCGTTGAATGACGGGGTACGCGATGTTCGCAATTGAGGACGAATTGCATTCCGAGACAATCGGACAGTTCTCCTCCCGCGAGGAGGCGATGATGGAGCTTCGCCGCTTAGCAGCACTCCCGTGGGATGCAGAGCCAAACCAAGCTCCCTGTCTAGGGTGGCAGACTTGCGGGCGAAACTACGAACTCGTGGAGTATGATGCGGAGGCGACACCTTGGTGCGAAGTGAGCCGAGAGCCGATCCTCGATATCTCCTCAGCCGGCCCACGCTGGCTCACAGGCTGAGATCCTGCTGGCGCGGGCGCAGAGCGGCTGAGCATGCGCACCAATCGTCGAGATTAACAACGACAGCGCCGCAGCCGTCCGCGATGGCGGGCAGGAAGTGGCCGAGACCTGCTGGCCCGAGCCCTGATGTCCGGCAGCGACGCGGCGTGGGACCGGCTGCGCCGCTACAGGATCAAGCGCATTGTTGAGCTTCACCCGACCGAGCCGGCAAAAGTCGTCGTTGGCGAGCGCGAGATCGCGGTCCGGTAGGCCAGAAACGAAAAACTCCGCCTCGGCTGAGCCGGGCGGGGCTGGGCAGTGGTCGGCAATGGCAGCGAGCACCGGCTCGCCTCGACGTCACCCGCACGGATCACGACGGCTGCGCCTGCCCGCTCATGATCTCAGCGACGCGATCAAGGGCATCCCGCGCAGTCTGGCGCGTTCGTAGGACGCCGAGTCAAAGGCCCACGCCTCGTGCGCCTCGACGCTCCCATGCGTGGGGTAGACAGGTTCGGCGGACGGACCTTCGTCGCGGATCTCCTTCAGACCGTCGGCGGCTTCGGTCACGGCGCGTTCAAGCGGCCCACCGGAACCCTTGTCGTCCGGCTCCGTGGTCGGATGGGTGATGACCATGCTGCGCCTCCAACGGCGGGGATTTGCCGAAGGATCGAGGCCGCATAAACAAACATATGTTGTATAGGCCTCGCTGCCACGTTCTTCTGCGCGGCGGGTGCCGGCGGGGCTGGGTAGGCCTGCGATGTTGGGCGGTGTCAGGTCGGCGCGGGCCCGATGTCCGGCCGGGTGGCAACGATGGCGGTCAGAACGCGATTAAATCCCAGCGCGCCCTAGATGCGACGGATGAGCAAACCTCTCGTCAAACGTCGCGTCGTCATCGCACTGCTGAGCGGCGTGTGCTGTGGGCTCGTCGCCCTCGGCGCTCTTTGGCTGCTGTGGCCACAGCAGCTTGCGCCGATTCCTGCCGTTGCCGTCGCACTGGCAGGCGTTCTTGGATCGGCGGGCGGCGCGTTCGGTGCGCTCTTCGCGCTGAGCCAGACCAAGTCGGAGCAAGGCCAGCAGGGCTGAAGCGCACAGGTGGGGCACGTTACGGCGAGCCCCGCTCCACGCATGGCGCTCGCACCACCTCCCTCCGGCGTTTCTCGGGCGAACGTCGTCAGCGGCCCGATGGTGATCTCGGATCGAGCGTGAGGGCGATCGCCCGGCGCTGTCATCACCGGGCTGATGCGCGTGCTCGGCCCGATGTAGAGATCGGCGCGAGCGTCTTTGGCCGGCTTCCCGCTGCCACTCGTGAGCCTGCAGCCCGAGCCCCGCGTACCTGCTCCGTGAAGGCGGCCTTCCGCCGGTCGAGTTCGGCGGTGTCGGCGGCCTCCGAAATCGCCCCGACGGCCAGGGCCTGACGCAGCTCGGCGAGGCTGCTGCGATAGGTCTGCTGCGCAGCGAACAGGGGATCGTACTTCGCCCGCAGGCGGTCCATCTCGATCGCCGCCGCATCCGCCGCCGCCGTCACCGCCTGAGCACGACGACCCACTGTCCGAAGACAACGACCCAGAACAGTGCGACGAAGCCGAGTGATCCGACTGAGCGCTGTAGGCTCCACCGTAGAAGGCGGGGTTGTAGCCGGCGTCGCCACCACCGTCGGCCGACCGTGACCGCCGGGCCTGCGCTGACTCTTCACGGCGACGGCGCGCCCCCGCCCGCCCTACCTCAATCGCGAGACCACCCGCCACGGCACGGTCGTCTGGTACGTTCGCCGCGGCGAAGGTCCGCGGATCCGCATCAGGGGCGAGTACGGCTCACCCGCCTTCCAAGCGGCCTACGACGCGGCCGTTCGCGGCCAGCCGGCGCCTCAGGCCAAGCCGAACACCGTCGGCACCGTCGCGTGGCTGGTCGAGCGATACCTGACGTCGCGGCAGTGGAGCGAGGAGCTGTCGGCTGCATCGCGCGCGCAGCGCCACGGTCTGCTCAAGGCCATGGTCGAGATCGCCGGCCAGGAACGCGCCGACGCGATCACCCGTCGCGCCATCCAAGACGGGATGGACCGTCGCAAGGCCAAGCCGCACGGGGCCAATAACTGGCTCAAGACCATGCGGGGACTGTTCGCCTGGGCGGTCGATGCGGAAATGGTGCCGGCCGACCCGACGCGCGGCGTGAAGCTGATGAGCGGGGCGAATGACCGCAACGGCTTCCACACCTGGACCGAGGAAGAGGTCGCGCGCTTCGAGGCGCACTGGCCCGTCGGCACCCGCGAGCGTCTTGCGCTCGACATCCTGCTCTACACCGGCCTGCGCCGGGGCGTTGCGGCGCGGCTCGGTCGGCCACACGTCCGCAACGGCATTGCACGCATCGTCACGGCGAAGACCAGCCAGGAGGTGACGATCCGCATCCTGCCACCTCTGGCCGATTCGATCGCCGCGAGCCCGACGGGGGATCTCACGTTTCTCGCGGGCGAACGCGGCCGGCCGATGACGAAAGAGAGCTTCGGCAACTGGTTCCGGGACGCATGCGTCGCCGCCGGGGTACCGGGGCGGGCGCACGGCCTTCGCAAGGCGGGAGCACGCCGCGCAGCCGAGAGCGGCGCGACGGAAGCCGAATTGAACGCGTGGTTCGGGTGGGCGGACGGCAGCCGGGAGAGCGCGACCTACATGCGCGGCCCCAACCGGGCGAAACGCGCGGAGCGGATCGCCGGGCGCTGGAACGACGACGCTATCCCCGCACCTTCCGATCCAGTGCGGGGTTTGGCGCCGAAAGCGCAGCATTCACGGAATTTTAGAAAGTTGTTGGCTCCCCGAGCAGGAGAAGAGCCCCGGTTTGAGGCCAATCTTCGGCAAGCCGGCCCCCGCGCAGCACCCCCGGCCTCAGCGGCGCACGCGGCTCACCAAAGACCCCGCCCCACCTCTTCCCGTCCCGTTTCCTTGCGCACCCGCCCCAAATCGTTGCAGAAGTGCGCGCCGTCCCGGTTGTCTTCCGCGCCCTCACCGGACCGCCGCTCAGGCGATCCTTCGAGCGAGCAGCGGCCGTCGGGCGGCGATCCGGAACAGGTCCGGTGCCAACGTCGATTACGGTGCGAACTTCCATGACGCAGACCCTTCGCCTCGGCATTGCGGGGCTCGGCACGGTCGGTGCTTCCGTCCTGCACATGATCGCCCGCCGCGCCGAGGCGCTCACCGCCGCGACCGGCCGCACGATCACCGTCACCGCCGTCTCCGCCCGTGACCGGACCCGCGACCGCGGCGTCGATCTGTCGGGCCTGCACTGGTTCGACGATCCCGTCGCGCTCGCGCGCTCACCCGAAATCGACGTGTTCGTCGAACTCGTCGGCGGCTCGGAAGGGCCGGCCAAGGCGGCGGTCGAGGCGGCGCTCGGTGCCGGCAAACATGTCGTGACCGCCAACAAAGCGCTGCTCGCCCATCACGGCGCGGCGCTCGCCCGTTTGGCTGAAGCGAACGGCGTCGCGCTCGCCTACGAGGCGTCGGTGGCGGGCGGCATCCCGGTCATCAAGGCGATCCGCGAGGGGCTTTCCGGCAACGCGATCTCCCGCGTCTACGGAATCCTCAACGGCACCTGCAACTACATCCTCAGCCGCATGGAGGCGGAGGGGCTGACCTTCGAGGCCTGCCTCAAGGACGCGCAGGCGCTCGGCTACGCCGAGGCCGACCCGACCTTCGACGTCGAGGGCTTCGACACCGCCCACAAGCTCGCCATCCTCACCAGCCTCGCCTTCGGCGTGGAGATCGACGCCGAGGGCGTCTCGGTCGAGGGCATTTCGGCGATCCAGCCGCTCGACCTCACCATGGCCGACGAACTCGGCTACCGCATCAAGCTTCTGGGCGTCGCGCAGGCGACGGAGGCGGGGATCGAGCAGCGGGTCCACCCGACCATGGTGGCCAAGGCCTCGGCCATCGCCCAGGTCATGGGCGTCACCAACGCCGTCACCGTCGATGCCGACGCGGTCGGCGAACTGACCCTGATCGGCCCCGGCGCGGGCGGGGCGGCCACGGCCTCGGCCGTCGTCGCCGACATCACCGATGTGGCACTCGGGATCGTGCGCCCCACCTTCGGCCAGCCGATCGCGGGACTCGCGCCGCCGCGCCGGGTCGAGATGCAGCGCCACGAGGGCGGCTACTACATCCGGCTGACCGTGCACGACCGCACCGGCGTCGCGGCCGGCGTCGCCACCCGCATGGCGGAGGCCAACATCTCGATCGAGAGCATCGTCCAGCGCCGTTCGGCCAAGGCCGCCTCCAGCGATCCGCAAGGTCTCTCCGGCCAGCCGGTGCCGCTCGTGCTGATCACTTACGCCGCGACCGAGGGCAATGTCCGCGAGGCGCTGGCCGCCATCGACCGCGATGGCCTGCTCGCCGAGGCGCCGCAATTGATCCGTATCGAGCGCGAATAGGCACGAGAGCCAAGACGTCCGCCGCCGTTTTCCGACGAGATCCCGCCGAAAGCGCCATCCCGTACAGGAACGGGATGGCATGACGTGACACTGACCGGGCGCTGACTTGGCGCTTCGTCCCGAATGGCCCTCGCAGCGGCCGGGGCGAGATGAAACAATCGGAACCGGCCGGAACAGGCTCGGCCGAGAGCGTATTCCGACGAATCGGTCACCGGTCCGTCGAAAGAATCCGCGTCAAGACAAGGGCCTAGAGCATCGTCCCGAAAGGTGGCCTCCGGCTTTCGGAAAAAGATGATGCGAAAACAAGAAGCTAGAGCATCACCCCGAAAGGCGGCCACCGGCTTTCGGAGAAAGACGATGCAACAACAAGAGATGAGCGCACCGCCCCGGATCCGATATCAGGGACGATGCGCTCGGGGATAAGGAACGTAGGGCAATGTCGGCGGCCAATTCCGGGATCTTCAGCGATCCCACGGCACGGGGCCTGACCCTCGAACTGGTGAGGGTGACCGAGGCGGCGGCTATCGCCGCGGCCCGGCTGCGGGGCCACGGCCGCGAGAAGGAGGCCGACCAAGCCGCCGTCGATGCGATGCGCGCCGAGTTGATGGTGCTGCCGATCGAGGGGCGCGTGGTGATCGGCGAGGGCGAGCGCGACGAGGCGCCGATGCTGTTCATCGGCGAGGCCGTCGGCACCGGTAACGGCCCGTCCGTGGACATCGCGGTCGATCCGCTGGAGGGCACGACGCTCTGCGCCAAGGACATGCCGGGCGCCATCGCCGTGATGGCGCTGGCCGAGCGCGGCTCACTGCTCGCCGCCCCCGACGTGTACATGCAGAAGATCGCCATCGGCCCCGGCTACCCGCCCGGCACCGTCGATCTCGATTGGAGCCCGGACCGGAACATCGCTTCGCTCGCCCGCGCCAAGGGCGTGGAGACCTCCGGCATCACCGCGATCATTCTCGACCGTCCGCGCCACATGGACCTGATCGCCGCCGTGCGCGACACCGGCGCCAGCATCCGCCTGATCTCGGATGGCGACATCGCCGCGATCATCCATTGCACCAAGCCCGACGAGACCGGCGTCGACATCTACATGGGCACCGGCGCCGCGCCGGAGGGCGTGATCGCCGCCAGCGCGCTCCGCTGCATCGGCGGGCAGATGCAGGGTCGGCTCATCCTCGATTCCGCCGACAAACGGGCGCGGGCGGTCAAGATGGGCATCACCGACCCGAACCGGAAATACGACATGCACGACATGGCCCGGGGCGACGTCATCGTCGCAGCCACCGGTGTGACCACGGGGGCCCTGCTCGCGGGCGTGCGGTTCAGCCCCGGCCTCATCGAGACGGAGACGGTGGTCTACCGCTCGAACACCGGTACGGTCCGGCGCATCGCCTGCGAGCACCGCCGACTGGAGAGTGCGCCGGGCTGATCGCGATCGCGGGCGGGGCATCGGCCGGAACCGAAGCGGAGCCGGAGCCGCCCCCCTGCTCGGCTCAAGCTCAGCCGGCGACGGCTTGACCGAACAGCGCCTTGGCCAGACGCACGGGATCGATCGGCTTCTCGCAATGAAGCGCGTCCCGCAGGCGCGTCGGGATGGCATTCTCCTCGTAGCCGGTGGCGAAGACGAAGGGGACGCCGCGCGCCCTGAGCGCGTCGGCAACCGGAAAGACCATGACCTCACGCAGGTTGATGTCGAGCACCGCGCCGTCGATGCGCGGGCATGTCTCGATCATCGCCAGAGCGTCATCGAGGTTCCCCACGGGGCCGACCACTTGCGCGCCCCTCTCTTCGAACGCGCGCCGTATGTCTTCGGCGATGAAATATTCGTCCTCGACGACAAGGACGTGCCTTCCGTTGAACAATTCGGTTCCGTCCGGCATCGGCCTCTCCCTCTACGCTCTCTCGATACGCTCAAGATCGCGTTTGATACGGAAGTATAAACTGTGAAATCCGTTTCGGAGAGCCCCACCCACAGATTTCAAGTTGCCCGCAACCCGGCGGAGGTTGCACCCGCTCCCAGCCCACCCGGATCGCGAGACGCGCTGGCCGACGCGGATCAAAGCCCTTCCCTTCGCGTCGCGGGTTCGGCGACCGCTGGTCAGCAATCAGCCTGAAAGGGCGCTCGGACAAGGTGGATCGGGCAGGTTCTTCCGGATTTCGCTTCGATGCTTGAGGTACGCTCGGCCCGTCGGTCGACCGTTCCAAGCCGTCTGGACGGGCGCTTCTCGACGCCCCCGCGGCCCCTTGCAAGGGACCGTGCCCTCGAGCCGCACCCGACCTGACGGCATCAGGGCGGCGCCTCTAGGTGCTTGTTTCAAAACGCTTTCTTTCGACAAACCGGTGACCGCTTCGTCGAAATGCGCTCTAGAACAAGCCGCCCTGCATGCGGCCGACGCCCTGCTTGGCCACGGCGTTATTGGGATCGAGGCGAGCGGCCTGCTGATAGCTCTCGTTCGCCTCTTTGCGGCGGTTCGTCTTCTCGTAGGCCAGCCCGCGATAGGCCCAGGATCCGGCGTCCTTCGCGTTCACGTTCAGCGCCGCGTTGAAGTCCTCGATCGCCTTGTCGTACTGGCCCAGCGAGATCAGGCTCTGGCCGCGAGCGGCGTAGGGGGCGGCCACGAAGGGATTGCGGTCGATGGCCGCAGCAAAGTCGCCGATCGCCTCCGGATTGTGGTTTTGCTTCTGCCGCACGAGGCCGCGGGCGTGGTAGGCCTCGGCCGATTCCGGGGCGAGGCGGATCGCGACGTTGAGGTCGTTCAGCGCGCCGTCGAGGTCACCCTGGGCGCGCTCGAGGTTCGCGCGGCCGATATAGGCGGCGGAAAAATTCGGGTCGTTGGCGATCGCCTTCGAGAAGTCCTGCATCGCCGCATCGGCGCGGCCGGTCTGGCGGTAGGCCAGCGCCCGGTTGTTGTAGGCCGAGGCCGAGTTCGGATCGAGCTGGATCGCCTTCGAGAAGTCGGTGATCGCCTCGCCGAACTGACCCGCACGGGCATAGGCCGCGCCGCGGGTGTTGTAGGCGCCGGCATCCGACGGGTTGCGCGAAATCACGTCGCTGAGCGAGGCGATGTTGACGTTGGTGGCGCCCGTCGTGTCGGTCTCCAGCACCGCGAATTGGCGCGGAGCCGTCGCGCTGCCATAGGTCTCGCAGCCGGCCAGCGCCGCGGCCGTCAGCGCGAGGGCACCGATCAGCCTCGCCTTGCGTCCGTCCAGCGTCATCCCGATCATTGTCCCGTTCTCCCCCGCGCCCGCTTGCCCGGATCTCCGCGGCGGCCCCTTGAGGCCCGGATCATCCCGTCGCGCGCACGCTGCCGCAACACGGTGAATGGGCGCTTAAAGTGCCTCGCAAAACATCCGCATCGCCGACGGGGCCCGCGCGGGCCGAGCCGTGGAGCGGAGGTTTTTGCGAAACGAACCCGGGAAAACCAAGCGAGCCCGTCCAGCCGTAGACTGGAAGAACACGCACGATGCTTCCGCGGACGCCCCGTACCCTCCGCTCAAACCTCGGGATGTGGCGAAGGTGTGGCCCGCATCCTCACGCTTTCGCCGAATGCTTCGAACCGGGCTCGACTGTGGTTTTCTGTTGCCGAGAGGCGACAGATTGAATGGTCAAGCTTTAGTCGAGCGGCTTGAGCCGGGTGACGTGACCCATCTTGCGGCCGGGACGGGCCTCGGCCTTGCCGTAGAGGTGAAGATGGGCGCCCGGCTCCGCGAGCAGGTCCGCCCAGGCATCGGCCTCGGCGCCGATGAGGTTCTCCATCTCCACGGCCATGCCGCCGGTGCGGGCGGTATCGCCGAGCGGCCAGCCGCAGACCGCGCGCACCGCTTGCGCGAATTGCGAGGTCAGCGCGCCCTCGATGGTCCAATGCCCGGAATTGTGCACGCGGGGCGCGATCTCGTTGACGACGAGGCGGGCCGCCCCCTCGGGCCCGGCGATCTCGAACAGCTCGACCGCGAGCACGCCGACATAGTCCAGCGCCTCGGCGATGGCGCGGGCGATGGCGACCGCCGCATCGCCCGTCGTCCGGGTCAGGCCGGGAGCGGGGACGCGGGTGAGCGCGAGGATGTGGTCGCGGTGCTCGTTGGCGCAGGGGTCGTAGGCGGCGAACGTCCCGTCCGGCCCGCGGGCGGCGACCACCGAGATTTCGCGCTCGAACGGCACGAACCCTTCGAGGATGCAGGGCGCGCCCTTGAATTCGGCGAGGAGGGCGGCCGGCTCGTCGCCCTCCCGGATCATCCGCTGGCCCTTGCCGTCGTAGCCGAAGCGCCGGGTCTTCAGCACGGCGGGTCGGCCGAGCGTCTCCAGGGCGTGCACGAGATCCTCGGCCGTATCGACGGCCCGGTAGGGCGCAGTCGGGATGCCGAGCGACGTCACGAAGTCCTTCTCGGAGAGGCGATCCTGCGTCGTGAGCAGCGCCGTCGCGCTCGGGCGCAGGGTCGCGTGCTCGGCGAGCACGGCCGCGGTGGCGTGGGGGATGTTCTCGAACTCGTAGGTGACCACGTCGCAGGCATCGGCGAAGGCGGCCAGGGCCGCCGCGTCGTCGTAGGGCGCCAGCGTGTGGGCATGGGCCACGTCGAAAGCCGGGCTGTCGGCGTCAGGGGCGTAGAGGTGCACCTTGAGGCCGTAATTGGCCGCCGCGAGCGCGATCATGCGGCCGAGCTGGCCGCCGCCGACGATGCCGAGGGTGCCGCCGGGCCGGATCTGCGGCGAGGAGGTGGGAGAGGCCATGGCGCTTCGTGTCGTTGTCAGGCTTGAGAGGGGTCCGGCCGTTCGGCGACGGATGCGGTCTGGCGGTCGCGCCAGGCATCGAGCCGCTCGGCGAGCCCGGCATCGGTGAGCGCCAGCACGGCGGCGGCGAGCAGGGCGGCGTTGACGGCCCCGGCCCGGCCGATCGCCAGCGTGCCGACGGGAATGCCGGCGGGCATCTGCACGATGGAGAGCAGGCTGTCCTGCCCCGAGAGCGCCTTCGACTCGACCGGAACGCCGAAGACCGGCAGCGACGTCATCGCCGCCGTCATGCCCGGCAGATGCGCGGCCCCGCCCGCCCCGGCGATCACCACCTTGAAGCCGGCCTCCCGCGCGCCCTTGGCGAACGAGACGAGGCGGTCCGGGGTGCGGTGGGCCGAGACGATGCGGGCATCGTAGGCGACGCCGAGCGCGTCCAGCGTTTCGGCGGCGTTGCGCATGGTCGCCCAGTCCGACTGGCTTCCCATGATGATCGCGACCGGGGGCGATCCCAGCATCGTCGTCTGGCCCATTGCGAGGAAGCGGGCCCGTCGGCCCGCGAAAGGGCCGAATAACAGGGGGCGCCGCACCCCGGCAAGGCGAGACCCCGCAAACACTTGAAATGCGGGTGCACGGCGGGCCGGCCACAAGGCGCAAGCCGCGCCCCTGGCGCGGCGTCGAGGCCACGCGGAGGCACCGGCGACGCTCTGTGAAAATCCTCCGATTCTCGCCGAACCGGGCGGAGCCGAAATCGACCGGCCGCGTTGTGCTGGAAACGGCCATCGAGCGGCCCGGCCCCTTACCTCAGCGAGCTCTCAAATGTCCTCCGTGGACCAGACCACGCGCGCCCGCACGGCAACCCATATCGACATCCACGACAGCACCACCCGGAAGCACTGGGCCGACCTGCTTCAGGTCTCCGACGAACGCCTGCGCAAGGCGGTCCGGCTCGTCGGAACCCGGGTGTCGAGCGTCTCGGCCTATCTCGCCAAGTAACCGAACCGCCCATCGACGGCAGCTTCGCCGGGGAGGCCGTGACCTTCCCGGCGTTGCCGCGCGAGCATCGCCCCGAAAGGCGGCCATCGGCTTTCGGGGCGATGCGCCAAAGCGCATTCCGACGAAGTCCTTGGTTCAAGAGAATGCGCTCTAAGCGATGATATCCGGCGTGATCTGGTCTTCCAGATGCGTGATCCGGTCGCGCAGGACGAGCTTACGCTTCTTGAGCCTCTGCAACTGGAGCTGATCGACGGCGACGCTGACCTTCAGTGCCTCAATGGCCTCGTCAAGATCCCGGTGCTCTTCGCGCAACCGCGTCAGCTCGCCGGCCGGATCCGCGACCGCGTCGTTGGCAATCTCGTCCGCCATCATCGCTCGAAACACACCACCGGCCTTGACCGGGCGCGACCATGCGCCAAGCTCCCGGCCGGAGCAAGGCATGGCACCCGGTTCTCCCGTCTTGTCGGAGCTTGCAACGGCCAAGATCAGCGCACCGCCCCGCTCCGGAAGATTTGAAATTGCCCTGTTATCGATCCATCCACTTTGCCGCCGAATGGCTTCGACACGTGCGCCATCCTGTGCCAGTCTACTCCAGTCGGAAACTGTGACAGGAGCGACACCTCATGTCCTTGCAGACGCATTTGAGCCAGCTCGCCGCCAAGCACGAAGCCCTCGAGCGCGAGCTTCACCACGCGATGCAGTCCCTCGCCAGCGACGATCTGCGCATCGCCGAACTCAAGCGTAAGAAACTGCACCTCAAGGACGAAATCGAGCGCCTGCGCGGGGACACCCTCCACTAGCGACATCCCGGCCGGCGTCGCCCCGGGAGGCGCCGCCGGCTCCGCTTCTTCTCCCGCCTCGGACAACACCGCCACCGCCGCCTGGGTCACCAGCGCGGCGGTTCTGCTTTGAGGGCGCGCATTTCGAGGCATCGTAGTTGGGCGCGCAGCGGTCGAAACCGCGCTATCATCGCCCTCGAACAGGCCGGATCAACAGGCCGCGCGAGGGAAACGCCGATGTCCGCCGCCACGCCCACCGCGCCTGAGGGCGCCCATGCTGCCGTCCACGCCGCCTCGCTCGCGGACCGGAACGGCTTCTGGCTGAAGGCGGCGGCAGCGATCGATTGGGACGTCGCCCCCACCCGCGCCTTCGATGCCGAGCGGGGCGTCTACGGCCGCTGGTTTCCGGACGCCCGGCTCAATGTCTGCCGCAACGCCGTCGACCGGCACGCGGAGGGCGGTCGCGCCGACCAAGCCGCGATCATCCACGATTCGCCCGTCACCGGCTCCAAGCGCCGCATCAGCTACGGGGAACTGCGCGACGAGGTGGCGGTGCTCGCCGGCATTCTCGCCGATCTCGGCGTGACCAAGGGCGACCGGGTGGTGATCTATATGCCGATGGTGCCCGAGGCCCTGTTCGGGATGCTGGCCTGCGCCCGGATCGGAGCGATCCACTCGGTGGTGTTCGGCGGGTTTGCCGCCAACGAACTCGCCGCCCGCATCGAGGATGCGGCACCCAAGGTGATCCTGGCCGCCTCCTGCGGCATCGAGCCGGCCCGCGTCGTCGCCTACAAGCCGTTGCTCGATGCGGCGATCGCCCGCTCGACCCACAAGCCCGACGCCTGCCTGATCCTGCAGCGCCCGCAAGAAGAGGCCGGCCTCGTCGAGGGGCGCGACCGGGATTGGGCGGAGACCGTCGCGCGGGCGCGCCGGGCCGGACGGCGGGCCGAGCCGGTGCCGGTCGCGGCGACCGACCCGCTCTACATCCTCTACACCTCCGGCACGACCGGGCGGCCCAAGGGCGTGGTGCGCGACAGCGGCGGCTATTGCGTCGCGTTGGCGTGGTCGATGACGAACCTCTACGGCGTCGCGCCCGGGGAGGTCTATTTCTGCGCCTCCGACATCGGCTGGGTGGTGGGCCACTCCTACATCGTCTACGCGCCGCTGCTGCACGGCTGCACCACGGTGCTCTACGAGGGCAAGCCCGTCGGCACGCCGGATGCCGGCGCCTTCTGGCGGGTCGCCGCCGAGCACGGCGCCGCGGTGTTGTTCACGGCGCCCACGGCCCTGCGCGCGATCAAGAAGGAGGACCCGCGGGCGGAAAAGATCGCGGGCTACGACCTCTCGCGGTTCCGCGCCCTGTTCCTGGCCGGCGAGCGGGCCGACCCGGATTCGGTGGCCTGGGCCGAGCGGGCGCTGGAGCGGCCGGTGATCGACCATTGGTGGCAGACCGAGACCGGCTGGGCGATCGCCGGCAACCCGCTCGGGCTGGAACGGCTGCCGGTGAAGTATGGCTCCACCGCCAAGCCGATGCCGGGCTACGACCTCCACGTGCTCGACGAATCAGGCAAGCCGGTTCCCCCCGGCACGATGGGCACCATCGCCCTGAAGCTGCCGCTGCCGCCGGGCTGCCTGCCGACCCTGTGGGGCTCCGACGAGCGCTTCCGCCAGAGCTATCTCTCCACCTTCCCCGGCTTCTACGACACTTCGGATGCGGGTGTGGTGGATGAGGACGGCTACGTCACGGTGCTGGGCCGGACCGACGACATCATCAACGTGGCCGGCCACCGCCTCTCCACCGGCGGCATGGAGGCCGTGCTCGCCGCGCACCCGGATGTCGCCGAATGCGCGGTGATCGGCATCCGCGACGCACTGAAAGGAGAGGCGCCCTGCGGCTTCGTCGTGCTGAAGGCGGGCGTCGCCAAGGATCCCGAGACGGTCGAGCGCGAGCTTGTCGCCCGAGTGCGCGAGGAGATCGGCCCCGTGGCCGCGTTCAAGCTGGCACTCACTGTGGGACGCCTGCCGAAGACCCGCTCGGGCAAGATCCTGCGCGGCACGATGAAGCGCATCGCCGACGGCGAGGCGTTTTCGATGCCCCCGACCATCGAGGACCCGGCCACGCTGGAGGAGATCGGCGACAGCCTCAAGGCCCGCGGAATCGGCGGCTGAAACTCCAGGCTTCGAAAGGACAGGTCCTTTCGCGGGTCCAGGGCAGAGCCCTGGTGAAGGGACGATCCCTTTGCGATCCCGGAACCCGGGCCTCAGGCCCTGAACCGGGTCGCCGCGATCAGCAGGCGGTAGAGCACCGCCGCGTTGAGGACGTGCCAGAGGAAATGCGTGCCGAGCGGCAGGCTGGCACAGCTCGCCACATCGACCGTGCGGAAGGTCAGCGACACGAGGAAGATGCCGGCGGTCCCGAGCACCGAGCGGGCCGTGCCGGGCGCCCGCTTCAGCAGGGCGAGGCCGACGCCGAGGAGTGCCAGGATCGCCGGGGCGTAATCGACCGAGCCGTTGGTGAGGCCTGAGACCGAGCGTCCGCTCAGCGCGTCGAGGGCCGGGGTCAGGCCGAAGCTGAGGGCGGCAAAGGCCAGGGTGAGGGCGGTCGCCGCCGCCGGCCGGAGGCCGAAGAAGCGGGCCATGGCGAGAGCGAAGTAGCCGTAGATGAAGACGGCGATCGGAATCACGTCGGCCAGCATCGACCAGCGGTTCGCCAGGGTGTGGAACAGGAACGAGCCGATCCCGACCACGAAGGTCACGCCGGCCAGCACCAGGACCGGCCCGTCGCCGCGGGCGCGCCGCGCCGCGAGCCCGGCCGCGATCAGGAAGGCGGCGTTCGTCAGGGCATTGATCGGCTCGGCCCAGAACCCGGCGTCGCCGCGCTCGCAATAGGCCCGCACCGGCTCGAACCACGACGCGTCCATGGGGGCATTCCTCAGCCTCAAACGCCGGCGGCCGCATCCGCGGCCTCAGGCTTCCACTCCGCGGGGCGCTCTTCGCGCCCGACAGGCGGCCCCGCCTTGCCAGGGCCGCGCGAAGGCCCGATGACGAGAGCCCCTCCGGCCGAGCCTCCCCACACCCCATGCGGATCACCACCTGGAACGTCAATTCGATCAAGCAGCGGGTCGGCCACCTGCTGGGCTTCCTCGACGAGGCCAAGCCCGATGTGGTCTGCCTGCAGGAGCTGAAATGCCAGGACGCGTCCTTCCCCCGCGAGGAGATCGAGGCGGCGGGCTACGCGGTCGAGACCCTGGGGCAGAAGGCCTATAACGGCGTCGCCCTGCTGGTGCGCGCGCCGCTCCAGTACACGCAGCTGCTGCGCGGCTTGCCCGGCGACGCGGAGGACGAGCAGGCGCGCTACATCGAGGCGCTGGTGCACGGCGAGGGCGTGGCGCCGGTGCGGGTCGCCTCGATCTACCTGCCGAACGGCAACCCGGCTCCGGGGCCGAAATACAGCTACAAGCTCGCCTTCATGGCCCGCCTGCGGGCGCATGCCCGCGCCCTGATGACGACCGAGGAGGCGCTGGTGCTGGCGGGCGACTTCAACGTCATTCCCGAGCCCGAGGATGCCGCCGACCCCGCCGCCTGGACGCAGGACGCGCTGTTCCTGCCCGAGACCCGCCGCGCCTTCCGCGCGCTGCTGGCGGAAGGTTTTACGGATGGCCTGCGGGCCTGCGAGCCGAGCGCGGGGCTCTACACCTTCTGGGACTATCAGGCCGGCTGCTGGCCGCGGAACCAAGGCATCCGCATCGACCACCTGCTGCTCTCGCCGCAAGCCGCCGACCGCCTCGTCTCGGCCTCGGTGCAGCGCCACCTGCGCGGGCTGGAGAAGCCGTCGGACCACGTGCCGGTGACGGTGGAGCTGAGCGACGGGTGATCGGACCGCCGATGCCGTCGGAGACAAGGCACGACGCCCCTACGCCCATTACGGCTTCGTGACGATCAGCGATGCGGTGGAGGGTCCGACACGGATGGTGATGCCGATGACAACGGTCGCGGATCTGCTTCGGGAGCCGTAGAAACCTGCCGTGAGGTCTGCCTCCAGCGCCGCTGCGCAACCTCGCGCCGAATTTCGTCGAACACCATCGGCGGCTTATCAAGCAGTGCCGGCAACGCGTCGAATTGCAGTTCCGGCACGAGCGTCGCGATGGCGGGCTCGTCGACCGACGTCTCGATCGTCCGACGTGGGGACGCGCGCGATCCGCCGCCGAATGCAAGGCGAAGGGGGCGGATACGGCCGGCTGTGCGAACGCGCTCCTTCATCGGCGTCACGGATGCAAACATATATCCGCACCGCTCATCCGAGCCGAGATACGCGGTAAATCTACCGCACCGGGCGCGACGGCCTCACCGCCGCCGGCGGGTCGAACCCGTCGACAGCGACTGCGCCTGGGCCATCGCGTCCGCCCGGTCGGTCTCGTTGGCCGAGGCCCAGGCCTTGTCGTAGAGAGTGACGATCCAAGCGTCCGCCGCGCCCTGCGCCCCGCCGCGGGCGATGGCGAGCCAGGTCAGCCCTTTCACCGGCTGGCGCTGCACGCCGGTGCCGTTGACGAGCATGTCGCCGAGCAGCGCCTGAGCCGGGCGGTGGCCCTTCTCGGCGGCGAGGTTGAACCAGCGCGCGGCCTTGCGCGGATCCTGCTCGACGCCGGTGCCGTCGAGATAGAGCCGGGCGAGGTTGTACTGCGCGTTGGGGTCGCCGAAATACGACGCCGCGTAGTTGAACATGTCGTAGGCGCGCTCGGCGCTCGGGCGCACGTAGGTGCCCTTGATCCCCTCCAGAAAGTAGGTGCCGAGCGCGTTGAAGGCGCTCGCCACCACACCCGAATTCGGCGTGTCGGGCGAATCGTCGGTGTTGTCGTCGGCGATGCGCGAAAAGTACTCGAACGCCTTGAGGTCGTCGTGGGGCACGCCATCGCCGTCCGCGTACATGCGGCCGAGCTTCCACAACGCCAGGGTCTGGCCCTGGTCGGCGGCGTATTCCAGCGCCCGCACGGCGCCCTGCTTGTCGCCCGCGTTGTAGTCGCGCACGCCCGAGCGCAGGGCGTCGCGGCCCGAACGGTATCCCTTCTCGGGGACCGGCGTGCGGGCGGTCGCGTCGAGCGCCGTGCCGGGATCGACGGCCGTGAGCATCAGCGCAAAGCCGAGGAAGCTGGCGAGAAGCCCCGCCCGGAGCCGACCCGGATCGGCCCCGGCCGGCCACATGGGCCGGAAAGGGGCAGTCCTAGATGTCGGCATAGACGTTCGTCTCCCCCGCGCCGCCCGGATGCGTCACGGCGCCGTTCACCGCAGGCCCGACGGTCTGCGCGTATTTCCAGAGGTAGCCGGAGGTCGCGGTGTTGCCCCGCGGCGTCCATTCGCTGCGGCGCTGTGCGAACTCCTCGTCGGAGAGCGCTACGTCCAGCGTACCCTTGATCGCGTCGAGGGTGATCATGTCGCCGTCGCGCAGCAGGCCGATCGGCCCGCCGATGGCGGCCTCGGGGCCGACATGGCCGACGCAGAAGCCGCGGGTCGCGCCGGAGAAGCGCCCGTCGGTGATGAGGGCGACCTTGTCGCCCATGCCCTGGCCGTAGAGGGCGGCGGTGGTCGAGAGCATCTCGCGCATGCCGGGGCCTCCCTTCGGGCCCTCGTAACGGATGACCAGAACATCGCCGGGCTTGTAGGTGCGGTTCTGCACCGCCTCGAAGCAGGCCTCCTCGCCGTCGAAGACGCGGGCCGGGCCGGTGAAGACCTGGGCCTCAGCCGGCATGCCGGCGACCTTCACGATGGCGCCCTCGGGGGCGAGGTTGCCGCGAAGGCCCACCACGCCGCCGGTGACGGTGATGGGCTTGTCGGCGGGGTACACCACGTCCTGGTCGGGGTTCCAGGCGACCTTGGCGAGGTTTTCCGCGATCGTCCGCCCGGTGACGGTGAGGCAGTCGCCGTGGAGAAAGCCGTGGTCGAGCAGCGTCTTCATCAGCAGCGGGATGCCGCCGACCTCGAACATGTCCTTGGCGACGTAGCGCCCGCCGGGCTTCAGGTCGGCGATGTAGGGGGTCTTGCGGAAGATCTCGGCGACATCGAACAGAGTGAACTCGATGCCGCATTCATGCGCGATCGCCGGAAGGTGCAGCGCCGCGTTGGTCGAGCCGCCCGAGGCGGCCACCGTCGCGGCGGCGTTCTCCAGCGCCTTGCGGGTGACGATGTCGCGCGGGCGGATGTTCTTGGCGATCAGCTCCATGACCTTCTCGCCGGCGGCGGCGCAGAATTGGTCGCGGATCTCGTAAGGGGCGGGCGCGCCGGCCGAGTAGGGCAGCGCGAGGCCGATCGCCTCGGAGACGGTGGCCATGGTGTTGGCGGTGAACTGCGCGCCGCAGGCGCCGGCCGAGGGACAGGCGACCCGCTCCAGCTCGTCGAGGTCGTCCAGGCTCATGTCGCCGACGGCGACCTTGCCCACCGCCTCGAACAGATCCTGCACCGTCACCGGCCGGCCGCGGAACGAGCCGGGCAGGATCGAGCCGCCATAGATGAAGATCGAGGGCACGTTGAGGCGCACCATGGCCATCATCATGCCGGGCAGGGACTTGTCGCAGCCGGCCAGCCCCACGAGGGCGTCGTAGGAATGGCCGCGGATCGTCAGCTCGACCGAATCGGCGATGACCTCGCGCGACGGCAGCGAGGCGCGCATGCCGCCGTGGCCCATGGCGATGCCGTCGGTGACGGTGATGGTGCAGAACTCGCGCGGGGTGCCCTTGGCGGCGGCGACGCCCTTCTTCACGGCCTGGGCCTGGCGCATCAGCGAGATGTTGCAGGGCGCGGCCTCGTTCCAGCACGAGGCGACGCCGACCAGCGGCTGGTGGATCTGCTCGGTCGTCAAGCCCATGGCGTAGAGGTACGAGCGGTGGGGCGCCCGCTCGGGCCCCTCCGTCACGTGCCGGCTCGGCAGCTTCGACTTGTCGGTCTGACGCGCGTCCATCGCTGATCTCGTGCCCCGGTCCCGTTACGCCCCCGAGGTCCGCACGGCCTGTTACGGCCTGGCACGGAAAAACGTCCTTCGACGTCCTCGAAACTCTGCGGTAAGGCGTTGGAGCGACAGCGTTTACCGCGACCCCGGAAGTCGTCCCGGTTTATGGTGGGATTGCGGCGCTCAAAGGCACAGCTCAAGGCAAAGTCAGGTTGCTTTCGCGGTGTGTCAGGCCCGCAACAGCCGAGCTTGTGTCGGCCCTGGGAAGACTTCGCAAAACCAACGCGCGCACACCCTCGCGCGGTCCCGCACGACGGCTGTTTTCAGCTAAAATTCACGCGACATCGGTGCGCGCAACTCAGGATTCGCGAACAACCTCGACAGTGCCGTCCCTGGTTTTCCTTTGAAAGCCGGCGACCCTTTCGCGGGGCGCCGGCCAAATCTCCGTCGAATTCACTCAGAGTCCGCTGATGGCAGGATCAGGCGCGGCGGCCTCAAGCATCCGATCGCTCTCGTCCTTGAGATTCACGCCCGTCAGCCCGCGGGCGAAGGCCTGAGTCAGGAGCCAATTCAGCTTGAACGCGGCCAGCTCGAAGCTCAGGCCGGCGGGCCGGACGTTCGAGATGCAGTTTCTTTCCGCATCCGAGCGTCCGGGCTTCGGATCGAAGGTGACGTAGAGGCCGAGGCTGTCGGGCGAGGACAGGCCGGGACGCTCGCCGATCACCACCACGACCGCGCGGGCTCGCAGCGCCGCGCCGGCCGCATCCCCCAGCGCGACGCGGGCCTGGGTGGCGATGGTCACCGGAGCCAGGCGCCAGCCGGCCGCCTCCGCGTGGGGCTTGAAGGCAGCGAGCAGCGCGGCGGCGCCCTCGTGGACCGCGCGTGCCGAGAGACCATCCGCCACCACGATCGCGAGATCGACGGGCTCGGCCGCGGAATCGGAAAGAGCCCTGAGGCTCTCCGGCGAGAGGCGGCGCCCGTAATCGGGGCGGCGCAGGTAGGTCGCGCGATCCTCCGCGCCGGAGGTCACGGTCACGGTCGGCAGGCCCAGCGCCTCAATGGCGCCCGCGATCGCGGCGGCGTCCATCGGCGTATGCACGGCATCGCGCGCCTGGGCGTGGGCGAGGCCGAATTTCAGCACCTCGCGGGTCGGCAGGCCGGCGCCGGCGCGGCCGAGGCCGATCCGGGCGGGGGTGAGGCGGGCCAGCCGCTGCCAGAGGGTGTCGCTCCGCCTGCTCATGCGGCCAGCTCCGGCGCGGCGGTGAGCAGGCGGGCCTCGGCCCCGCCGGGCAGGAGCGTGCCGTCCGCATCGGTGAGGCCGATGCGGGCGAGCCATTCCTCGAATTCCGGCGCGCGCCTCAGGCCCAGCACCTCGCGGATGTAGAGCTGATCGTGGAACGAGGTGGACTGGTAGTTCAGCATCACGTCGTCGGCGCCGGGAATGCCCATCACGTAGGTGCAGCCCGCCGCCCCGAGCAGGGTCAGGAGCGTGTCCATATCGTCCTGATCGGCCTCGGCGTGGTTGGTGTAGCAGACGTCGACGCCCAGCGGCACGCCCATCAGCTTGCCGCAGAAATGGTCCTCCAGCCCGGCGCGGATGATCTCCTTGCCGTTGTAGAGGTATTCCGGCCCGATGAAGCCGACGACGGTGTTGACCAGAAGCGGCCGGTAACGGCGGGCGACGGCGTAGGCGCGGGCCTCCAAGGTCTGCTGGTCGATGCCGTGATGCGCATCCGCCGAGAGAGCCGAACCCTGGCCGGTCTCGAAATACATCACGTTGTCGCCGAGCGTGCCGCGCTTGAGCGCGAGCGCCGCCTCGTGCGCCTCCTGCAGGATCGGCAGGGTGACGCCGAAGCTCGCATTGGCGCGCTGCGTGCCGGCGATCGACTGGAACACGAGATCGACCGGCAGGCCCCGGTTCATCGCGTCGAGCGTCGTCGTGACGTGGGTGAGCACGCAGGCCTGGGTCGGGATCTCCAGCCGGCCGATGATGCCGTCGAACAGGCGCAGCAGCGTCCCCATCGTCTGGATCGAATCGGAGACCGGATTGATCCCGATCACCGCATCGCCGCAGCCATAGGAGAGCCCATCAAGGATCGAGGCGGTGACGCCGGCCGGGTCGTCGGTCGGGTGATTGGGCTGGAGCCGCACCGCGAGCGTGCCGGGCAGGCCGATCGTGTTGCGGAAGCGGGTGACCACACGGCACTTCTTCGCGACCAGGATCAGATCCTGATTACGCATGATCTTGCATACCGCGGCGGCGATCTCCGGTGTCACGCCCGGCGCAATCCGCGCAAGCGTCGCAGAAGAAGCCGTCAGCAGGAACTCGCGAAAATCCCCGACCGTCAGACCGGCGATCTCGGCAAACGCCGTCTCGTCGTGGTCGTCGAGGATCAGGCGGGTGACGTCATCCTCTTCGTAGGGGATCAGCGGAAGGGCCAGGATATCCTTGAGCGGCACCTCGGCAAGGCACCAGCGGGCGGCCATGTTCTCCTCGGCCGATTCCGCGGCGATGCCCGCGAGACAATCGCCGGAGCGCACCGGCGTCGCCTTCGCCATCAGCGTCGCCAGATCGGCGAAGACGTGGGTGCGGGGGCCAACGGTGTGGCGGTAGGGCATCGACTGGCTCCTTGGCCTCGCCGGACAGGATGCAAGGATCGCGAGACCTGTCGAGGCGGATTCGCGCGGAATGGGCGCTCGGCCCACCCCGCACGCGCCCTCTAGCAAGAACGACGCCCTCTCGACGTGGGTCGACGTCGGACGCGGCTCTCGCGCGCGATCTGGCTATTCGGCCATGTGCCAGCGTAAATTTCAGGGCGATCGGGCCGCGCGCGAAGTCCTCCAAAGGACGAGCCGAGACGTCTCCGGCCCCGTGATTCGGTCGACATGCCGGCTGCCGCGCAATGGCGGCTGCCGAAAGACGCGCGGGATCGTGACGGCTGAGGCGCTCTACACACGGCACTCCGCGATTTTTTGCAGGCCGACCAACGCGTTTCCCGTTGAGTTCCGACTTTTCATCCTTTCGATCCGTCACTTTCGTGTCAGATTGCGCATTATTTCGCTTGCCTGCATGGCTGGTATACCAAATAATGCATACCAATGCCCGGAACGAGACCGCCGCTCGGCTCCAGTGGGCAGACGAGGAAACGCAGCAACCTGCACTGAACGCTTCTCAAGCCCAAAACGCCAAACCTACGCAACAGGCCTTCACGTCTGTGCAGGAACGAGGGAGCACGCTCATGGCATTGTCGTCCATTGCCCCGGATCGGCCGGTACCGTCTTCAAACCGGTGGCTACAAATCATCTTCGGCGTCATCTGCATGGTGGCCGCGGCCAACATCCAGTACGCTTGGACCCTGTTCGTCCCCGAAATTCAGAAGACGTTCGGCTGGGATCGCGCCGCGATCCAGGTGGCCTTCACGATCTTCGTCGTCGTCCAGACCTGGCTGACCCCGATCGAGGGCTACTTCATCGACAAGTACGGTCCGAGCCGGGTCGTGATGTTCGGCGGCCTGATGACCGGCGCGGCCTGGGTGATGAACTCCTATGCCACCTCGCTGACCGGCTTCTACATCGGCTCGGTCCTCGGCGGCATCGGCGTCGGCTGCGTCTACGCCACCTGCATCAACAACGCACTGAAGTGGTTCCCGGACAAGCGCGGCCTCGCCGTCGGTCTCACCGCGGGCGGCTACGGCGCGGGCTCGGCCCTGACGATCATCCCGATCGCCAAGATGATCGATGCCGGCAGCTACGCCCAGGCGTTCTTCATCTTCGGCCTGATCCAGGGCACCGTCATCATCCTGGCCTCCATCTTCATGCGTTCGCCGGCCAAGGACGAGGTCAAGTTCTCGACCAAAGTGCTGCAGACCCGCCGCGACTACACCCTCGGCGAGGCGCTGCGGACCCCGGTCTTCTACGTCATGCTGCTGATGTTCACCTGCACGGTGACCGGCGGCCTGATGGCGGTGGCGCAGCTCGGCGTGATCGCGACCGACCTCGGCGTGAAGAACTTCCAGGTCAACCTGTACTTCTTCGCCATGGCCGCGCTGCCCTTCGCCCTGATGCTGGACCGCGTCATGAACGGCATCTCGCGCCCGCTCTTCGGCTTCATCTCCGACCGGATCGGCCGTGAGAAGACGATGTTCATCGCCTTCGCGATGGAAGGCATCGGCATCGTCGCGCTCGGCTACTTCGGCTCGAACCCCTGGGCCTTCGTGATCCTGTCGGGCATCGTGTTCCTGGCCTGGGGCGAAGTCTACTCGCTGTTCAGCGCCACCGCCGCCGACACCTTCGGCTCGAAGCATATCGGCAAGATCTACGGCGTCCTCTACTGCGCCAAGGGCTTTGCCGCACTGTTCGTGCCGGTCGGGAACCTGATCATGCAGGCGACCGGCACGTGGTCGACGGTGCTCTACACCGTGGCGACGATGGACCTGATCGCGGCCGCACTCGCCATCGCCGTGCTGCGGCCGATGCTGAAGCAGCACCACCTCTCCAACAACGCGGCGGTGCCGAACGCGGCGCTGGCCCACGCCTGACCCGCCGCCGCCGATCCTTCGGGATCCGATGCGAAACCGTGAAAGCCCCGCCGGAAACGGCGGGGCTTTCCTCGTTCAGGCAGGGCCGGCGCTCGAACGCCCGCCCGATCCCCCCCTTACGACACCCGGACTTTGCCGAGGAAGGCCGCGACCTGATCGGACAGCTGCGTGGATTGACGGCTGAGTTCGGAGGCCGCACCGAGCACTTGGCCGGCCGCCGCCCCGGTCTCCTCGGCCGCGAGCGCCACGCCGGTGATGTTGGTGGTCACCTCCTCCGTCCCGACCGCGGCCTGGGCGACGTTGCGGACGATCTCCTGCGTGGCCGAGCCCTGCTCCTCCACGGCGGCGGAGATCGAGGTCGCGACCCCGCTGATCTCGCGGATGCGCGTGGCGATCCCGTTGATCGCGACGACGGCCACGCCCGTCGAACCCTGGATCTGCGCGATCTGGCTCGAGATCTCGTCCGTCGCCCGCGCGGTCTGGGTCGCCAGTTCCTTGACCTCGGCCGCGACGACGGCGAAGCCGCGCCCCACCTCGCCGGCGCGGGCCGCCTCGATCGTGGCGTTGAGCGCGAGGAGGTTGGTCTGGGCGGCGATGGCGGAGATCGTCCCCACCACATCGCCGATCCGGGCGGCCGTCGCGCTGAGATCCTGCACCAGCCCCCCCGTCTGCGCCGCTTCCGCGACCGCGGTCTGCGCCAGCCGCACCGATCCCTCGGCCTGCCGACCGATCTCCTGCACCGACGATCCGAGTTGCTCGGCGGCCGACGCGACCATGGTGACGTTCACCGAAGCCTCCTCGGCGGCCGCGGCGACGGTGACGGACTGGCTGGCGGTCTGGGTCGCGGTGCCGGCCATGGCCTGCGCCGTCGCTTGAAGCTGGGTCGCGGCGACCGTGACGGAGTCGATGACGCCGCTCACGCCTTCCTCGAACGCGTCGGCCATCTGCCGCATGGCGAGCTTGCGCTGCGCTTCCATTCCCGCCCGGGCCAGGGCCGCCTCTTCCTCCAGGCCGCGGGTCCGGATCAGGTTCTCCTTGAAGACGCCGACCGCGGCGGCCATCGCGCCGATCTCGTCGCGCCGGTCCAGGTACGGGACGCGGGCGTCGAGATCGTCGTGGCTGAGCTTCGCCATCGTGTCGCGCATCACCGTGAGCGGCTTGATCACCCGGTACTGCGTGACGGCCAGTCCGCCGAGCGCGACCGCGAGCACGGCGACGATGCTGGCGAGCGCGTACATCATCGCGTGGCGCGCCTCGTCGGCGGCGATCTCGGTGGCGGCGATCACCGCATCCATCGCCGTCGTCGCGACCCGCAGCACGCTGAGGTGCCGCGTGTCGGTGTCGCGCTGGAAATCCTTGAGCGGCATCGGGAAATCACCGGTGGTCAGGCCCTCGGCCATCCCCTTGCGAAGGGTCGCGCTCTCCGGGGCGAACATCGACGCCTGCGCCCCCGCGTAGGCCTGTGCGAGGGTCTCCGGAATGCCGGGCAGGCCCATCTCGGCCCGGACGGTCGCCCAATGGGCGTCGGCCCTGCCCAGATCGATGGCGATGGCTTCCGCTTCGCCGGGCGTCAGCGGCCGGCCTTGGGCGATCACGCGGATGAGCGTCGCGTAGACGCCGCCCACGGCCGAGCGCGCCCGCCACGCGGAGGCCTCGATGTCGACGAGCGCGGCACTGCCCGGCGTCATCCGCTTGATGTTCTCGCCCACGTGCCCGGACAGCCGCTCGAGACTTCCCAGGGCCTTGTCCGCGCGCTGCATCCAGAGGCCGATGAGCGCGGCCTCGCGTTCGCCGACGTTCTTGGCGATCGCCTCGTCGACCCGCGGCCTCAGCAGCGCGAAGTTGCGGTAATCGGCGTGGGCATCCTTCAGGGCGGCCTCGAATCCCGCGTCGCCGAGGGAGGCGCCCTGATCCTCGATCGTTCCCAGATGCGTCCCGATCGCCGATCGCATCGAAGCGATTTTTTCGCGAAGGGCGCTCGCCTGATCCGGGCTCACCTGGAGCGCCTGGGCGCTCACGCCGCGTTCCAGACGCAGGGACTGCATCGCGTTGAGGATGGCCTTGTCCACGACGGCGTTGCGCTTCGAGACCTCCGATGTCTTCACGACATCCCAGGCTTCGAGGAGATGATGGGCCGCGCCACCGATCAGAACCAAGCTGAGGAGGCCGACGACCGCGAACAGGCAAGATCTTACAGAGATGGACATCATTTTCATACCGCGAAGACCCGACAAATTTCTCGCACCCTACGTTTCATAAGTTAAAAACTCGACACCGGCTTCAATCCATGCAATATTTACAACATATAAATCCAAAACATCGGCCTTAGAGCATCGTCCTGGATATAGGATCCGGAACGATGCTCTAGCCTCTTGTTTTCGCATCATCTTTTTTCGAAAGCCGGCAACCACCTTTCGGGACGATGCTCTCGTGTCTCCCGCAAAACTCCCGCCGCGCTGTCATCGCCGGAGCGAGAACGGTCGGAGACCGGGAGTTCTGTGAGGCACTCTTCATGCTGATGAAGGTTTGTGACGCGCGCGGGATAGCGCGTTCCCGGCTGCGGAGTTGGCCCGGCGGCCGGGAACGCGGCGGCATCGGAACGGTCCGACGCCACGGGATCGTCAGAACGCCGTGAAGCTCACGCCGGCGAGGAAGGACGTGAACTGCGCGCCCGGAACGACGCGGGAATTGGCGCCGAGCAGATTCTTCTGGTGCAGCACGCCGATGAAGGCCTTCACCCGATTGGGCTTGTTGTCGATGAGTTCGCCGAGGTCGAGGACGAGGTTCGCGCGCGTGAGGACCTCGGCCTTCAGCCGTCCGCCCTTCGGGTCGTCGCCGCGGGGCGGATTGTAGGAGGCGAAGCCCGTCAGGGCCAAGGGCAGGCCCGTGAACTTCAGGGGGATCAGGTAGGTGGCCTCGAGGCGGGGCACGACGTCCGTCCCGGTCTGGCGCCGGGGCGGCAGCAGGTCGGCGAACCGGAACCAGTCCTTCTGCGCCATCACGGCGATGTTGACGAAGCCGACCGGGACGTCGAACGAGAAGCTCAGACCGCCCATCGCCCGGCTTCGCAGCAGCGACAGCTTGGTGTCGTCGCTCTGGTGATCGACGCCGTAGGCCAGCGACACGTCCTTGATGATGCCGGGCAGGACGAACAACGGCTGTTCGGCCAGGGCGTTGCCGCTCAAGGTGCCGCGATAGGTCAGGAACAGGGTGGTTTGGCCGTAGTCGAAGGTCGTGGCCGGTCCGGGAAAGGGCGGCCGGCCGGCCGGGATCTGCGAGCCGTAGCGCCGCAGATCGAGGTTCACGAAGTTGGTGCCGTACTCCCAGCCATGGACATGGGTGAGGCTCAGCATGTTGCCCGGCGCGCTACGCCCCTCGATGGAGCGTCCGGCCCGGCCGCCGGTGACGCCCGGCTGCCGGAGATCGTTCAGGTAGGTGTAGGCGACCTGCGTGTCGCTGAACCGGAAGAAGGGCGCCGTGGGCGTGTTCGGCTCCGCCGGCAGGGGGGCGCCCGACGGCCCCTGGATCAGCTCCTCCGCCAGGACCGGGCCGGCCGCCCCGAGGAGCAGGCCTGCGGCGGCGAGCACCGCGGCGGTGCGTATGCTCCGGCCTTTTGCGGGTTGCGAGCGTCTTGGCCGGGCGAACGGCAGAGATGTCGAAAGCGGGCCGAGGGACATCCGAGATTTCACTTATGTTATCGGGACGCCCTGTTCTGGATTAACATACTTAATCATTGGCTAACGGCGCGCTTCGCGTGGGCGGCGTTAGCAAAAAAGAGCGCGGGCGCTGCGTCCTAGGCTCGCCAGCGGTCCGGAGAACGATCGTGTCCCCGTCGCGGCCTCTTTACGGGCACGTGGTCGACGCTGCTCTACACTGGGGCGACGATGGACCTGATCGCGGTCGCACTCGCCATCGCCGTCCTGCGGCCGATGCTGAAGCAGCACCACCTCGCCAACAACGCGGCGGTGCCGAACGCGGCGCTGGCCCACGCCTGAGCCAGCGTCTCCGCTCCTCGGGAGCGGAGGCCGGAATGAGAGCGCCTCACGAGACTCCCGATCTCTGACCGTTCTCGCTTTGGCGAGGGCGGCGCAGCGGGAGTTTTGTGAGAGGCACGCAGAAAGCCCCGCCGGAAACGGCGGGGCATTTTTTGAAACGGATTTCCTCAGCGCGCCGGCCCACGATCTGGGAGATGTCGATCGGCCAAAGAAAAAGGCCCCGTCTCCGGAGCCTTGGTCCACTCGAACATCCCACCGGGGGTGGGATGGTGGGCGCGACAGGGATCGAACCTGTGACCCCTACCATGTCAAGGTAGTGCTCTCCCGCTGAGCTACGCGCCCCTGCAAGCCGTCCGGGTGGCCCCGGTGTCCTGCGAGGCCGCGGCTATAGCCGGTGCCGGGCGGCTCCGCAAGCGGGACTTTGGCGGAATCTGATCCCCTCCTTCGAAACACCCCATGCCGTCCCGTGGCGGCCCCACCCCGCCGCAGCCCGTTGCACGCGAGCGGCAAAAATCGGCTAAGAGTGCACCGCGGGACGACCGATCACCGGATCTCCCCTCCGCTCCCCTCACGGCTGCATTCCGACGGCGGAGGCATCGCGAGGGAAAGGCGGGACAAACGGGCGTACCGATCAGCACACGGGGCCGAGGACGGCGAACAAGGATGCGGTTTCTCCTTTCGTCCGACGAGGGCAACGTGATCCGGGGCTGGGTGGTGCCGGACAACCCGCAGGCGATCAGCCGGGTCTGCGTCTGCATCGAGGGGCGCCGGGTGGCGGAGGTCTCGGCGATCCACGCCGACCCGAACTTCGTCAGGTTCGGCTGGCACGCGACCGGGCAATGCCATTTCGAGATCCGTGAGACGGACGTGCCGGGCCTTCCCGGCATCGAGCGGCTCGAGATCTACGATGTCGACACCAATGTGCTGATCTACCGACGGCTGCCGCGGACAGGCCTCACCGACAAGAAGGTCATCCTGCTCAACGGGCATATCCGCCCGGAAACGGTGATCCAGACCGCGCTGTATCCCTATTTCCGGCAATCGTATTTCGGCATTGGCCGCTTTCCGGACGAGATCCTGCGGGCGATGTTCGACACCGTCACCCTCGATTCCTGCCTGATGGCCGGCTCGATCATCTTCCCGCGCTACGAGGGGCACTTCGTCCAGAGCGGCGCGCTCACCATGCTGATGATCCACGACCCCTTTGTGGAACTGGCGAGCCGCCTGTACTGGCTGCGCGAGCGGGCCAGCCTTGCCGCCAACGCGGAGCAGCACTGGCGTCTCGGCAACCTCGTGGAGGCGGCAGCCTTCACCCTCGATTACGACTTCACCGACGTGAAGAGCCTGAAGCGGCTGTTCCGGATGATGCCGGAGCCGGCCTATCACCTGCTCTACAACCCCCTGACCCGCCAGCTCAGCACCCACGTGCCCGAGGACCGGCTGATGCCGGGCAGTTCCATCATCGCGGTCGAGGTGCTGTCCCGCATCGACGTCGTCGGCCACCGCGACTACTTCGAGGCCTTCATGGCCTCCGCATTCCACCATATCGGGATCGAGGCGCCGCTGCCGCTGCCCCTGCCGATCCCCAACGAGACACTGGCGCTCGCCGAGCTGCTGCGCGGCATGCGCTTTGCCCGCGATATGGTGGTCTACGACACCGTGCTCAGCGACGCCGTGCGGGCCTCCGTCTCGAAGAGCTGGGAGACCTGAGGGGCGATGGCGGAACGGGCCGGGCCCATAGCGTCGCTCGCGGGCCGGGCGCTGCCGGTGACGGGTGCGGACGGGGCCGAGCTGCGCATCGACCTCTCCGGCGCCGACCTCGGCGGCACCTGGGTGAGCGTGACCTGGCGCGATGCCGGCAGCGGCGGCATCGCCCGCGCCCTCGTCAGCGCGATCTCGGGCGACGGCGGAAACGTGGCGCTGGTCGAGGAGCCGCTCGGCGGCGACGCCTTCGCCTGGACCGGCCGATTGCCGCCGGGCGTCTCGGGCTTACGCCTGAGTGCCCTGTCGCGGACCAATCCGTTCGTGCTGCAAGACCTCGCCATCCGCCGCCGCGGTCGCCTCGGGATCGTGGCGCGGGCGAGCGCCCGCCAGCCCGGCCTCACCGCGCAGGCAGTCTATTGGCGCATCCTCGGTCTGAAGGTCCGCGCCCGCGGGCTGATCGCGCGGGCCCTCTCCCACCGGGCCGAAACCGGCTACGCGGCCTGGATCGCCCGGTTCGACCGCCTCACGGCGACGGAGCGGGCGCGCATCCGCGCCGAGATCGCGGGATGGGAGGCGCCGCCGCTGATCTCCGTGCTCATGCCGGTGCACGATCCCGATCCGCGCGTGCTGGAGGCGGCGATCCGCTCGGTGCGGAGCCAGCTCTATCCGACCTGGGAACTCTGCATCGCCGACGACGCCTCGACCGATCCGCGCATTCCGCGGCTGATCGCCCGCCACGCGGCCGAGGAGCCGCGCATCCGCTCCGTGCGCCGACCGGAGAACGGCCACATCGCCCGCGCGACCAACGACGCCCTGGCGCTGGCGAGCGGCGCCTACACCGCCTTCCTCGACCACGACGACCTCCTCTCGGAAAACGCCCTGTTCGAGGTCGCCGAAGCCATCCGGACCGATCCGGATCTGGAGCTGATCTACAGTGACGAGGACAAGGTCGATGGACGCGACCGCCGCTTCGAGCCGCATTTCAAGTCGGGCTACGACCGCGAATTGCTGTGGGCCCAGAACTACGTGAACCATCTCTGCGTGGTCCGCACCGACACGCTGCGCCGGCTCGGCGGCCTGCGGCCCGGTTTCGAGGGCAGCCAGGATCATGACCTGCTGCTGCGTCTGACCGAAGGACTGGCAGCGGAGCGGGTGCGCCACATCCCGAAGGTGCTCTATCATTGGCGGGCGGCGGCCGGCTCCGGCACCTTCTCGGATCGAGCCCTGGCGCGGGCCGAGGCGGCGCGCCTGCAGGCGCTCGCCGAAGTGGCCGCGCGCAGGGGAGCCCGGGCCGAGCGGGGAGAGCAGGGGTTCAACCGGCTGATACGCCCCCTGCCGGAGCCGCCGCCCCTCGTCTCGGTCATCATCCCGACCCGCGACCGGGCCGAACTGCTCGGCGTCGTCATCGACGGGCTGTTCTCGCGCACCGATTATCCGGCCCTGGAGGTCGTCGTCGTCGATAACGGCAGCACCGAGCCGGCGACGCGGGATCTGTTCGCGCGCTACAGTTCCGAGCCGCGCCTGCGCGTGCTGCCCGCACCGGGTCCGTTCAACTTCTCGGCGTTGTCGAACCGGGGTGCCGCCGCGGCGCGGGGCACGATCCTGTTGTTCCTCAACAACGACATCGAGGTGTTGGAGCCGGGCTGGCTCACCGAACTCGTCTCGATCGCGAGCGACCCCGAGATCGGCGCGGTCGGCGCGAAGCTCCTCTATCCCGACGGCACGATCCAGCATGGGGGGATCGTGCTCGGGATCGGCGGGATTGCCGGTCACAGCCATCTCGGCCTGCCGGGCAACGAACCCGGCTACTTCGCGCGGATGCTGCTGTCGCAGGAGGTCTCCGCGGTGACCGGCGCCTGCCTCGCCATGCGCGCAGAGGTCTTTTTCGAAGTCGGCGGCTTCGATGCCGCGCATCTCGCCGTGGCCTTCAACGACGTGGATCTGTGCCTGCGGATTCGTGCGGCCGGCTACCGCATCGTCTGGACGCCGCAGGCCCGCCTCCTCCACCACGAATCGAAGAGCCGGGGCGCCGAGGACACGCCGGAGAAGCGCGCCCGCTTCGAGGCCGAATCACGGGTGATGCGCGAGCGCTGGGAGCCGGTGCTGCGGGCCGACCCCTATTACAATCCGAACCTTTCGCGCGCGGCGGCGCATTACCGGCTGTAGAGCGGCTGCGCGGACGATGGTTTGCGCCGGCTCCGAACCGGGCTAAACACCGCACTGCAACACGCCGGATGCGTTCCGGCCGCCCCGGCGGAGA